>NZ_JAMYKT010000002.1:0-390258 GCF_040317515.1 Mesorhizobium sp. M1428
GTCATTCAACCCTCCTTCGGCTTTTCCGGCCGAAATAGAATCGAGCTTCGCCGCAAAGCGCAACCCAGATGTGTGAATGCGATAGGCTTCGCGCGGGCGAGGAACCCAAGTCTGGAACTACCCCACCTTGGCCCCCGGCTGGCTGATCGGCTCCCGTACCGTTCCATACTGGCTGCCCCAGCGGTCGGTCATCGTCCAGCGTATATCCCAGAGTTCCGGAAAGAAGCGGTGGCGGGCGCCGGCCTCCAGCAATTCGACCGGCCGGCCCTTCAGCGATTTGGCACCGAGCCCGATGGTGCGGTGGATGAGATAGAGATGGTTGGCACGGAATTTCTGGAACAGCTCGTCGAACTCGACCAGCGCTTCGGCAACGACATAGCTGTCGCCGTGATCGTAGCCGGCATCGTAGACGTCCTCGACCGAGAGGCCGCGGCCGTCGAGGTATGACGCCTTGAAGGCCCGCCACAGATCGGGCGGCAGGCGCAACAGCTGCTTGAAGCCCGGCGATTCCTGACCGCTGCCATTGCCGAGCTGCAGCCGGATCTGCTGGTACTCCTTGGGCGACATGGTTTCGAGCAGGTCGAGCTGCGCCGTCATCATGCGCATCAGCCGATGCACGCGCCCCATCAGCGTGATGATGCGATGCGTGTCCTGCCTTTCCAGGAAATCGACGACATCGACCAACGTGTAGGCGATGAGCTTCATCCACAGCTCCTCGACCTGGTGCACGATCTGGAACTGCAGCTCGTCGGCATTGACCATCTCGGCCAGCGGCTTCTGGCAGGCGAGCAGCCTGTCGCATTTGAGGTACACGCCATAGTCGCGCATCTCAGGCGTTTCGATGCGGGCATAATAGTCCTGCTTGTCCATGGCCATGCTCCTTGCCCCGGCCGTTGGACCGCAGGCGCTTGTTGGATCCCGGTCCCCTGAGTCTAATCGCTTTCTTGCCGAACATTGTCCCTTTCTGTTATTCGATTGGCGGGAAACGAAGGACGAAAGTTGTTCCTGAAGCGGCTAGGAAGAACGAATGATGCTGGATGCGGTCGACCGGAAGATCGTCGCGGCGCTCGAACGCGAGGCCCGCATCTCCTTTGCCGCGCTCGCCGATGAGGTCGGCCTGAGCAAGACGCCGTGCTGGAAGCGGGTCAAGGCGCTTGAGGACGCCGGCGTCATCCGCGGCTACTCGACCCGCATCGACCCGGCCAAGCTCGGCTTCGGCATCGAGGCCTTCATCCAGGTGTCGATCGATTTCGAGCTGTCGGACGCCTTCGAGGCGGCGGTCAAAAAGCATCCGCTGATCCGCCGCTGCCACGCCACGACAGGCGAGGCCGACTATCTCCTGCAGATCGTCACCGTCGACATGATGGCGCTCGACAGGATGCTGCGCGAGGAGCTCAGCCGGCTGCCCGGCGTGCGGCGCACGATCACCTCGATGGCGATGCGCGAGATCAAGGGCGGCATCTCGTTCGCCAATGCCGTCGGGCATACGCAGACCAAGCGATAGACCGGTCAGGCCCTGGTCATCAATTCGCGTCCCAGCCGCTTCGGTTGCTCGGCGCGCAGAACCACATTTGTCGTCACCGTGCCGTAGTGGCCGATGCTGTCGACGATGCTTTCAAGATCGGGCGGTGAAGGGACCACGACCTTGACCAGAAAACAGTCCTCGCCGGTCACCCGCAGCACCTCGACCACCTCCGGCAATTGGGCGAACTTCTTCAGGCAGGCCTGGATATGCTCATGCGTGGTGCGCAAGCGGATGACCGCCATGGTGCCGAGCCCGAGCGCTGCCGAATTGATCACCGCCTTGTAACCGGTGATGACGCCGCGCTCCTCCAGCCGCTTCACCCGTTCCGAGGTGGCGGGCTGGGACAGGCCGACGCGGCGGCCAAGCTCGGAGATGCCGATGCGGCCGTCCTCCTGCATGATCTCGATGATCGCCAGATCGGTGGGATCGAACCTTGGCCGATAATCGCCGTTCCGCATGATCGCCTTTAATCCATCGGATTTCTTCGCTGCTTTCCGATGATCTCCCATTCCGCCGCCCGGGAGAAGACCTAGAATTTGCGCGCTGCATCAGGAGAGAAGGCCTTCGCATGACCGACTTCATCATTGTGCCGGGCATCGGCGGATCGGGCAAAGCCCACTGGCAGACGCATTGGCAGCAGGCAAACCCGGCGATGCGGCGGATCAATCCGGCGAGCTGGGACGCGCCGGATTTCGACGACTGGGTGGCTGCGCTGGACACCACTGTGGGCCAGGCAAGGACACCGCCGGTGCTTGTCGCCCATAGCCTCGGCTGTCTGCTCGTCGTACACTGGCAGCGGATCTCCACCCGCGAGATCAGCGGCGCGTTGCTGGTCGCGGTTCCGGACCCGGCGTCGCCGGCCTTCCCCTCCTCCGCCCGGGCCTTCGCCGACGCGCCGCAACAACGGCTTCGCTTTCCGTCGCTGATTGTCGCCAGCACCAACGATCCCTACGGCTCGCTGGACTATGTCAGGGCGAAATCCGAGCGCTGGGGCAGCGATCTCCATATCGCCGGGCCGCTTGGCCACATCAATGGCGACAGCGGTCTCGGCGACTGGCCGGCGGGAATGGAACTGCTGGCTGCTTTTCTCAGGCAAACGCAAGCAATCGCCCGAGGCGCCGTGCTTCAACCCTGACCGCACTGGGACGGCTACCGCGCGGCGGTCCTGATCTGGTTTGCGGCCGCGGCGCCGCGCCTCAGTTCGATGCTGCGGCGGGGGTGCTGAGTTCGAGGAACGGTACGGTGGAGCCCGGGATCATCGACTTCGGCAACTCCCCGTCCCACTTCTCGGCTTTGGTCAGTTCGACCAGCAGCGGATTGTTGGCGATTGCGGCGGCGCGAGCCTTGATGGCGCCCGCGGTCGCATCGCCTTCGACCCTGGTCTTGTAGGCGCTGGCCTCGGCTTCGGCCTTGACGCTGTCGGCGCGACCCTTGGCCTGGGTGACGGCGATGTCGGCCTTGATCTTTTCCTGCTGCAGGTTCTGTTCTTGCTTCTGCACCTCGACCTGCGCCGTCATCCTGGCTTCGACCGCCTGCTCGTAGGCATCGGAGAAATCGATGTTCTCGACCTGCACGCTATCGATCATCACCGGGCCGTCGGTTACCGCCGCGATGGCCTCGGCGACGTCCTTGTTGAACTTCGCCCGGTTCTGGATCACCGACACCGCGTCGTACTGGCCGAACACCGTCTTGATCTCCTGCGGTGCTTTCCTGGCAATGACACGGTCGGCCAGTGCCTCGATCGACCCGTAATTGGTGTAGACGTTGCTGACTTCGGCGGCCGGCACGTGGAAGTTGACGGTGACGCGCATGTCGGCCGGCTGCTGGTCGCGCGAATAGGCCTGCATGGCCGGCAGGCCGCTGCAATCGTTCTGGTTTTCGCAGCCCCATTTGAGCACCTGCTGGCGCAGGCTGATCTTCTCGACGCGCTGCAGCCACGGCAGCTTGAAATGCAGTCCGGGATCGACGACCGAACTCAGCGCCCCGTTGGTCAAGAGCACGCCGCGGTCGCCCTGGTCGATCGTATACCAGGACCCAAACAGCGCAAAGACGCCGAGCGCCACGACGACGAGTGCGATCAGGCCGGAACCGATCGACCCCGATGCCGTCCCCGGCTTGCCCTGCGGACGGCCTGAATTGCCTTGCGTTTCGGTCATTGCCCCACCCCAACCTGATTGCCCGTGCTGCTTTTGCCCACAATAGTGGCGGCATTGCAATCCTCTGGACATGGAAGGGCCTTCGCGCCGGCCGGCCGGACCGGCGGGGTGGTTCAGACTGGCTAGCGGATTTCCCCTGCAGCCGCGGCAGCGGGCTGGTGCGCGTTGCCTGGCGTCTCCTTCTGCCGTTCGGCATCGCTTTTGCGCTTCGGGCAATCCTCGTAGTCGTGGTCGCGCCCGCCGCAGTAGGAGCAGCATTTTGCCGGCGCGTCGGAGCGAAGCATCGTTGGCATGCACAAGAATGCACGAAACCCGACAGATTGCGAAGGCTTGCGCACCGGCAACGTCGATTTCGCCACGGAACCGCTGCCGCCGCATGAAAGTTATCTGCTCATTGCAACCGGAGCACAGGACATGGCCGACGACCCGAACCGCTACGAGACCGGAGCGAGGAAATATCCGGCAAAGACGAGCCCCGACGCGGCCGACGAATTCTCGCAGGATGCGGCCGGCAACAAGCCACCGCCCGGCGGCATGGGATTGACCAGGCCGGCTGACGATTTCGACGACAAGACCCGGCATTCGGAGGGCCAGAACCCGCCCCGCGCAGCGATCCGGCCAGACGGCACCGCCAAGAAGCCCGGCAAGGACGCAAGACGATGAACGTCGCCAATCTCCAGCTCGAAGGACTGATGATGGCGATCGCGGCCGTCAACAACGCGCTGGTCCACAAGGGCCTGCTGTCGGTCGACGAGGTCGACATCGCGTTGCGCCGGGCCGAGGCGGCGATGACCAGCGACGAGCGTCTCTATGAAGACATGTCGCCATCCAACCGCGACGCCGTCTGCTTTCCGCTCAGGCTGCTGCAGGCGGCCAACAATGCCCAGGGTGAAACCGGCGTACCGTCCTTTGCCGAACTGGCCAGGATGGTCGGCCGGACCAAGGAGCCCTATAACGACCAGATGTGATGGAGGACGCCATGGCCGACGACAAATCCAAGACCAAGCAGGATCGCAAACTGGTCTCCAGCGAAGAGCCTTACGAGGTCGCTGCTTTTGCCCGCAAATACGGCATACCGCAAAGCGAGGCCGCAACCATCATCAAGCGTTACGGCCCCTCGAGGAGGAAGCTCGACGCGCATATGGCTAGCCGCAACGCCTGATCCAATTTTGGCGGCGGCCTCCGTTCACGCCAGAAGCGTCCCTGCCCTGCCGCCTTGTCGAGCGTATCGGCACCATCGGCCCGGTGCGGGCCGCTGCTCGTCGCGTCGCGGCTGCGGGATTCAACGCCTGGTTTTGACAGCCGCGGAATACTCTCGCGGCGCAACAACTCATTTACCTCGACACTGTACCAGTCCTGTGAGCAAAGCCGGGGGTCGGATGCAGGAACAACTATTGCGCTATGAATGTGTCATGGAGCCGAACGGCCGATGGATGGTGTGGGACATCGTTCATGATCTGCCGGCGCAATTTTCGGAAATCGCGCTGATCGGCCTGAGCCGTCGTGAAGCGGTTTCGCTCTGCCGGCTGCTCAACGAGACGAGCCGTTCCGAGATGCGGCAGAGCCGGGCCTCCTGAGAAGCGCTTGCGTCTCAGGCCTGCCCAAGCTCGGGGGATTTACATGCGATCGACAATATTCGGTCTGGTCCTGCTGCTGCCGGCCGCCGCCCTGGCGGAGCCGATCGAGACCCAGAAGATCATCACGGCGGCGACCGGCGACTGGAACGGCGACGGCGCCGCCGATCTGGCAATGATCGTCGAGACCGAGCCCGGCCATGCCATGGACCTGCATTTGTTCCTCAGGGACCGCGACGGCGATTTTCTCAGACCTGCCGGGGTCGTGCATGAACAGATTTACGGTGAATGGAAGAACTACGACCGGCCGGGCCCCGCCACATCCGACACCGAGCCCGAACTCACCGTGCTCCCCAACGGCTCGATCAAGCTCTATATCCCGGCGATGGAGATCGGCAGCGAGCGGACCAACAAGACGCTGACGCTCGCCTGGCGCAACGGCACGTTCGTCGTCGCCGGTTTCGCCTACGAATATTGGGATTACATGGACGACAATGTTGCCGGCGACTGCGACTACAATGTGCTGACCGGCAAGGGCAAAAGCAGCAAGAAACTGGCGGACGGCACCACCGGGCAAGCGACTGTATCGGTCGAAGGCAAGGTCATCCCATTTGCGGAATGGACCCCGGGCACTGGCTTCAGCGCTTGCGGAGAGTGAGAGGTTTCGGTTGCCTCACTGCAGCGGCGGCTTCCACAGCAGGCTGTTGCGATCGGCGGACTTGACGCGCAGCCAGGTTTCGCGGCCGTCGCGCAGCACCCGGAGCGGGATCTCGGCGCCCGCCGGGCCGCTCTTCCAAAGCTTGCGATAAAAATCGGCAAGCCCGTCGACCGCCGTGTCGCGGACATCCGAGATGACGTCGCCTTGGCGAAGGCCCGCCTGGGCGGCCGGACCGCCCTCGGCGACGCTCATCACCACGACCTTGCCGTCGCTCTCGGCCGAGAAGGCGCCGAGCCAGGGCCGCGGCGGCCTGGCAACCTGCCCGCGCGTCAGCAGATCGTCGAGGATGGGCGGCAGCAGATCGATCGGCACAACCATGTTGATGTCGGCGACCTCACCGTTGCGGCTCATCTGCAGGCGCAGCGAACCGATGCCGAGCAGCCTGCCATCCGCGCCGATCAGGCCGGCGCCGCCCCATGAGGGGTGAGCCGGCGCCGTGAAGATCGCCTCGTCGAGCAGATATTCCCAATAGCCGGCGAATTCCTGCTTGGTGACGATCCGCGCCCGCACGGAACGGCCGACGCCGTCGGCGAGCACGACGGGATCGCCGATCTTCGCCCTGGACGCATCGCCGAGCGCAATGGCGGGCAGCCCGAGCGGCGCCAGCGCCTGCACCAGGCCGAAGCCCGATTCCTGGTCGTAGGCGAGCGCATGGGCGGGAACCACGCGCCCGTCCTGGTCGGCCAGCCAGACCTCTTCGGCCTCGGTAATAAGATAGCCGATGGTGAGTACCAGCCCGTCGCCGCGGATGACCACGCCGCTGCCCTCGCGGCGGGTGCCAAGTGTGTTTGCCGTGAAGGCGTCCTCCGGCACGGTGGCGCGGACGGCCACGATGGATCGCAAAAGGGGTTCGATATTCATGCTTTGGTTCCTGGCAATGTTCGCAGGCTGATATGGGCTATAGGTATGGCGCAGGTGATCAGGCGCAAGAGGTGGCGCCGGCTTTGGCGTGGACCGGCGCCGCGCCGTTCGCGCCGGGGTTTTGCAACAGCGCCGGCAGCCCTATCTGTACCTACGGCTATCCCAAGCTGCCCTATGCAAAGTTCCTCCGCCCTTACCCAAGTTGATATCTGATGTCCTCCCCAATCCTCCCAACCCAACCCTTCCAAAGGCCTCCCGAATGAACGACTACGCAACGGACCAATACACCCCGCCAAAAGTCTGGACCTGGAACAAGCCAAATGGCGGCGCCTTCGCCAGCATCAACCGGCCGATTGCCGGCCCGACGCATGACAAGCAACTGCCGGTCGGCAAGCATCCGCTGCAGCTTTATTCGCTGGCGACACCGAACGGCGTCAAGGTGACGATCATGCTGGAGGAACTTCTGGCGCTCGGCCACAGCGGCGCCGAATACGACGCCTGGCTTATCAGGATCAACGACGGCGACCAGTTCGGCAGCGGCTTCGTCGAGGTCAACCCCAACTCGAAGATCCCGGCCATGATGGACCGCAGTGGGAAAAAGCCGGTCCGCATCTTCGAATCCGGCTCGATCCTGCTCTACCTCGCCGAAAAATTCGGCGAATTCCTGCCGACGGAGCAGCCGGCTCGCGCCGAGACCCTGTCATGGCTGTTCTGGCAGATGGGCTCGGCGCCCTATCTGGGTGGCGGCTTCGGCCATTTCTACGCCTATGCGCCGACGAAGATCGAATATGCTATCGACCGCTTCGCCATGGAAACCAAGCGGCAGATGGACGTGCTCGACCGGCGCCTCGCCGAAAGCGAGTATTTAGGCGGCAGCGACTACACGATTGCCGACATTGCGGTGTGGCCCTGGTATGGCGGGCTGGCCAAGGGCCGCATGTATGATGATTCCGGCGAGTTCCTGCAGGTGGAGCAGTACAAGAACGTGCAGCGCTGGGCCGACGCCATCGACGCGCGGCCGGCGGTCAAGCGCGGCCGCATGGTCAACCGCACCTTCGGCGAGCCTTCGATGCAGCTGCACGAGCGCCATGACGCCAGCGATTTCGAGACCAAGACGCAAGACAAGCTCGCGGCGGCCAAAAGCTAAGCGGACGACGCGCCGATCTCCCGCCTTGTAGGGGAGATCGGCAGCTTCGGTCGACTGCTCAAGCCCGTCTCCACCGCCGCCATCCACAGCCGGTCGATGCTGGCCAGGAATTTCTCGTCGAGTTTGTCGAGGTGCTTCCAGTACATGCCGTCCTCGAAGAAATAGCCGAGTTCCTTCTCGATCCTCTCGGCCTCCTCCGCCTGATCGAGCCGCAGGCCGGCAAGCATCTCGGCCTTCATTTCCGAAAGCTGCGAGGAAGAAAGCGCGCCGAGTTCGTCGAGCGTCAGCCGCGGGAAGATCAGCCGGCTGCGCGGCAGGTCGGATAGGTTGACGCACAGGCAGCCGCGCCTGAGCGCATGGATGAGCAGGCGAGCCGACTTCGCCTCGAGGTTGCGCAGGGTGACGTCGTTGCGAAGCGGATCGGCGCGGCCGACGCCGTAAAAATGCGTGTTGCCGGGCTGGTCGTAGATCATGTCGCAGCCAAGGAATGCCAGCACGTCCGGCTTCTGGCTGTGGATCGTCCAGTGGGCCGCCGTCATCGACATGGTGCCGCCGGCATAGACGAAGCCGCGAAAGCTGTTTTGCGCCGGCACGTAATGTGAGGCGCTGAAGATCTGCGCCTGCTGCAGGGGATCGCCTTGCGGCATCCGCTCCGCCGGGAAATCGCCGGCATGGACGAGGAAATCCCAGTCGGGGCGCACGCGCCAGGCGTTGTTGATGGCGACGATCTTGCCGAAGGCCTGCTTGGGCCAGGCCGCGCAGCGCACCACATCCGGGGCGCTGCCGATCAGCAAGATCACGTTTGGCGTTCCGTCGATCACCACAACCCTCTCGACCGGCCGAAATGCGTCTCGATGCCGCCAGGTTGAACAGCTTTATAGCCTCAGCGCCGCACCGAAACACCGGCCGGATTTAGGCTGACATCAACAAAAGGGAGCTTTGCCAGCCGGTTATAAAATGTGGCCTTAGGCACCGTCGTACAAGCAGCAGGCAGGTTTTCCCGCTAGCCCAAAAACGACGACATCAGTTGGGCGATATATATTAGTTGACTAAACTAGCGGAACGTCCAATGCACATTCCCAGAACCGAACATGTCCTGTCTAGACCATGATATCTATATGGGACATTACTATATAAGCTGAACGCGACCTCGACGGTTCGGCGGCTGAGCGTCCCCCTACTCCCCAGCAACCTCGCTATACACCCTCGCAACCCCATCAAGCCCACGGATTCGCCACGTCTCCCCGTCTCGCGCCTCGAGATGCGACGGGCCGAGCGGCACTTTCCCTCCGCCGTCCGGCAGGTCCAGCACGTAGACGGGATTGCAGATACCCGACAGGCGCGCACGCAAGGCGCTGACCAGCGCCTGGCCCTCGGCGATCGTGGTGCGCCGGTGCGCCATTCCGCGCACGAGATCGCCGTGGTGCAAGTAATAGGGTTTGACGCCAAGGCGATACATCAGCTCGCGGCACAGCTCTTCCAGCACCTCGACCGTATCGTTCACGCCTTTCAGCAGAACGCTCTGGTTCAGCAGCACGAAGCCGCCCTGCCGCAACGTGCGGCAGGCCCGCTCGGTCGCCTCCGTGATTTCGCGCGGATGGTTGAAATGAGTGACGACCGTGACCATCAGCCGGCCCTGCAAGGCTTGAACCAGCCCGCCGGTGACGCGCGACGGCAGCGCGACCGGCACGCGGGTGTGAATGCGCAACAGCCGCACATGCGGAACCGCCTCGACGCGGGCGCGGATTTCCGCCAGCGCCTTATCCGGCAAGGACAGCGGGTCGCCGCCGGTCAGGATCACCTCGCGGATTTCCGGATGGGCCGCGATATAGGCGAAGGCCGGCTCCAGCGCCTCGCGCGAAAAGCCGCGGCCGATCGACGTCAGTTGCTCCTTGCGGAAGCAGAACCGGCAATAGACCGCGCATTGATAGGTCGGGAACAACAGAACCCGGTCGGCATGTCGATGCGTCAATCGCGGCACCGGACTGAAGGCGTGGTCGGCGATCGGATCGTCGAGCTCGCCCTCCTGCTCTGCCAGTTCGTCGGGCGACGGGATGACCTGAAGCCGTATCGGGTCGGCGGGGTCGTTCCAGTCGATCAGGTCGAGATAGGCTTTGGGAATGCGAACCTTGTGGCGCGTGGCCGCGGCTTCGGCCGCCGCCCGCTCGGCCGGCGACAGCGGCAGAGAATCCAGATCGCCTATATGCCGCACGCCCTCGCGAACATCGTCCTGCCATGCGGCATCCGCCTCGCGTGCGCGCTCGTCATCGGCTGCCATGCCGGCCGCATCGACCGCCATGCCGGCGTCGGGGATGTCGGGATGTGAGGTCATCGCAGGCTCCTTGAATTTCGGGCCGGGGTACAGCATTGGAGCCAGGACTTGAAGGCAATAACGGATGCTTGGCCGGGTTGGAGGGCGCGGCAGGAAGCCACAACCGGCCACTGATCAGAACAATCACCTACATTGCTGACGCAAAACATTAGCTTGCTCTTATATTAGCTTGAGCGTATACACATAAACGGCCGGTGATCTACCCCCCAACCGGTTAGGCTCGGCGCCAGTTCCCTCCCTACCCCTCAGGTCAACGACGCCGGGCCGCTCGGGGTCCGCCCGGTCGCCCGCGGTCGAGACCGGATCGTCGACCTCTTCGATGTCGATCATTCCCCCCTCCTCAACCAGTACCCAAAACACCAGCTGACCCCATCGGCAATGCCCGCGTCTCTCGGCCTTCCCGTCGCCGGGCGTGGTCGCTAATCTCGGATCGCGAAAAAGCTGGAGAAGAGGGTATGGCGAACGACTTGTCGCCAAGGCTTTTGGCCATCGTCGATGCGCTGCCCTTGCGGCAGGGCATGCGAGTGCTGGAGATCGGCTGCGGACCAGGTGCTGCAGCGCGCGAGATCGCGCGCCGGATCGGCGGCGGGCACGTGCTGGCGATCGACCGCTCGGCCAAGGCCATCGCGCAGGCCGGGGCCGCCTCACGCGCCGAGATTGCGGCAGGCCGGCTGAGCCTTCGCCAGGTAGCCATCGAGGATTTCGAGTTGGAGGCGGACGAGAAGCACTTCGACATTGCCGTTGCGGTGCGCGTCGGCGCGCTGGACGGGCGTCATCCCGAAGCAGGAAAAATCGCCCTGCAACGGCTCAAGGCGGCGTTGACCGCGCAAGGCCGGCTGTTCATCGACGGCGGCGATCCGCTGCGCGAAATTGCGATACATGGCTGAGCAGCTCATGCTTGGCCTCCGGAATCGAGCGTCTATGTGACCGTGCGGCAGAGCCGGCCTCAGCTCCGCAACCCCGGCGCCTCCTGCCCGGTGCGCTCGACATATTCGGTATAGCCGCCGCCATAGGTGTGGATGCCCTCGGGCGTCAGTTCCAGCACCCGGTTCGACAGCGCCGCCAGGAAATGGCGGTCATGCGAGACGAACAGCATGGTTCCCTCGTACTGCGACAGTGCCGTGATCAGCATCTCCTTGGTGGCGATGTCGAGGTGGTTGGTCGGCTCGTCCAGCACCAGCAAATTGGGCGGATCGAACAGCATCAGCGCCATCACCAGACGCGCCTTCTCGCCGCCCGACAGCACGCGGCATTTCTTCTCGATCTCGTCGCCGGAAAAGCCAAAGCAGCCGGCCAGCGCCCTGAGCGGCGCCTGGCCGGCCTGCGGAAATGCGTCTTCCAGTGTCTGGAACACGGTGCGCTCGCCTTCCAGCACTTCCATGGCGTGCTGGGCGAAATAGCCCATCTTGACGCTCGGCCCGCGCGCCACCGTACCATTATCCGGCTCGGACGCGCCGGCCACCAGCTTCAGCAGCGTCGACTTGCCGGCGCCGTTGACGCCCATGATGCACCAGCGCTCGCGGCGGCGCACCTGAAAATCCAATCCCTCGTAGATCGAGCGGCTGCCATAGCCCTTGTGCACGTTCTTCAGCGTCACCACGTCCTCGCCGCAGCGCGGCGCCGGCTGGAAATCGAACGACACCTTCTGGCGCCGCTTGGGCGGCTCGACACGGTCGATCTTGTCCAGCTTCTTCACCCGGCTCTGCACCTGGGCGGCATGTGACGCCCGCGCCTTGAAGCGCTCGATGAAGGCGATCTCCTTGGCCAGCATCGCCTGCTGGCGCTCGAACTGCGCCTGCTGCTGCCGGTCGGCAATCGCCCGCTGCTGCTGGTAGAATTCGTAGTTGCCGGAGTAGGCAGTCAGCGAGCCGCCGTCGATCTCGACCACCTTGTTGACGATGCGGTTCATGAACTCGCGGTCGTGCGAGGTCATCAGCAGCGCGCCGTCATAGTTCTTCAGGAACTGCTCCAGCCAGATCAGGCTTTCCAGGTCGAGATGGTTGCTCGGTTCGTCGAGCAGCATGGCGTCGGGCCGCATCAAAAGGATCCTGGCGAGCGCCACGCGCATTTTCCAGCCGCCGGACAGCTTGCCGACGTCGCCGTCCATCATCTCCTGGCTGAAGCCTAACCCGTCCAGCACCTCGCGCGCACGCCCATCCAGCGCGTAGCCGTCGAGCTCCTCGAAGCGGTGCTGCGCCTCGCCGTAGCGGGCGATGATCTCGTCCATCTCACCGGCGCGATCGGGGTCGCCCATGGCGTGCTCGAGCTCGCGCATCTCGGCCGCCACTTCGCTCACCGGCCCGGCGCCGTCCATCACTTCGGCAACGGCGCTGCGGCCGGACATGTCGCCGACATCCTGGCTGAAATAGCCGATGGTGACGCCGCGATCGACCGAGACCTGGCCCTCGTCAGGCTGCTCCTCGCCGTTGATCATGCGAAACAGCGTCGTCTTGCCGGCGCCGTTAGGCCCGACCAGCCCGACCTTCTCGCCCTTCTGCAAGGTGGCGGAGGCTTCGATGAAGACGATCTGGCGGCCGTTCTGTTTGCTGATGCTTTCGAGACGAATCATGGTTTTCCGAGAAAGGCCAAAGGAGAGGTCCCGCGCCAATACGCGATAGGCCGCGCCGGCGGAAGCCCGCAAGTGGTGAGGCGCCCCGCGCCAAATTGTCTGAACCCGCCAGTTTCTTCCCGGCTGGATCAGGCTTTGACGGCACGGTGATGAGCCGGCGGATCAGCCGCCGATCAGCACCTTCGTCGTCGCCAGTTTGACCCCGGCGGCGGCAAATGCCGCATTGTGCCGGGCGATGATCTCCGCGGCGGTCTCGCTGGTGGTGTCGAGCGTGCTGTGGGCGTCGGAAACCACGGTGACGCCCAGACCCGCCGCAAAGGCGCCCTTCACCGTGGCCGCCACGCAAAAATCGGTCTGCGCGCCGATCAGAACGACCTCGCTGGCGCCCTGCCCGACCACCCATTCTGCAAGCGCGGCATTGCTGAACGCGTCGCCGACACGCTTGGCGAAAATCGGCTCGTCCTCGGCCTGGCCGAGCGCCGGCCACACCGGCCAGCCCGGCTCACCCGGCTCCAGAGGATCGCCCTGCGGGCCGTCGTGCCTGATGAAGGCGATCTTGCGCCCGCTGCGCCGTGCCCATTCGATCAGCGCGCGGGTGCGGGCAACCATGCCGTCGGCATCATGGATCGGCGGTTCGGCGACACCGTCGAACATGCCGGTCTGAAGATCGATCACGATGAGCGGCGCAGTGGCCGCGGGGCTGGTCCCTGACATGGTTTTTTATAGCACGAGGGCGGGACTGATCAAGGATCAGGGCCGCGATGACGCGCAGGGCAACGGCAGGTGGCTGGAGTTGGAGATATGTGACAGTTCGAAATTCTGGCTATCGGCCGTGACCGGATTGCATTCGTGGCAACCTCCTGCGAAGAAATTACCATGACACATGCAGCCGTAGCTTTCCTTGCGATCGTGACTTCGGTGTTGGTTGCGATCCTACCCGCACAATCACAAGAGTGGACTCCCTCGGAGGACGCGGTTCGAGATGCAACGGAAACGGTTGGTCGCTACTTCCTTTCGCTCGATAACCAAGAGTATGGGCGGGCATACGAAATGATGACTGATACCGCGAAAGCTTTGATCCCATCGAACGCCTTCTTGGAGCAAAGTAAAGATTTTCATTCTCAGGCCGGCGCTGTGCGCGAGCGCCGGCTACTCAAATTCACGTGGTTGAAGGACCCAGCGAACGCTGCCTTTCCCGGCGTTTATGCCGCAGTCGACATAGCGGCGAAGTTTGAAAACATCGATCGTTACTGCGGCTATGTTGTCCTCTATCAGCGGCCGTCAGTTGGAAATTTTCGAGTCATGCGGATCGAAAGCAACTTCATCGACAACGCCACTGCGAAAAGCATTGAAAAGACCCAATCGAAAGTCGAATTGGATCGAGCATGGGCCGAGTTGTCGGCTAACTGTCCGAATTTTCCATCGTGAAGTGAGGCGGTCCGTTTTTGTACGTTCCGCGACCACGGCTTTACGGCTTCCCTCGATCAGCGCAACGATATCGGTGATCTCCTACAGTTTGCCGGCCTTTGGACGCGAACGCAGCGAGAGCGCAGCCTTTGTCCTCGCCCAATCCCGCCCGTCACGGCATATCTCGTCCGATCGCCCTTCGCAAAGTAGCCGGCGGCCCGGTGCACGATCACGCCCGGCCCGATGTCCCATCCTCGCCAAAAATCCCGGTCACCCAGTCGATGAACACGCGTACCCGTGGCGCGAGCTGGCGGTTCTGTGGATAGAGCGCCGACAGCGGTGTCGGCGACGGCGGGTAATCCGGCAGCACTTCGACAAGCGTGCCGCGTGCGAAATCCCCGGCAAAGCGGTAATGCGGCGCCTGCACCAGGCCGAAGCCGAGACGCGCCAGCTCCGCCATCGTGTCGGAGCCGTTGACCGTCACCCGGCTGGGCAGGCTGACATAGCGCAACGCGCCGCCGACGGTGAATTCGAGCGGCATGACCTCGCCGGTCCGCGACGAGCGGAAGCCGACCATCAGATGGCCTTCGAGATCGTCGGGGGTTGCCGGCATACCGTGCTTTTCGAGATAGGCGGGGCTGGCACAGGTGACTTCGCGCAATGTTGCCACCCGCCGCACAATCATGCCGCTGTCGGCCTGTTCGCCGGAACGCAGCACGCAGTCGATGCCCTCGCGCACCAGGTCGACCAGCCGGTCGCCGTCGCCGATATGCAGGTCGATCCCGGGGTAGCGGTCGAGGAATTCGGAGAGCCGCGGCAGGATGAAATGACGAGCCATGAAGCCGTGCACGTCGATCCTCAAAAGGCCCTGCGGTTGCGCCGATTGAAAGCCGGCCTCGGCATCCTCGACATCGGCAAGGATGGCAAGGCAGCGCTGGTAATAGGCCTGGCCGTCCAATGTCGGCCTGACATGACGCGTGGTGCGTTCGAGCAGCCTCACCCCCAGCCGCGCCTCGAGGTCCTTGATCGCTTCGGTGGCGGTCGATCGCGACATCGACAGATCGGCGGCCGCCGCGGTGAAGCTGCCGCGCTCGATCACACGGGCAAGCAGGCGCATCCGGTCGAGACTGTCCATCGCCATTGTTCGCCATATCCGAATGGTGTTGGCAAGTCCCGAGCGATTATCCCGCAGGATTTATCGTCTATTTTCAGCCGACAAGAATCGGAGAGCTGACATGACTACGCGGAATGGAAAGGTGGCGCTGGTAACCGGCGCCTCGAAGGGTATCGGCGCCGAAATTGCCAGGCGGCTGGCACGCGACGGCTTTTCGGTCATCGTCAACTATGCCAGAGGCGCAGAAGCCGCCGAAGGCGTGTTGCGCGAGATCGAGGCTGCAGGCGGCACGGCGATCGCCGTTCAGGCCGATGTCGGCGATCCCAGGGGCGTGGCGCATCTGTTCGACGCAGCCGAGCAGGCCTTTGGCGGCCTCGATGTGCTGGTCAACAATGCCGGCATCATGAAGCTCGCGCCGATAGCGCAGATGGACGACGCTGGTTTCGAGCAGCAGATCGCGGTGAACCTCGGTGGCGTCTTCCGCGGCATGCGCGAGGGCGCAAGAAGGCTGCGCGACGGCGGCCGCATCATCAGCTTCTCGTCCAGCGTGGTCGGGCTCTACCAGCCGACCTACGGTGTCTACGCTGCCTCCAAGGCCGGCGTCGAGGCGATGACCCATGTGCTGGCCAAGGAACTCGGGCCGCGCGGCATCACCGTCAATGTCGTGGCGCCGGGGCCGGTGGCCACCGAGCTGTTCCTCGGCGGCAAGTCCGAGGCACTGGTCGAGACCATCACCAGGATGATCCCGCTCGGGCGGCTCGGCCAGCCCGCCGATATCGCTGGCGTGGTGTCGTTCCTCTCCGGACCGGACAGCGGCTGGGTCAACGGCCAGGTGCTGCGCGCCAATGGCGGCACGGTCTGAATTTATCTCCATCAACCAACAGGAAATCGACATCATGCCGTTTGCAAATTTCAAGGTGCCTGAGCGCGCGCTGTCCGCCGGACAGAAGGAGGACCTCGTCCACAAGACCACAGCCCTGTTCGTCGAGATGTTCGGGGAAGGCGTTCGCCCCTACACGATGGTGCTGATCGAGGAGGTCGCCGATGGCGGCTACGGCCGCGCCGACGTGGTGTTCACGATTCCTGGGCGGAAGACGTGAAGCTGCCGATCTCCCCCTTGCGGGACCGTCAAGGGGGAGATTGCAACTTGCCGGTCGCGCGCTAGATCGCTGGCAGAGGCTAACGCGAGGCCAGCGATGGACGATTGGAAGCTACCTTGGGACGGTGGTTGCCTGTGCGGCGGAATACGCTTTCGCATCAGTGCGCCGCCCTTGCTGACGACGGCGTGTCACTGCACCGGCTGCCAGAAGCTGAGCGCCAGCGCGTATTCCTTGACCATGGCCGTGCCCAGCGACGGTTTCGCCATAACGCAAGGCGAGCCGGTGGTCGGCGGCCTGCACGGCCCGCACCGGCAACTCTATTGCCCGCATTGCAAGAACTGGATGTTCACGCGTCCGCATGGGCTGGACTTTTTCGTCAACGTTCGCGCGACCATGCTGGACGAACATTATTGGTATGTGCCTTTCGTCGAAGTCTTCACGTCGGAAAAGCTGCCCTGGGCTTCGACCGCCGCTACCCACAGTTTCGCTACGCAGCCCGACCTTGAGGGATACGCCCCTTTGATCGAAGCGTTCGCCCGCGAAGCGGCGCGGCCAACCTGACTGGTTGCCGCCCGGAAGGCGGCGCCAGTTTCATGCTTCACCGCAACTCCACCCAGACAGGCGCGTGGTCGCTGGCGCCGGCCTCGCCACGCACGTCGCGGTCGATGCCCGCCGCTACCAGCCGGCGCGACAGCTTCTTCGAGAGCAAGATATGGTCGAGTCGCAGGCCGGCATCGCGCGGCCAGCGATTGCGGCGGTAGTCCCAGAATGTGTAGAGCGTCTCGCTCGGGTGCTTCTTGCGCAGCGCGTCAAGCCAGCCTTGATCGAGCAGGCGCTGGAACGATGCGCGGCTTTCCGGCTGCACCAGCGCGTTGTCGTCATAGGAGCGGGTCGGGTAGATATCGCGCGGTTCGGGCACGATGTTGTAGTCGCCTGCCAGCACCACGGGCAGGCCGGTGTCGAGCAACTGCGCAGCATGCGCCTCCAGCCTTTCGTGCCAGGCCAGCTTGTACTGGAATTTCGGGCCGGGCTGCGGGTTGCCGTTCGGCGCGTAGAGGCAGGCGACGACGATGCCGTTGACCGCCGCTTCGATGTAGCGCGCCTGCTGGTCGCTATCGTCGCCGGGCAGCGCCTCGCGGGTCAGAACGGGTTCTGAGCCACGCGAAAGGATGGCGACGCCGTTCCAGGTCGGCTGCCCGACCCAAACCGCGCCGTAGCCGGCGGCCGCCAGCGCGGTGCGCGGAAACTGCGTCTGCCTGGTCTTGAGCTCCTGCAGGCAGGCGATGTCGGGTTTGGCGGCGGCCAGCCATGCGAGCAGGTTCGGCAGCCGGCTGCTGATGTTGTTGACGTTGAAGGTGGCGATCTTCATCGGCCTGCTTCAGCGCACGATGCGTTCGGTCCACGCTTTCACCGCATCGGCGAGCGTCTTCAGATGATCGGCGGTGGAGAAACCGGAGATGTTTTTGCGCGGCTTCAGATCGTGGTCGCCGTCTTCCAGCCAGAAAATCTCGATTGCGTCGGACAGAGCATAGGTCGCGACCTCGTCTTTGGTCCCGAACTCGTCGCGCGTGCCTTGGAAGATCAATGTCGGCGTTTTGAGATCGGCGAGGTGCTTTGTCCGAAGCTGCGTCGGTTTGGCCGGCGGATGGAAGGGATAGCCAAGGCAAAGCAGGCCCGAGATCTCGCCCTTCGAAAACATCTCGTCGGCGATCATCGAAGCGACGCGTCCGCCCATCGACTTGCCGCCGATGATCAGCGGACCCTTCACGCCCTTCGCCCGGAGGTCGGCGATCGCCTTGACGTATTCCGGGTTAACCGTCTCGGCGCGCGGCGGCGGCTTGCGGTGGCCATAGCGGCGGGCCGCCATATAGTGGAATTCAAAGCGCGCAACGCGGAAGCCGGCCGCGGCGAGCGCTTTTGCCGTGGCGGCCATCGAGGCAGAGTCCATCGGCGCCCCGGCGCCATGGGCGAGCAAGATGGTGATTGGGGCAGTGTCGGGGCCGTCGAAGAGGAAGGTGGTCATGGGGCGGCCCACTTATAGAGGCCGCGTTCCGTCCCACCCCCCTCTGGCCTGCCGGCCATCTCCCCCGCAAGGGGGGAGATTGGATGTCGCCATCGCTTTCGCCAATCACCAACGTTGGAAGGCGGGCGGTAAGGAGAAGCTGCCGATCTCCCCACTTGCGGGGGAGATGTCCGGCAGGACAGAGGGGGGTGTTCAAGCGCAGGCATTGGATTACCTTACCCTGCCGACATCCGCGCCAGCTGCAAATCCACGAACTGTATTCCCTTGGCCGCCATACGCGCCCATTCGGAATTGGCATCGAGCTCGAGATAGCGCACCCAGCTCCGCCGCGCCTCGGCGAGATTGCCGGCGTCGAACTCCAGCCTCGCAAGGTTGAACACCGCATCGGCGTACTTCGCATCCAGTGCGATCGCCTTCAGCAAATGGCGGCGCGCCGACGCCACCCGCCCCTCTTCGCTCATCAGCCCGGCCAGATTGAACCAGGCCTCGACGAAGCCGGGATCGAGCTTTATCGCGCGGGCATAGTCGTGCGCCGCCTCGGCCGCGTGGCCGGCGGCACGCAGGCAGTTGGCGCGGTTGAAGGCGGCGATGGCGTCGCTCGGGTCGATGGCCAGACAGCGCTGGTAGAGTGCCGCGGCCTGCTCGTGGTCTTCAGCCTCTTCCGCCGCCTCGGCATCGGCGAACAGCTCTTCCAGCGTGTCGTCATCCTGCGTTCCCAGATCGAACAGCAGCTGGCCGTCGAGTTCGCTCTGGCCTCCCTCGAGATAGATGGCATCGGCCCGCCCATGCTGCGAGCCGACGGCGAGCGACTTGGCGGTGAGCGAGGCGATCGGGCCCGAGCGGTGCACCGAGCGCGCGATCGCCGCCCATGAAGCGCCGCCGGCGACCAGCCCGGCATATTTGCGGGCGAGGATCAGGTCGCGAAAGGAATACGGTTCGGCGTCATGTTCGAAGGCATCGAACAGCGACAAAAGGTCGAGATCCGCGCCGGTCAGCCGCGACTGGTCGATCAGCGACTGCCGCGACAGCGCCGAAGCCTCTGGTGCCTTCATCAGGCCAAGCAGGCGCAGGAAGCCGTTCTCGCTGACCAGCTTGCGCCCCGCCGCGCGCTCCGCAGCAGTGCGACGCTCGATCTCGCCATCGCCGGCTTTGGCGAGCAACTTGCGGCCCAACACGACATGTGTCGTGCGCCGGGTGACGCCGCGCCGCAATTGGCCGTGCTGGCGCGCGACCTCGCGCGCCGCCAGCCGAAGCGGAAACGCCGCGAGCGCGCCGATAGTGCCGAAGATCGTGCCAGTAGGCGCCGTCACCCTTTGCTCTTACCGACGGCCTGCAGTAGATTGGCCTTGAGCGGGTTTTCCTTGGCGCCGCCCTTGGCGGACTTTGCTTTGGCTGCCGGTTTCGCCGCCTCATCGGCTTTGCTCTTGGACTTGGCCGGCGGCTTGGCCGATTGCGACAGGCTCGCCTTCAGCGCATCCATGAGATTGATGACATTGCCGCGCTCGGGCGCCGCTGCGATGATAGGCTTGTGGCCCTTGAGCTTCTCGCGGATCATCGCCATCAGCGCGATCTCGTAGCGGTCCTCGTAATTCTTCGGGTCGAAGGTGGTTTCCTTCTGCTTGATCAGCGCTTCGGCCAATTGCAGCATTTCGGGATCGGGATTTCCGGCCGGGATATTGCCGAAATATTCAGCCGTGCCACGCACTTCGTTCGGATTCCTCAAGGTGCAGACGAACATGCCGTTCTCGCGCGCGCCGATCGTCACCACGCGTTCGCGGCTGGACAGCACCAGGCGGGCGATCGCCAGTTTGCCGGATTTGCGCATCGCTTCGCGCAGCACGGCGAAGGTCTCCTCGGCCATTGCGCCGTCTGGCGCCAGATAATAGGGCGCGTCCTGATAGATGACGTCGACCGAATGCTCGTCGACAAAGGCCTCGATGTTCATCGTATGGTTGGATTCGATGCGTACCGCATCGAGATCGGAGTCCTCGATGATGATGTACTGCTTGTCCTCGTATTCGTAGCCCTTGACCAGATCCGAGCGCTCGACCAGCCCGAGTTCGGGGTCGACAGGTTTCATGTTGATGCGGTTGTGCGTCTTCTTGTGCAGCTGGTTGAAGCTGATGCGCTCGCTGGCGCTCGTCGCCGGATAGAGCCGGACCGGACAGCTGACCAGACTGAGCTTGAGGTAACCTTTCCAACTTGCTCTGGGCGCCATGAAATACTCCTACGCGGCCTTGTGCTGTCGAACTGTTTGCAGCGTTCATTCGTCCGCAGGACGAACGGGGCTGCCGAAATCCTACATTGACCCTTACAATACCGGCAAATCCCTAGCGAAATCTTCCTCCGCTGGGAGCCGCCTGCAGGCAAGAGGTCCGTGGCGAAGAATAATTCAAATTTTCCGGAGCGTCGATGGAGTCTGGGCCGCGCCCGCGGCACTACCTCGCGGAGCCTATCACCGGCAAATCCCGGGCGAAATCTTCCATGTCGGCCCAGGGATCGCCTGACGTTGCCAGCAGGCTCGGCAGCGACGAATAATTCAGATCCTGCGGAGCGTCGATGGTCGCCAGATCGCTCCAGCTGACCGGCGTCGAGGCCGGCAAATTGGTGCGGGCGCGCAGCGAATAGGGAGCCGCCGAAGTGTGGCCGCGCGCATTGCGGTGATAATCGATGAAGATGCGGCGCTTGCGGTTGTCCTTGCCCATGGTGGTGGTGAAAGTGTCGGGCGCGGTGGCGGCAAGATGCGTGGAGATGGCGCTGGTCGCCTGGTGCAGTTTCTTCCAGTTCTGCTTTTGCGTGACCGGCACGGTGATGTGGATGCCGTGGCCGCCGGAGGTCTTGGCGAACGGCACCAGTCCTAGCGCTTCCAGCTCGCCCTTAACGTGCACCGCCGCCTCCACCACCTCGCGCCAGGCGATCCCCTCGCCTGGATCGAGGTCGAAAACGATCAGGTCCGGCTTGTCGAGCCGCGTGCGATGGGTGCCCCAGGTGTGGAACTCGACGACGCCGAACTGCGCCAGCGCCAGATAGCCCTTGGCGTCTTCCACCGAGAGGTAGGATTTGGTCTCGCCCTCCGAATTGGTCGCCTCGAAGGTCGCCACCGAGGACGGCATGCCGGTGAAGGCGTGGCGCTGGAAGAAACAGTCCTGCGGCTTGCCGGTCGGGCAACGCACCAGCGACACCGGCCGGCCAAGGATATGCGGCAGCATGAAATCGCCGACCAGCGCGTAATAGACGGCAATGTCGAGCTTGGTCGGGCCGGTCTTGCCGAACAGCCGCCGCGTCGGATTGGTCACCCAGATGGTGGCGAGGTCGGCCTCGGCGATCAGCCGCTTGCGCTTGGCCGAAACCGGCGTCGACAGGCCGACGTCGCGCAGGCCGCGGAACACGGCATGGCGCAGCGCATTGTCGGTGGTCCGGTTGGCGTAATGGATATGCGCCGAGAGCAGCGGCCGCACCCAGTTCATCTCGCGCATGATTTCGCGGGGAACCCCTTCGGGCGCGGATGCACCCGCCCTTAGCGGCTCCAGCCTGGCCAGCAATTCGCCGGCGGTCCCCGCATCGAAGCCGGTGCCGACCTTGCCGCGATAGTGCAGCTCGCCGTCTTCGAATTCACCGAGGCCGAGTGCGGCCAACCCCTCTGCCGCATCGGAGATCGTGTAGCCGGCGATGACGAAGTCGCCGGTCTGAAGCGCCTTGGTCTTGGTCCAGGTCTTGGTGCGGCCGCTCTGGTAGATTGCCGTGGCGCGCTTGGAGACGACACCCTCGAGCCCCATCTCGGATGCCTGGTCATAAAGTGCCTGGCCGTCGCCCTCGACATGATCGCTGAGCTGGATGGCCGAATTGGCGCCGAGACCGGACAGCAGTTGCGAAAGCAGCGCCTTGCGCCGGCGGAGCGGCGCTTGTCTCAAGTCCCAGCCGTCGAGATACAGAAGATCGAAGGCGTAGAAGTGGAGCTTGTTGCCGGCGCCTTCGGCGAGCGCGTCCTGCAAAAGCGCAAAGCGGCTGATGCCCTTGGCGTCGAGCGCGACGACCTCGCCGTCGACGATCGCCTCGCGGCACGGCAGCCTGGCGAATGCAAGCGGCAGGTCGCCATAGCGCTTCGTCCAGTCGAGGCCGGCGCGGGTGATCAGCCTGACCTTCCCGTCGGAAACATGCGCCATGGTGCGGTAGCCGTCGAACTTGATCTCGTGCAGCCAGGCTTCGCCCGTTCGGGCCGCGGGGTCATCGCCGCCCGGCGGCTTCGGAACCTGCGTGGCCAATTGCGGCTCGATCCGGGAAGGCGGCGGCGCCTTGACGGCGCCCGGCAAAGCGCCGGGTTTCAGCGCCACCGGCTTGGCAGGTTTGGCGGCAGGCTTCGGCGTTGCCACCAGCTCCTCGATGCGACGGCCGGATTTGACGCTTTCCGGCCTGACTTCCAGTATGTCGAGCGTGACATCGGCGGCAAGATCGCGCTCCTTGAACAGCAGCCAGTTCTTCTTGCCCTCATCCTCGCCGGGCTTCGGTTTCAGCCGCGTCAGCATCCAGCCGCCATTGAGCTTCTCGCCGGCGAGGCGGAATTTGAAGGAGCCGGTGCGCAGGCTCTTCTCGACATCGTCCATCGGCGCCCAGACGCCGGCATCCCAGACGATCATCGGCCCGCCGCCATATTCGCCTTCGGGAATGACGCCTTCGAAATCGATATATTCGAGCGGATGGTCCTCGGTCTCGACCGCCAGCCTTTTGTCGGCGGGATTGAGCGAGGGGCCGCGCGGCACCGCCCAGCTCTTCAGCACGTCGCCGACCTGCAGGCGCAGATCGTAGTGATCGGCGGTGGCATGATGCTTGTGGACGACGAAACGATTGCCCTCACCGGCAACCAGGCCACCCGCTGGTTCCGGCGTCCTCGTGAACTCGCGCTTGGCGCGATAAGCTTTGAGCTTCGAAGGAGCTGGCATGGACTAGGCGCGGGTGATGGGCAAAAGCGACGAGCGCGGCATCAAAATCCCATCGCAGCGGCGCTCCAATGTCACGGCATGGATCCTAGCGTCTTCGCGACGTCGCTTCGCTCCTGCTCCGCCCTGGGATGACGAAGGATGGGAGGTCACGCCGCTCAATCGTCGGTGGCCGGTGTCAATTCGAGTTCGGCCGGCGACAGGCCCTGCTGCAGCTGGCTGAGCCGGAATTCGTCGACCCAATAGGCCTCGCCGTCGACCAGCACGCGCGCGCTGTAGCTGCCGGCCGAAAAACGCTGCGCGGTGATGTAGACCTTGTGGCGGTCGAGCGCGTTCCGCACCGCGGCGCGCTTGGATTTCTGACTGGCGACGGAACTGGCCATGCTGGTTACTCACGCACAGGCCGCAAGGCGGCGTGCCTTAAGGATGGCCGAGAGCGGGTCGGCTGTCAATTTAGCGGCCGCTGCGAGCCCTCCGGCGGTGGCGCCTCCCGCTCTGTGGAAACCGAGCCGGTGCGCTATATTGAACCTGGCGGCTTGGAAAGCGATGCTGATCCGGAGAACTTCACATGACATTGACGATGCGCAAACTCGGCAGCCAGGGGCTGCAAGTCTCGGCAATCGGTCTCGGCTGCATGGGCATGAGCCAGTCCTATGGCCCGGCCGACGAGGCGGAATCGACCGCCACGCTGCACCGCGCCATCGAACTCGGCTGCACCTTCCTCGACACCGCGGAAGTGTACGGGCCGTTCTCCAACGAGGAACTGCTCGGCCGCGCGCTGAAGGGTCGGCGCGATGAGGTGACGATCGCGACGAAATTCGGCTTCCGCATTGAAAACGGCAAGCAAGTCGGCACCGAGCGCGACAGCCGGCCCGAACATATCCGCAAGGCTTTGGAAGGTTCGCTGAGGAGGCTGGCCACCGACCACGTCGACCTCCTCTATCAGCACCGCGTTGATCCGGCGGTGCCGATCGAGGATGTGGCGGGCGCTGTCGGCGAGCTGATCGCTCACGGCAAGGTCCGCTTCTTCGGCCTCTCTGAAGCCGGCGCCGCCAACATCCGCCGGGCGCATGCCGTGCATCCGGTGTCGGCCGTGCAGAGCGAATATTCACTGTGGGAGCGCAATCTGGAGCCGGAGATCATTCCGCTGCTGAAGGAGCTCGGCATCGGCCTGGTGCCGTTCTCGCCGCTCGGCCGCGGCTTTCTCACCGGCGACGTCAGGCGCGCCGAAGAGTATCCGGAGGGCGATTACCGGCGCGGCGACCCGCGCTACCAGGGCGCCAACTATGACGCCAACATGCGGGCGGCGGCCACGGTACTCGACATCGCCGCGGCGAAGCGCGTCAAGCCAGGCCAGATCGCGCTGGTCTGGCTGCTCCACAAGGCGAGCGCCTTCGGCATCAACATCGTGCCGATCCCCGGCACCAAGCGCAGAAAATACATCGAGGAGAATGTCGCCGCAGCTTCGATCAAGCTGGATTCCGCCGAGATGAAGGTGCTCGACGACGCGCTGGCGCCGGGAAAGGTCGCCGGTCCGCGCTACGGCGAGGGCACCATGGTTATGATCGATCGGTAGGTCTTGCTTCTCCCGTTCTTGCGCAAAGCTCCGGCCTTGGCTAGCATCTGCCCGCAGGCACCGAGCGGAGGAGAACGTCGCGGTGGACCGGCTGGAGCGCCGTTGCGTCCCTTCAAACACGAGTTGGGCGCTCAAAGGACACTCCATTTTTGAATCGACGCAAGGAACCTTCCGGAAAACCCATTCCGGTTCCGGGGTCGTGCGCTCATCTGGGAGGAGACTAAATTGATCAACAGACGTGAATTCCTGCTGTCGTCCGCGGCGATAGGCGCCTTGGCGTTGGCCGCTCCGCAACTGGCTTTTGCTCAGGACAAGCTGACCATCCTTGGTTCGGTGCCGAGCCTCGGCTTTCCGTTCTTCGTGCACATGCTGAACCAGATCAAGGCGGAAGCCCAGGCGCAGGGCGTCAACCTGATCGAGAGCGACGGCCAGAACTCGGCGCCCAAGCAGACCGCCGATATCGAGGCGGCACTCGTGCAGAAGGTCAACGCCATCGTCATCTCGCCGCTCGACGTCAACGCGCTGGCCCCAGCCATCGAGGAAGCGGTCAAGGCCGGCGTTCCCGTCGTCACCATCGACCGCCGCGTCGAGGGCGTCGAAGGCATCCTCGCCCATGTCGGCGCCGACAATGTCAAGGGCGGCGAGGCCGAAGCGCAGGCCATGGTGGCGGCGTTCCCGAACGGGGCCAAGATTTTCCATCTGCAGGGCCAGCCCGGTGCCGGACCGGCGATCGACCGTAACAAGGGTGTGCACAACGTCCTCGATCCGATGAAGGACAAGTACCAGATCATCTTCGAGCAGACCGCCAACTTCGCCCGCGCCGAAGCGCTCTCCGTCACCGAGGCCGGCCTTGCCGCCAACGGCAAGCCCGACGCGATCATCTGCGCCAATGACGACATGGCGCTTGGCGCGGTCGAAGCCTGCGCGGCGCGCAACTTCACCGACGTCAAGATCTACGGCTTCGACGCGCTTCCCGAAGCGCTGGTCGCCGTGCGCGACGGCAAGCTGGCCGGCACGGTCGAGCAATTCCCCGGCGAGCAGTCGCGCACCGCGGTGCAGATCGCGGTCGCCTACGCTAGGGACAAGACCGAGCCGAAGGAAAAGCTGGTGCTTTTGACGCCGATCGTCATCGGCAAGGACAATCTCGACAAGGCGGAGAGGCTGGGCGAGACGAAGTAGGCAAAGCCGGCGGGACAGCACCCCCCTCTGGCCTGCCGGCCATCTCCCCCGCAAGTGGGGAGATTGGCAGCTTCATTGGCCTCGCCTCTTCTGCAAGATCGAAAATTGGCGAAAGCCGGCGTGACATCCGATCTCCCCCCTTGTGGGGGGGAGATGTCCAGCAGGACAGAGGGGGTGTTCAAGCGGCGTGAATTGCATCGAAGGAGCATCCTTTGCCAGCCGAAGCCTTGGAGCCATCACCCTCTCCCGCCCTGCTCACCGTCGAGGGCGTGACCAAGCGCTTTGCCGGCGTCACCGCGCTGAACGACGTTTCGCTCGAAGTCCGCCCCGGCGAGATCCTCGGCCTGCTCGGTGAGAACGGCGCCGGCAAATCGACGCTGCTCAAGATCCTGTCCGGCGTGATGCCGCCGTCCAGCGGCCGCATCGTCTTCGATGGGGTCGAATTCAGCCCGCACAATCCGCAGGATGCCAAGCGCCACGGCATCGTCACCATCTACCAGGAACTGAGCCTGATCCCGACGCTGACCGTGGCGGAGAATATCTTCATCGGCCGTGCGCCGCTCGGCCGGTTCGGGCTGGTCAGCTGGCGGAAGATGGAGGAAGATTCGCGCGCGATCATCGCTCGCGTCGGCCTCGACCTCGACCCGGCGACGCCGGTGTCGGCGCTGTCGGTGGCCGAGCAGCAGCTGGTCGAGATCGCCCGTGCGCTGTCGCTGAAGAGCCGCTTGATCATCATGGACGAGCCGACCTCGGCGCTGACCGAAACCGAAGTGCACAGGCTGATGTCGATCATGGGCCGGCTGCGCAAGGACGGCGTCGCCATCATGTTCGTCACCCACCGGCTGGAAGAGGCCTCGGCGATCTGCGACCGCATGACGGTGCTGCGCGACGGCAGGCTGGCCGGCCATCTAGACCGCGAAGGTGGGCCGATCAAACTGCCGAAGATTATCGAGAAGATGGTCGGCCGCGCCGCTTCCGAGCTCTATGCCAGGCCGACGCAGCGCGACGTCGCCGGCGACGTCAGGCTCTCGGTGCGCGGCCTGCGCACCGTGCGCGATCCGCAGGCGCCGCACGCGATCGTGCTCGAAGGCGTCGATCTCGACCTCAAGGCGGGCGAGATCCTCGGCGTCGCCGGGCTCGTCGGCTCCGGCCGCACCGAGCTCGCTCGCGCCATCTTCGGCGCCGACCGCATTGCCGCCGGCACCATCAGGCTCGACGGCAAGCCGATCGCGCCCGCCTCACCCGCCGACGCCATCGAGCTCGGCATCGGCCTGGTGCCGGAGGACCGCAAGCACCAGGCGATCTTCGCGGCCCTCGCCATCCTCACCAATTTTTCCGTAGCCGCGCTCGACCGCTACTCCAATGTCGGCTTCATGGCCGAGCGGCGCGAGCGCGAGGCGTTGGCGAACTACAGGAAGACGCTGTCGATCCGCATGGCCTCGCCCGAGCAGGCGATCGAGGGACTGTCGGGAGGCAACCAGCAGAAGGTCATCCTTGCCCGCTGGCTGGCGCGCGACCCCAAGGTGCTGATCGTCGATGAACCGACGCGTGGTGTCGATGTCGGCGCCAAGGCGGAGGTGCACCAGATCCTGGTGGAGCTCGCGGCGCGCGGCATCGCCATCATGATGATCTCCTCCGAGCTGCCCGAAGTGCTTGCGGTGTCGGACAGGATCGTGACCATGCGGCGCGGGCGCATCACCGGCGAGATGCCCGGTATCGAGGCGACCGAGGAGAAACTGATGGAACTGATGGCGCTCGACCAGAAGCAGGAAGCAACGCAATGACCAGCACGACCGAACGGAGCCAGCGCGGCGGCGTCAATCTTGCGCGCCTGCTGATGAGCTTCGGCCCACTGATGTTCCTGGCGTTGCTGATCGTCGTCTTCACCGTGCTGAAGCCGAGCTTCATCGACCCGATCAACCTGTTCAACATCATGCGCCAGATCTCGATCACCGGGCTGATCGCGCTCGGCATGACCTTCGTCATCCTGACCGCCGGTATCGACCTGTCGGTCGGCTCGCTGCTCGCCTTCTGTGGCATGGTCGCGGCCGTGGTAGCCAAAGGCGGCACCGCCAACACGCTGTCGCTGTCGACGTCTGGCACGCAAGGCTATGGCTGGTTCGCCGCCCTTCTCGCCGCCGTCGTTGTCGGTGCCATGGCCGGCGGCGCCCAGGGCTTTGCCATCACCAGGCTGAAAGTGCCGCCCTTCGTCGTCACGCTCGGCGGCCTCACCGTGTTTCGCGGCCTGACCTTGACAATCTCCAATGGCGGTCCGATCTCCGGCTTCGACGCCTCGATGCGCTGGTTCGGTACCGGCCTGATCGGCCCGGTTCCGGTGCCGGCAATCATCTTCGCGATTGCCGCCATCCTTTGCCACATCGTGCTGCGTTACACGCGCTACGGTCGCGCCGTCTACGCCGTTGGCGGCAATGCCGAGGCCGCACGGCTCTCCGGCCTGCGCGTCGACCGCATCCTGATCTCGGTCTACATCATCGTCGGCTTCTTCGCCGGCCTTGCCGCCTTCGTTTTGTCGGCGCGGCTCAACTCCTCCGAAGCCGTCGCCGGCATCGGCTACGAGCTGACGGTGATCTCGGCGGTCGTCATCGGCGGCACCTCGCTATTCGGCGGCATCGGCAGCGTCGGCGGCACGGTAGTCGGTGCAGGACTGATCGGCGTCTTGCAGAACGGGCTGCAGTTCAACAACGTCTCGTCCTACACGCAAAGCATCGTCATCGGCCTGATCCTGATCCTCGCCGTGGCCTTCGACCGCTGGCTGAAATCGCGGGTAAGGCGGTGATGGCGGAGAAGCGACGATTCTCGCTGCAAGGCAGCAGGAGGTTGGCGAAGCGCTGGCAACAGCCAATCTCCCCCTTTGCGGGAGAGATGTCCGGCAGGACAGAGGGGGGTGGGAAGGATCGCCAACGTCCCAATCTGAGCCGCTTCCAAGCCCATTCCAGCAGGAGGATTAGACTGCAAATGGCTGACAAGCTGGCGGGGCAGCACCCCCTCTGCCCTGCCGGGCATCTCCCCCGCAAGGGGGGAGATCGGCCGTCACCCATGACTTCGCCAATCACGACGACAGGGGCGCCTAGTGGGGCACGATCTCGTTCCGTCACGCCAGCGCAAGAATGCAAAATCCATGCGTCGCGTGATGACCGACGCCGAGCTGAAACTGTGGAATGAGCTTCGCGCGCATCGGCTGATGGATTTGAGCTTTCGCCGGCAGGTGCCGATTGGACCCTACATTGTGGATTTTGCCTGCCCGACGCACAGCCTCATCGTCGAGATCGATGGCAGCCAGCACGCCGATGCTGAGCACGCCGAGCGGGATAGGATACGCAGCGCCTATTTGGAGAGCAGCGGCTGGACTATCCTGCGCTTCTGGAACGACGACGTCATTCGCGATATCGACAATGTCTGTCAGCACATCGTAATCGTGGCCGGCGAAGATACGCGCTGAACTCGGCCGTGCAGGGGTCGGTGGGACAGTACCTTCTCTGTCCTGCCGAACATCTCCGCTCAAAGGGGCAGGTTTCTGAGGCGAGGTGCCAATGACTCAAATAAGGACCATGACCGAACAGGAAATTCCGGCGGTGTCGCGGCTGCTGGGCCAATCCTGGCGACACATCTATTCGCCGATTCTGGGTGCCGAGACCACGGCACGGCTTTCGGACGAGAGGCACGCGCCGGAGCGGCTGGCGGCCGAGCTCGGGGACGACAGCAAGATGTCCTTCGTCGCCGAGCGGGCTGACGGCTCGCTCGCCGGTTATGCGATGGCCGCGATGGACGACAAGGGCGAGGTCATGCTCGAGCGGCTCCATATAGACAAAAGCGAGTACGGCACCGGCCTTGCCGCTGACCTGCTGCATGCCGTTCTTGCCGCGCATGCGGGTATTCCCAGCATCGCCCTGGAGGTGATCGAGGGCAACGACCGCGCAATCGCCTTCTATCGCAAGCACGGCTTCGAGGTCGTCGAGCGCCGGCCGGCTGCACACGGCGTGGGCGGTCACGCCTCGCTGATCATGCGCCGGCTGCTGCCGATGGCTTAGAGCGCTGTCGGCGAAGCTGCCAATCTCCCCACTTGAGGGGGAGATTGGCCGGCACCCCGGCTTTCGCCAATCTCCAGAGTTCGCTCAAAACGCGCCAGCTCAGGCCGGGGCGTTGACGCGTTGCGGGCGCGTTGCCCAGTCGGCAACCGTCGCGCCAGCAACGCTCCCGCCGGCAACCATCCCGGTCGTCTGCGGCGCAAGCAGGTCGTTGCGGCGGGCGAAGGCAACGAAGGTGGCGCGCGCCGTTTCGGCGTCGATCTCTCCTTCCAATGCGGCACGGCACGCTTTTGCGGCAATGTCATGCGCAGCCGTCCGGCTCGTTGCCGGCCATTCAGCCAAAAGCGCATAGGCCTCAGCCGCGCTTTCTATCTTCGTCGGCGTACCGAGGCCGGTGAGGATGGTAACCGGCTTGTCGAACGAAGCACGATCCATGACACTCTCCTTTCCTGGCTCAATCGGCTCCTTTCGGAACTCAACCGCGCCGGCGCTTCGATCCGCCTGCAGGACGGCGTCGATCGGTGAATGAAATACGGCCTGCGGCGTGCCCGGCCGCGGCAGCAGCCGATGCACCTTGACCAGCGCCTCGAGCCAGGCCGCCACGCCCAGCGGCGGATGTTCGCGCCCGTAGAGCCACGCCTTTGCCTTGGCTATGGGGTACCCCGCCTCTTCGGCGAAATCGGTTTCCGACCACCGCAGCAGGCGCAGGCATTCGCGCATCCTCGCCGCGATCATTTGGGCTCCTTCGTGCCGGCCCCCACGCGTTGAGCCGACAGAAACATCAGCGTGTAGGCCGCCTTGCGGCGGTCCCAGCCGGCCGACTCGGCCATATCCAGCAAGCCTTCGACCAAAGGCGCCAGCGCCGCCCTGCAGTCGGTTTCATAGTTGAAATCGTTTTTCGGGCGGGTCGGCGCCGCGATCTTTCCAAAACTGTCCATCATATCCATGGCAACACCTGCTCAGCATTAGTCCCGGACCGGCAAGACCGTGCCCGCTTTTGGCGGACATGGCCCATCTGCCGTTTCGAAGTCGCGCTTTGGAAGCCTGGCCTTAGAAGTCCATGCCGCCTCCGCCGGGCATCACCGGCGCGGCAGCTTCCTTCTTCGGCTTCTCGGCCACCATCGCCTCGGTCGTCACCAGCAGGCCGGCAACAGAGGCGGCACCCTGCAGCGCAGTGCGTACGACCTTGGCCGGGTCGATGACGCCCTGCCCGTACAGGTCGCCGAACTCGTTGGTCTGGGCGTTCCAGCCATAGCCGAAGTCGGTCGTCTCGCGCAGCTTGCCGACGATGATCGAACCTTCCGCACCGGCGTTCTCGGCGATCTGGCGCACCGGCGCTTCGATGGCGCGACGCACGATGTCGACACCGGTCTTCTGATCGGGATTGTCGACGACGACGTTATCGAGCGCCTTCGCCGCCCTCAGCAGCGCCACGCCGCCGCCGGGCAGGATACCCTCCTCGACCGCCGCGCGTGTGGCGTGCATGGCGTCGTCGACGCGATCCTTGCGCTCCCTGACCTCGATCTCGGTCGAGCCGCCGACGCGGATGACTGCGACACCGCCAGCGAGCTTGGCCAACCGCTCCTGCAGCTTCTCGCGGTCGTAGTCGGAGGTGGTTTCCTCGATCTGCGCCTTGATCTGGCTGATGCGGGCCTGGATTTCATCCTTGCGGCCGGCACCGTCGACGATGGTGGTGTTCTCCTTCTCGATCAGCACCTTCTTGGCGCGGCCGAGCATCTCCAGTGTGACGTTCTCGAGCTTGATGCCGAGGTCTTCCGAGATCGCCGTGCCGCCGGTCAGGATGGCGATGTCTTCGAGCATGGCCTTGCGGCGATCACCGAAGCCCGGCGCCTTGACGGCCGCAACCTTCAGGCCGCCGCGCAATTTGTTGACGACCAGCGTCGCCAGCGCCTCGCCTTCGACGTCCTCGGCGATGATCAACAGCGGCTTGCCGGATTGCACGGCGGCTTCGAGCACAGGAAGCATGGCCTGCAGGTTGGACAGCTTCTTCTCGTGGATCAGCACATAGGGTTCTTCGAGTTCGACGCGCATCTTATCCTGGTTGGTGATGAAATAGGGCGAGAGATAGCCACGGTCGAACTGCATGCCTTCGACCACTTCCAACTCAGTCTCAGCGGTCTTGGCTTCCTCGACAGTGATGACACCCTCATTGCCAACCCTTTCCATCGCCTCTGCGAGGAAGCGGCCGATCTCGGCATCGCCATTGGCAGAGATGGCGCCGACCTGAGCGATTTCGTCGTTCCTGGTCACCTTGCGGGCATTGGATTTCAGGTCGGCGACGACGGCGTCGACCGCCTTGTCGATGCCGCGCTTCAAATCCATCGGGTTCATGCCGGCAGCGACCGCCTTGGCCCCTTCCCTGACAATGGCCTGAGCAAGAATCGTCGCAGTCGTGGTGCCATCGCCTGCGGTGTCGCTGGTCTTCGAGGCGACCTCGCGCACCATCTGCGCGCCCATATTCTCGAACTTGTCCTCCAACTCGATTTCTTTGGCGACAGTCACGCCGTCCTTGGTGATGCGCGGCGCGCCGAACGACTTGTCGAAGACGACATTGCGGCCCTTGGGACCGAGCGTTACCTTCACCGCATTGGCGAGAATATCGACGCCGCGCAGCATTTTCTCGCGGGCTTCGGTATGAAATTTCACATCTTTGGCAGCCATTGGATCACTCCTTCGAATAGGCAGCTTTTCGTTGACTGGAATGCTTGTTCAGGCCCCGCTCAGGCGGCCCTCTTCATCTCGCCGGCGCCCTCGATAACGCCCAGCACGTCGCTCTCTTTCATGATGAGCAGATCCTCGCCATTGAGCTTGATCTCGGTGCCGGACCATTTGCCGAACAGGATGCGGTCGCCGACCTTGACGTCGAGCGGCTGCAACTGGCCGCTGTCGTCGCGCGCGCCCGGACCGGCGGCAATGACCTCGCCCTCCTGCGGCTTCTCCTTGGCGGTGTCGGGGATGATGATGCCGCCGGCGGTCTTCTCGTCGACCTCGATGCGGCGGACCAGGATACGGTCGTGCAATGGACGGAACGTCATGTCGTTCTCCTCTCGGGACAAACAGATTTTCGAAAATCCTCCTGACCGGACCGGCAATATCGGCCCGGTACGGGGTGCGCGACCCTTCATCAGGCATCGCGCGCATACGAACTAGTCGCGCTTTTTTCAGCTTTCAAGAGGATCAGGCAAAAATTTTAGCACTCGGCACCTGAGAGTGCCAATACGCTGTAGACGTTCGCACATTAGCCGCTCTCAGCTACATGCGGCTCAAATTTTGGCAGGATATTTTCAAAATCCCGCCCATCCGGAGCCCTCGTGGCGGCTGGAACCTATGTGGAAGGCGAGGCGTTTTGCGAACTGAGATTTCAACGGACCGAGATTTCAACGGAAAGGACGATCGCATGACCAGCAGGGACTTTCAGCTCCAGATGCAAGGGTTTGGCCTCACCACGGCGGAGATCCACTACCGCCTGCCCGATCATCGGAGCCTGCTGCAGCTCTACATCTGGCAGGAATACGATATTGCCCCCGATTTCCCGACGCTGAAGCATTTCCTCGATTTCTGGGAGCGCGAGATCGAAGGCCCGCTGCATTCGGTGCGCGTCGCCCATCATCACCTGATCCAGCCCTCCGAATGGCGGGCCGTAAACGGCATTATCACCGTCCACTGAGGAGCAAGCCGATCAGCCGCTAGACAGCGGACAAAGTCTCCGAAGTGGGGAAAGGCAGCTGCCTCTCCCCACTTGTTTTGGACCTCACAATATCGGAGGGGGTCCGGACTAGCCGGCGTGGTCGACAGGCTTGCGGGCCGATGCGAGCAATCCGGCCTTGCGCGCCGCCCTGACGAAGGCCTTGCGCGCATCATGCGCGGTACGCCAACCGTCGAGCGCGTCCCGGCAGGTCCGATAGGCAGCGCGCCAACTCCGGCCGCGTGCACGGTCCGGCCACTGCTGGCGCATGCATTCGATGGCTTCCCAACTGCTGGCGACCTTGCGCTCGCTGGATTGGAATTTCAACGTGATCGGCTCGGTAAAGCGGACGTCGTCCATCACTTCCTCCTTGTTTTCTGATCGTCTTCTTGTTTGAGCAAGCAACGTTATGCAGGCGGGCACCGGCGGCCGGCCGGCGCCGCTGAAGGACATGGTTCGCCTCTTTGCGCGGTTCAAGAGCATGGGGCGCGGTTCAAGAGCATCGCGGCGACAGCCGGTTATTCGTCCTCGTCCGGCCCTTGCAGCAGTTCGATCAGCGTCGCTACCCTTGCCGTCGGCAGCGGCCGGCCCTCGTTCACCAGAGCCTCGTCGGCGGCGATCCAGGCCAGGGCCTCGCGCAATTCCTGGACCGTTCCGTCCGTCGCCGCAATGTCGGCGATCACGGCTTCATCGACCGGGCCCAGCACAGAAATGATCTCGTCGCGTGTCATGGTCAGCTCCATCTGCAAGTGCCGGGAATGGGCCCGGCAACAGAAGAATCTGGGTCTTGACCTGCAGCAGACAATAACCGCCGGGGAAGTCAGCGTTGGCGACTGAGGCCAGCTGGGAAACAGGCAATCTCCTGCCGGATATCTCGCCGCAAAAAGGGAGATTGGCAGCCTCGCCGAACCGGCCGAAAAACCGACCCGAAAAAACCGGCAACGCGAAAGCCACCGGGTCTTGACTTGCGGCGGACAATAACCAGATCGAAGGCATCGGTCGCCGAAATGGGGCCGGCGGAACCAGGGAGCGCCAGCTCTTTGGCGCCCCTCGTATCTATGTTGCTCGATGGAGGATGTAGCTATGAGAACCGCAGTCGACTTTTCCCCGCTCTATCGGTCGAGCATCGGCTTCGACCGCATCTTCAACCTGCTGGAAAATGCTCCGCAGGCTTTCGACGCCTGGCCGCCCTATGACATCGCGCGCAGCGGCGAGAATAACTACCGCGTCACTATCGCCGTCGCTGGTTTTTCCGAGGACGACCTCGAAATCACCCATGAACCCAACCTCCTGATTATCTCCGGCCAGCACAAGGAGCCGGATAACGCGGAGTATCTGCATCGTGGCCTCGCCACACGGCCCTTTACGCGCCGTTTCGAGCTTGCTGATCACGTCAAGGTCGCGGGCGCCTCGCTCGACAACGGCCTGCTCAGCATCGATCTGGTACGTGAGGTGCCCGAGGAGATGAAGCCTCGGCGCATCGCCATCGCGACCGATTTCGCGGCGCCGAAGACCGGGCCGAAGGTCGCGCAGGTCGAAGCAAACAAGCAGGCTGCCTGAATGCACCGGTCGAGAAAGGAGACTATGCAATGGCTATTCGTGATCTCATTCCCTGGGGCCGGGAGAACAATCAGGCCCCCAGCCTGTTCCGGCACGGCGATCGCGATCCCTTCCTGACGCTGCATCGCGAAATGAACCGCTTGTTCGACGAGGCGTTCCGCGGCTTCGACACGCGGCTGCCGTCGCTCGGTGGCTTCTCCGCTGCCCGCGCCAGCTGGCCCAGTGTCGAAATCTCCGATGGCGAAAAGGAGATCCGCGTCACCGCCGAGATCCCCGGCATGGACGAGAAGGACGTCGAGCTGCTGCTCGATGACGGCGTACTGACGCTGCGCGGCGAGAAACGTGAAGAGACCGAGGACAAGGACAGGCAGTTCTCCGAACGTTTCTATGGCCGTTTCGAGCGGCGGATCCCGCTCGGCTACGAAGTCGACGAAGACAAGGTGAATGCCGCGTTCCGGAACGGTGTGCTCAGCGTGACGCTGCCGAAGACGGAGCGCGCCCAGGACAAGGCCAAGCGTATCGCCATCAAGGGCGGCAGCGACAAGTCCTGATGGCTCGCAGCAGGACGACGCCCCCTTCTGCCCTGCCGGTCTCCGGCGGGCAGAAGCGGGCAATGTCGATGACCCGTTCTCCCGACGCGCCGGTTCCGCCTGACCAGGCGCAGCAGGCTTTGCAGTGCCTGACGACCGAGCATTTTGTGCTGCAAAACGCCCGCGCCGCGACCATTCAGGAAGCGAACCAGCGAGCCGACCTGTTCCTGACCTCGGTCTCGAGCGCAACGATTGCATTGTCCTTCGTCGCACAGGTCACCGAAATGGGCAGGCCGTTCGTGTTGTTCAGCCTGATCTTGCTGCCTTGCCTCTTCTTCATCGGACTGGTCACCTTCGTGCGCGCGGTGCAGGTTGCCATCGAGGACATGGTGCATGCCCGCGGCATGGCCAGGATCCGCCACTATTTCGTCGAACTGGCGCCCGTCCTGCAAAGATACCTTGTCAATTCCACGCACCCCTCGGCGGTGCTGGTCGACAAAGGTCTCAGGCCCTCGCCGCTGCAATATTTCATGACGACCGCGGGAATGGTGGGCACGATCAACGGCGCCATCGCCGGCGTCTTCACCGGCATCGTTGTTAAGTCCGCTTTCGGCGGAGGCATGTCGCCCGGCGTGATTTGCGGGCTGGCGGTCTTCGCGACCTGCATTCTCGTCCTGCGGCGTTATCATAGTCGCGCCTGGGCGGCGGCCGAAGAAAGCTTGCCCGCACGGTTCCCGGGCGACGATGGCAGCAGCGAAAGCTAGCGCCGACACAACCGGATGTCGAAAAGTGGCAGGGCGCCGCCCTTGCGTCTTGCGCGCCAATTGACCATCCTCGCCAACATCATTTGCACCGCGGCCGGGGGGTTCGCATATGCCTACGCTTTATGCGCTGAAACCGGCCTTCCAGACCAGGCTGCGGCCGCTTGCCGACGGCCTGGCCAGGGCCGGCGTCACCGCCAACCAGATCACGCTGTTGGCCGCTGCCCTCTCGCTCGCCACCGGCCTTGTGGTGGCAGCCCTTGCCGAATACCGCGCGGTCTTTCTGCTGATGCCGTTCGTGCTGTTTATGCGAATGGCGCTGAATGCGATCGACGGCATGCTCGCAAGGGAACATGGCCAGGCCTCGAAGCTCGGCATGTATCTCAACGAGATCTGCGACGTTGTCTCCGATCTCGCTTTGATCCTGGCCCTTGCCGTCCTTTTTCCTGCCTGGGGCGTCGTTGCGTTTGCTATCGCGGCGATGATCACGGAGTTCGCCGGCGTGCTCGGTATCGCCGCAGGAACCGGGCGCAACTATGCCGGCCCGTTCGGCAAAAGCGACCGGGCGCTGGCACTTGGCATCCTCGCCGTGCTTGTCGCGTCCGGCCTGTGGGTCCCGGCGCTCACGCCGCTCGTGTTTCCGGCCATGGCTACACTCTCGCTGGCGACCGCCATCAACCGGATACGCAGCGGGCTTAACGGGAGCGGCAGCTGAATTCCGGTCTCGCCAGGGAGAACAACATGCTTCACCAACAGACGGTTGCCGCAGTGGCTTCAGCCAACATCGAGCGGGTGGCGCAGGAGCGCAGCTTCAAGAGCCATGACGGCACCGAGATTTTCTATCGCTATTGGCCGGCGCTGTCGGAAAACCGCAAGGGCGCCATCCTGCTGTTCCACCGCGGCCACGAGCATGGCGGCCGCATGGCGCATCTGGTCGACGAGCTCCAGATGCCCGACCACGCCTTCTATGCCTGGGACGCGCGTGGCAATGGCCGCTCCGCCGGCGAACGCGGCTATGCGCCGTCCTTTGCGGCGCTGGTGCGCGACATCGATTGCTTCGTGCGCGAGATCGGCAGCGACGGTTTTGCCCGGCGCGACATTGCGCTGATCGCGCAATCCTTCGGCGCTGTGCTTGCCGCCGCCTGGGTGCACGATTATGCGCCCGACATTCGCGCCCTGGTGCTGGCCTCGCCCGCCTTCTCGGTCAAGCTCTACGTGCCCTTCGCCAAGCAAGGCATTGCGTTGTGGCAGAAGCTGAAGGGCCGCTTCTTCGTCAATTCCTACGTCAAGGCGAAATTCCTGACGCACGACCCCGAGCGCATCGCCTCCTTCGACGCCGACCCGCTGATCACCCGGCCGATCGCCTCCAACATCCTGGTCGAACTCTACGACCATGCCGCGCGCATCGTCGCCGACGCCCGCGCCATCACCGTGCCGACACAGGTTCTGATTTCCGGCAGCGATTGGGTGGTGCGGCATGGACCGCAGCACGAGTTTTTCGTCAACCTGGCGAGCCCGGCCAAGGAGCGGCACGTGCTGCCCGGTTTCTTTCACGACACGCTGGGCGAGCGCGACCGCCACAAGGCACTCGACCTGATCAGGCCTTTCCTCGAAAGGCAGTTCACAGCGCCGGAAGAGCCGGTCGACCTGACCTGCGCCGACCGCGCCGGCTATACACGCGACGAGGCCGACCGGCTGGCCTCGCCGCTGCCGCTGCTGTCGCCCAGAGGCCTCTACTGGGCGATGAGCCGCGCCTCGATCCGCATGGGCGCCTGGCTGTCGTCGGGCATGAAGACGGGGATTGCCACCGGCTTCGATTCCGGCTCGACGCTCGACTATGTCTACGAGAACGAGGCGCGCGGCATCAGCCCCATCGGTCGCATGATCGACCGCACCTTTCTCGATGCCATCGGCTGGCGCGGCATCCGCCAGCGCAAGCTGCATCTGGAGGAGCTGATCGGCAGCGCCGTTGAGACGCTGAAGGCCGCCGGCCGGCCAGTCCATATCGTCGATATCGCCGCCGGCCATGGCCGCTACGTGCTCGATGCCGTGCAGAAATGCGCCGAGCCACCGGCAAGCGTACGGCTGCAGGATTTCTCCGAGCTCAACGTCTCGCTCGGCCGCAAGCTGATCGCCGAGCGCAGGCTGCCGGCGACCGTCTCGTTCCATCAAGGTGACGCCTTCGACGCCACGATGCTGGCCGGGCTCGAACCGGCGCCGGATCTCGCCATCGTCTCGGGGCTCTACGAATTGTTTTCCGACAATGCCATGATCGGGCGCTCGCTCGGTGGACTGGCCAGCGCGATGCAGCCCGGAAGGCTGCTCGTCTACACCAACCAGCCCTGGCATCCGCAGCTCGAGATGATCGCGCGCAGCCTGACCTCGCATCGCGGCGGCCAGGCCTGGGTGATGCGCCGCCGCACGCAGGCCGAGATGGACCAGCTGGTGGCGGCCGCCGGCTTCGAGAAGCACGACCAGCGCATCGACCAGTGGGGCATCTTCACCGTTTCGGTCGCGCGGCGCGTCTGAGCATGGACTTGCCTGCCTCTGCCTTACCTCGCGATGCCCCTGCCCTTCCGGCCTTGCCGCGCGAGCCGTATACCGGGATAGTCCTGCGCGCCGCGCTGTGGCTGGCATTTCTGGCGCCGTTCTTCTACGCCACCTACGGCTTCGCCAATTGGCTGGCGTCGCGGCGCGACGACGTCGGCAGCATCGTCTTCGGTTGGGAGCATGGCATCCCGTTCCTTGCCTGGACGATCGTGCCCTACTGGTCGATCAACCTGTTCTATGGCCTGTCGCTGCTGTTGAACAATTCGAAGAGCGGCGTCGACCGCCTTGCCGGCCGCTATCTGACGGCGCAGCTCGTCGCTGTCGCCTGCTTCATCCTGTTCCCGCTGACGGCGACCTTCGTGCGCCCGCAGACGAGCGGCCTCCCCGGCTTCATGTTCGCCGTACTCGGAGGCTTCGACAAACCCTTCAACCAGGCGCCGTCGCTGCATATCGCGCTGCTGGTCATCATCTGGGACCATTGGCGTCACAGATTGACCGGCATTGCCGGCGTCGCCTGGCATGCCTGGTGTTTCCTGATCGGCGCATCGGTGCTGACGACATGGCAGCACCATTTCATCGACATTCCGACCGGCGCGCTGCTCGGCCTTTTCGCGCTGTGGCTGTTTCCGCGCGACGGCGAGCTGCCGTTCGCCGGCTTCCGCCTGAGCGCTGACCCGAAGGCGCGGCGGCTGGCGCTGTTCTATGCGCTCGGCGCAAGCCTGGCGCTGGCCGGCGCGGCCGCCGGCGCGTTGGTCTCGGCGCTGTGGCTCATCCTGTTGTGGCCGGCACTGGCGCTGGCCATAGTCGCTTTCGCCTATGCCGGCGCCGGCGCCAAGGTGTTCCAGAAAACAGCCGATGGCAGCGTGTCGCTGGCCAGCCGTCTTCTGCTGTGGTCCTACCGGGTTGCCGCCAAGGCCAATGTCTGGGCGTGGACGCGAAAGCTTCCGGCGCAGATCGTCATCGCCGACGGTGTTTCCCTTGGCCGTTTTCCGACCGCCGCCGAGGCCGACGCCTTCGGCACGGTGATCGACCTTGCCGGCGAATTGGAAAGGCCGCGTGGCGTCTCGATCCACTGGTTGAGCCTGCCCATGGTCGACCTTTTGCCGCCGTCTCGCGAGGCGCGTGCGCAAGCGGTGGCGGCGATCGAGACGGCGCAGAGCCAGGGCACGGTGCTGGTCTGCTGTGCGCTCGGCTTCCAGCGCAGCGCCGCCGTCGTCGCCGAATGGCTGGTCGCCAGCGGCCGGGCCGTCACGCGTGATCAGGCGCGAGGCCAACTCGCCGCCGCGGGCCGGCCTGTGCATCTTGGCATGGACGCGGCGACATGACCGCCTTTCGAGATAGGGCCGAGACGTTCGCAGCCGGGCTGATAGTACAGGTGGCATGGCCGCTGCTGTTGATTGCTGCTGCCCTGCTGGCGGCGCCGGTCGTCGGCCTGGCGGCTGCGCCGCAAACATCGTCGCTGTCGGCGGCGGCCTGGCTGATCGCCGCCGCGGGTGCCATAGCCACAATTATTCTGTCGGCCCTGCTTTTGTTCGACGCGCTGCTGTTCCGGCTGATGGCCAGCCACGCCAGCGAGGCAGGCGGCGGCGCAGCGATTGACGACGTGCTGGCGCGCATGCGGCTGAAACCCACGGCGGCCGGCGGCCGCTCGCTCGACCAGCGGATGGCCGGCACGCGCTGTCTGCTCGCCAGGCAGCGTATCGCTTTCAGCCTGTTCGCGGCGGCCTCGGTCGTCGCGGCATTCTTTTGAGCCTGTCCATGACAAAGCTTCGCGTCAGCACCTATACCTTGCTGCAGACGGTGACCTCGGTCGGCCTGTCGGCGCTGGCCTGGGTGGTCACCGGCGTACGGCCGATCTGGAACGGCAGCCAGCCATCGGACCGGCAGCGCATCTACTTCGCCAACCATGCCAGCCACGGCGATTTCATCCTGCTGTCGGCCTGCCTCAGCGAGAAGGAACGCGCCCGTACCCATGCGGTGGCGGCCGCCGATTATTGGGGCAAGACGCGGCTGCGCCGTTTCATTGCCGAGGACATGCTGTCTTCCGTGCTGATCCACCGGCAATGGACGGACGAAACGCAGCACCCGATCTCGATCATGCTGTCGGTGCTCGACCAGGGCCATTCGCTGATCCTGTTTCCCGAAGGCACGCGCAACATGACCGACGAACCGCTGCTGCCGTTCCGCTCCGGCCTCTACAACCTGTCGATGGCGCGGCCCGATGTCGAGCTTATCCCGTGCTGGATCGAGAACATGTCGCGGGTGCTGCCCAAGGGGCAATTCGTGCCGGTGCCGCTGCTTTGCCGCGTCGTCTTCGGCGCGCCGATCGCCATTCGACCGGGTGAGGAACGCCGCGCCTTTCTCGACCGCGCCCGCGAAACGCTGCTGACGCTGAACCCCCGGCCGCAGCGAGACGATTGAGGACCAAGGCAAAATGCTGCCGATGATGCACGAGACCCTCATTCTGATTGTCGGCCTGCTGGCGGTGCTGATCAGCGCCAGCGTCATCGCCGGCGTCTTGTCATGGCGGGCGCCAAAGCCGTTGTCGCCGGCGCTGGTCAACCTGACCCAGCGCATCAATGCCTGGTGGGTGATGGTGGTGGCGATCACCGTTGCCTTCTTTTTCGGCCGTCCCGGCATGACCATCCTGTTCGCGCTGATTTCCTTCGCCGCCCTGCGCGAATTCGTGACGCTGACGCACAGCCGCCGCAGCGACCACTGGGTGCTGCTCGGCATGTTCGGCATCGTCATCCCGTTCCAGTACTGGCTGGTGTGGACCGCCTGGTACGGGCTCTTCACCATCTTCATCCCGGTCTACTGCTTCCTGCTGATGCCGGCGATCACCGCGCTGCACGGCGACACCGAGCGCTTTCTCGAGCGCGTCTCGGCGCAGCAATGGGCTGTCATGATTTCGGTCTACTGCGTCAGCCACGTGCCGGCGCTGCTGACGCTCGAAGTGCCAGGCTTCGAAGGCCGCAACCTGTTGCTGATCGCTTTCCTGATCATCACCGTGCAAGGCAGCGACGTGCTGCAATATATCTTCGGCAAGCTGTTCGGCCGGCATCTCCTGGCGCCGACGGTCTCGCCGTCGAAGACCTGGGAGGGGCTGGTCGGCGGGCTGGCGGCGTCAAGCCTGCTCGGCGCGCTGCTGTCGTTCCTGACGCCGTTTTCGCCGCTGCAGGCAGCCGGCGTCGCGTTCATCGCCTGCCTGATGGGCTTCCTCGGCGGGCTTGTCGCCTCCGCCATCAAGCGCGATCAAGGCGTCAAGGACTGGGGCCACCTGATCGAAGGCCATGGCGGCATGATGGACCGCGCCGACAGCCTGGTCTTCGCCGCCCCGGTCTTCTTCCATACGGTGCGCTATTTCTGGACTGTGTGAGCGGTGCGCCCTTTGCTGCGGCACCGTCCGGACGGTTAAGCTCGACCCTCGCGAAGACACCCGATCCATCTCGTTATTACCGTTTTCGCGACAACGGTAACAGTTCCATCTGCCGCGGTCGTTGGCCGCGCTCATTTTGCCGCGGCGAGCGGCTCTTTCTTGCGCGCCGGCGCCAGGCGGCGCATGCGGCGTTTGGCGGTGGTCTTCAGCGCCACCGGCGGAGCGCTGGACAACGCACCGAGCACCGCGCCGACCATGCCGTGTGCGACGAAATCGGCGTTGATCTCATTGGCCAATCTGGCATCTGCCTCCTGGTTGTCGCTGTCGGATTCCGACCACAACACGATGCCCACCCGCAACCTTGGTTTGGCGCGCTTCAGCCGACGGACCAGGAACCGCCCGTGCTTGACGGAATCCCGGTTCAAAAATCCGGCGACGACGGTATCGACGGCGTCGAGCTCAAGGTGGCGAATGCTCCCTGGTTCCATCTCGGCGAAGCTCGCCCTCAACACCGTGGCGCCCTGGACCTCGAGCACCTGCGCCAGCATGGCGGCAGCCGCGTCGTCGAGTTCGCCGCGCCCTCCGGCACACAGCACCGACATGCCCGTGCCATCCGGCAGTTCGGTGTCGTCCTCGCGCTGAACCTCGCCCTGAACCTGCTTGTCCTCGCGTGAGCCGTTGTCCTCGGCCGCGGCCGTGTCGTCCGCTTCCGCCTCCTCCTGCGCGCTGTCGTCGAGGTTCGCCACCATCGTCAGCGCGCTGCCCGCGACCTGCTGTCTTTGCTCATCGCTCAACACACCACGCACCCGGTCCTGCTCGCCGAGCAGAAGTGCGGGAATCGCGACCTCGTCGTAGAACTCGACCAGATATTTTTCCTCCAGCATCTCCTCGGCATGGTCCGTCGCTTCCTCGGGATCGCCGGCCAGCAGCCGCTGGTAAAGCCGTGCGTGCGGTTCGAGCACGGGTTCGTTGCCGAACAGAACGTCGAGGAATTCGAACTGCGGCACATGGCGGCCGAGCACGACGAGGCAGACCGTGAGCGGCGTCGACAGAACCAGGCCCAATGGTCCCCAGAGCCAGGTCCAGAAGATCGCCGCAACGATGATAGCCAATGGCGACAGCCCGGTGCGCGAGCCGTAGAGCCAGGGTTCGATCACGTTGCCGGTGATCAATTCCACGACCACGAAAAGCCCTGCGGTCCACAGCACGAGCGACCAGCCGGGCGCCACGGCCAGCGCCAGGAATAGAGGCAGCAGCGTCGCGATGACCGGGCCGATATAGGGAACGAAGCGCAGCGCCAGCGCCAGCAAGCCCCACAGCAATGGATTGGGTATGCCCAGCAGCCAAAGTCCGATTGCAATCGGGACGGCATAGACGATGTTCACGACCAATTGCATGAGCAGGTAGCGGCCGACACGCTTGCCGGCATCCTGCAGCGCCTCGGTGGTTCGATGCAGATCGCCGTAGCCGACGAGGCGTATGAAGCGATCGCGCAGATCCTCCCGCTCGAGCAGCATGAATATGACGACCACGACGATCAGTCCGGCCGATGCCAGCGGGCTCAGCAGCGGGCCGATCAGATTCTGGAGGACCTCGAGCGGTCGTTCGCGCGCGACGATTTCGACCGGGATCGGTTCCCGCGGAGGCTGATCGGCGGCGGGTTGTGCGGGCTCGGGTCTGTCGAGCTCCTGGCCGACGCGTTCGATCACCCGGCTCAATCTGGAAACGATGCCGCCGCCGACGCCGGTTTCCTTGAGCGACCGGACCTTGGTCAGGATATTCGCCTGGTAAAGCGGAATGTTCTGCGCCAGTTCACTGACCTGCGTGGCGACGATGAAGGAGAACAGAGCCAGCACCGTGAATGCGCCGAGCACGCTGGCGATCACGGCAGGAAGACGCGGAATGCCGGCTCGCTTGAGTGCCGACACCATGGGCACGAGCGCAAAGGTAAGCAGCAGCGCGATTGCGATCGGCAGAAAGACCTCGCGCCCGAAATAGAGTGCCGCGACCGCCGTCACGACCGACGCTACGCTGGGCAAGGATGTGCGCGGAAGCGCCCTGGCCGCGGAAACAATGCCCGCCTGCCGGGGCTCCGACAGGTGCGCGCCGTTTCGACGATTTGCCGCCACTTGATACCTCCGCCCCGCCATCGCCATGATCGGGCATATTGAGCCGGCGTGCAACTTCGCAGCATCTCACCCAGATTGCCCTGGTCGGCAGCGCGGCAATTCAGTCATGGTAGAATTTTTTGCATTAATGGCGTCACGGGCAATCCTGTTCCATGCCTGCGCCGAAACGTGGAACTTTTGGGTCAAAACGCCGTTCCTTCGTAGATCGCTGATGGACAACCTCAAAGCAGCAGCTCAGGAGGAATGATCATGAATATCAAGATGCTTTGCATGGGCGCGATGGCGCTTTCGATGATGACCGGCGCAGCGCTTGCCGCCGGTGCCACTGGCACTTCGGCGCTCGACGATCCGCAGAAAATGACGCCCTTCTTCACCGACGCCGGCATGAAGAGCATGAAGTCGGAAGCCGAATTCAAGGCGGCATGGATGGCCATGTCCACAAGCGACCGGGCCATGATGCTGAAGGAATGCAGCGACGCAGGCATTGCCAAGACGCATGCCGACTTCTGCAAGATGGCCATGCAGCTCAACAAGTGACCGCCGGCTTCTTGCCGATTGCAATAACGGACCAAGCGAAAGGGCGGGCAGCTCCGCCATTGTGCGACCTTCCTGTCCGCACCGGCGAGCGCTCAGCCATTTGAACTCGTGCCGGAATATCCACGTAATGAAGGCTACGGCTTTTGTTCGATTGCCGTGGCGCCATGGGCATGTAGGACGGCTTGGTCGGAGCGCATGTCGCGGAGCGGCAATACCACTACCGCCCGGGGGGTTCTGCTCGCAACCGAGTTTTCCGGTTGGCCGTCCACATAGCATTGCCGGTCGGGCACGTTTGGCCGCCGGCACGCTTGACCCAGTGGGCTCGACCCCAGCACGCTTGACCTCGCCGCCAACCGTGAGATAGGCCGGGTAATGAGCCAACCACCTCCGCACCGGAGCTCCCCGAAAGACCTGCCATGACCGACGCGATCGTAAGAGACAGCAATGGCACGGCGCTGCACGAGGGCGACTCCGTGACCCTGATCAAGGATCTCAAGGTCAAAGGCACGTCGGAGACGATCAAGCGCGGCACGCTGGTGAAGAATATTCGCCTCACCGGCAATCCCGGCGAGATCGAATGCAGCACCAAGCAGGTGAAGGGCCTGGTGCTGAAGACCGAGTTTTTGAAAAAGGCGTGATCGCCTCGGCACCCTTCGCTTCCATATCAATCGCCCTCATGACTGAATCGCTCATGTGAGTGAATCGCCCCCGCGCGAGGAGCTGGAGGAGCTGCGCCCTCCCCCTATGTTGCACTGCGTTAGATTTGTTGCATTGCAATATCGGCGCAGCGGGTCGAGCCTCTGCGAGGTGGGCATTCCTTGTATGAGGTGATTGTGTCGGCATCATTTCGGCCTGACATCGAAGGGCTGCGCGCGCTGGCGGTGGCGGGTGTCATCGCCTTCCATTTTGGTCTCTCCGGCCTGCCCGGTGGCTTTGCCGGCGTCGACATCTTCTTCGTCATCTCCGGCTATCTGATCACCCGGCACCTGGTTACAGAAATCACCGAAACCGGGCGGCTGAACCTCTGGCGTTTCTATGCCCGGCGCGCCCGGCGCCTGTTGCCGGCGGCACTGTTCGTCATCCTTGCCACGCTGTTCGCGGGTTACTTCATCCTGTCGCCGGAGGAACAGGCGCTCTATTCGAAAGGCGCCATGTTCGCCTCCGCCTACATGATCAACCTCTGGCTGATCCGCTGGTCGTTCGACTATTTCGCCGCCGACGCCACCAACAACCCGTTCATCCACTTCTGGTCGCTGTCGGTCGAGGAACAGTTCTATCTGGCATGGCCGGCGCTGCTGCTTGCCGCCGCATGGCTACGCCCCGGCAAGCGCACTGCTATCGTCGTCATCGGCGTCGCCGGCGCGGCCTCCTTCGCCGCCTGCGCCTGGCTGACGGAAGTGTCGCAGCCCTGGGCCTTCTATTTCTCGCCGCTCAGGGCCTGGGAATTCGCCGCCGGCGGCCTGGCGACCATGGCACCGGCAAAGATCTGGCGCGACCGGCCATTACTGGCCACTCTCCAGGCATGCCTCGGTCTGGCACTGATCGCCTGGGCCTATCTGATGCTGGACGAAGATTCGCCGTTTCCCGGGGTGAATGCGCTGGCGCCTGTCGCCGGCACAGTGCTGCTGCTGCTCAGCGGCAGCGGCGGCCGCAATCTGCCGAGCGCCGTGCTGGCGCTGGCCCCCATGCAATGGTTGGGCCGGCTGTCCTATTCGCTCTATCTCTGGCACTGGCCGGTCATTGTCTATGCGGCGATGGTGGTTCCCAGCCTGTCCATCCTCGGCCGCTTTGCCTGCGCGGCACTGACGCTGGTTCTATCGATGTTCACCTATCATTTCATCGAGAACCCGATCCGCCGCAACGGCTGGCTGATGGCCGGAGCAGCGCGGGCGCTGGTGCCCGCCGTCGCGCTGACCGGCGCCGGCGTGGTCGCAGCCTATGGCAATGCGCGCTTTGCCGAGCACAATCTCAGCCCCGAACAGCACGTCATCGCCGACAGTGCCGCCCAACTCTCCACCGTGCGCGCGACCAATGGCGGCTGCGTGCTCGATTTCGAAACCGTCAAGCCAAAACCCTGCATGTTCGGCCGCAAGGATGCCCAGCGCTCGGTCGTGCTGTTCGGCGACTCGCATGCCGACCATTGGTCGACGCCGCTGATCAAGGCGGCCGAGAAGAACAACTTTCGCGTCGTCACCTTTCTCAAATCTTCCTGCCGGGCTTCGCGGGTGACGACCTGGAACTGGCGGCTGAAGCGCGACTACACCGAATGCGATCAATGGCGCGAGCAGTCGGTCAAGGACATCATCGCGCTGCATCCCCAACTGGTGGTCATCTCGGAATTCTCGATCGGCAATGTGATGAAGGAATCGCCCGAGGAGTTGAAGCACGCCAATTGGCAAGCGCAATGGCGGACGGGCCTCACCTGGACGCTTCAAGCCTTCAGCCAGGCGGGCATCAAGGTCGCGGTCATCAGGGACGTTCCCTACAATGCAAGCTACGCCGACAAATGCGTGGCGCGGGCGCTGTGGCGGGGCCAGACGCCCGCGACATGCGACACGCCGAGGATCCTGGCGGCAAACGACGACATCGCCACCGTCGAGCGCGACATCGTGCGCTCGACACCGAACGCTGCTTACATCGACATGACCGACCGCTTTTGCGACCAGACCACCTGCCATGTCTTCATCGACGGCAAACTAGCCTTCCGCGACCGCCACCACCTGGCGACGCCCTTCGCCGAAACGCTGGAACCGGCAGTGGAACGGGCGCTGTTTTCGGATGTGATGGCGGCGGCTGTAAAGTAACGGTTCCGAATCTTGTCGGATCCGACCCACCAGCCCCAGCAAACAACCATGCGGGCGTCAGCTGAGGATGAGACCCGCCAGGAAAACCGTAAGGATAAGCGACAGCGGAACTGCAAGAAGGCAGCACAGCTCGAAAGTATTGGCTCGCCAAGAAGTCATTGGTCGCTTTTCCATGTTGGCCTCCTCCCTCAACGGCCAGACCGGGACGGCAGTTCCGCTTGGATGGTGCTCACCCCCACCACTCATCATGCAATTGGCGCAGTTCGTTCCGCTTCCTGGTCATCCATCGTGCACGCGCCAGATGTGTCGCCCACGCCCGGAAAGCCCTCTCCGGCTCCCGTTCCGGATCCATATGCAGGACGATGCGGGCGACCTCGCGCCAATCGGTTCCTTCCGCCGAAGCGTCGAGCAGCCGGATATAAGTAAGCATGCGATCTTCGTCATAACCGGTCAGCACCGAAGACGTCGGCGCTGCGTTCGCGATATGAAGGTTTGGCAGCTTTAGCATTGCGATCTACCCACTGGCGCATCGTAGCAGCCAATGAAGAAGCCCGCGCCCTTTGATCGGAGGATGCGGATCGAGATTCGCCTCGACAGCCGACAAATGCGGCCCTCGGGCGGGGGTTCCACGCCCAGCTGGGCTCACGCCTCACCCATGGCGATCGGGTCCGAGGCAATCTATGTATTTTAGTGGAACCTAATTTAGTCGACGCAATTATGCGTGCGTGAGAAAGCGTGAAATCCAGACCGTCACTGAAAGCCGGCTACCGCGGGACCAGTTGGCCGAGGACCCGGTGATTGCCGTCGATTTGACCGAACGGATATTACAGGCGGCCGACAACGACAGGATCGTCTGCCTCGTCGTGGCAACGGAGCAGCTGGAAACCGACCGCATCGAGACAGCGGAGCCCAAGGAGACCAGGATTGCCGCAAGCTTCGTCCGGGACTTTGAGGTGATGCTGCTTGTTCTTTATGCGGCCTATGCCCTCGCTGTGCTGGGTGCGACCGCCTTCGTTTTGCTGGAACTGGGCCACGTTCTGTAGGCAGACGTTGGCAAAAGACGGGACTGACGCGCGATTGCCGCTGTTTGATGAGAGGAGCGGTCACGCTGCGTCGGCGATCCGACCCCGCCGCAGCAGCGGCATTTTCGCGCCGGCAGGCGCTAAACTTCGGGCTCGTCCGTTCGTTACATCTTGCCAATCTATGGAACGAGGCTGCGCCTCGCGGGTTTTTCTATTAGAGGGACGTTAAAGAAGGAGGTAGCTATGAAGAAGCTCCTGCTTGCCTCGGTGATCGCCATCGCCTCGGCGGCTTCCGTGATCGGCCCGGCGAATGCCGGCGGCAGTGTCACGATCGGCATCGGCAGCGGCTATGACGACGACTATTACTATCGCCACCATCGGTATTCCGATTACGACGATGAGTACGTCCCCCGTTACCGCTATGATGTCTATAACGAGGACTACGCGCCGCGCTACCGGTACCGATACCACCGGCGCTGCCACACAGAAGTCATCAGGCACTGGCGTCATCACCACCGGATTATCGAAAGAATCCGTGTCTGCCGTCGTTGACGGATCGATCCGGCCGGTAGTGCCGGCCGGATCGGCGGGCTCCTCATCTCGGCTTGCGCATCAGCATCATGCCGTAATGCACGGCCAATATGTCGAGCCCGATCTTGAGTAGTTTCACCACCACGTCGCGCGGCTCGCCGGCCTGTTCGGCCAGGCTCTTCACCGTTGTGTCGGCACAGCAGACCTTTTGCACGATGCCGGCGATCTCCCAATGGACAAGCGCCCTGGTGGCCTCGGCATGGTCGCGGCCGGCGGACAGGATGTGTTCGGCGACGCCGCTGCCGGTGCGGCCGCCGTCGACGCGCTCGGCCCAGGCCATCGGCTTGGCGGTTGCCTCCGACGAGTCGCGAAAATCCTGGCGGTAGCGCATCCCCGCCTCGCGCTGCTGGCGCGACAGCGAGGTGAGGCCGCTCAGCGGGTCGACATTGCGCACCCGCACGATGCCGCCGGTCGCGGTGTGGCCGTCATTGGAGACCTCATAGAGGCGCGCGCCCTCCTGCGTCCCCTTGGCCAGCCGCTTGCGGCCGAACCGGTCGTCCTTCAGCGCGAAATCATGGCCGATCTCCTTGCGGATGCGCACCTGCTCGGCCTCGCCCTTCGGCAATCGCGGCAGCCTGGTTTTGATCTTCTGGACGGTTTTGGTGCTCATCGGTTCGGTCCTCCTGGTTTTCCGTCGTCGGGCTCTGGCGAACTTCCGTCATCCAGCAGGCTCAAATCACTTCGGCCGGCAGCGTGCGCAGGAAGCGCGCCGCGTGATAGGCGCAGTAGCTTTTCGATGGCTTCGTGCGCAGTCCGCAGCACAGCATGTCCAAACCGGGGCGGCTGCCGGGGGCGTCGTTTTCCGCATCCTCCTGTAACGTCGTGTCGAGCGGCGCGCGGCAGCGCTCGAACAGGCAATCGATGAGGCGCATGGCGGCGAAATGCGGCTGGCGGCCGCCGGCGGCGATCGGGCGCGGCGCCGGCATTTCGAGCGGCGCGCCATCGGTCCCGGTGATCCGAGCCGGACCCGGCTGCCAGGCCGGCGGCGCCAGCCTGGCCGACAGCCTTGTCGGGCGGCAGCGTGGCTCGGCCTTCGGAGCCGCTTCCGCTTGGCCTGCGGCATTTGATGGCTCAGGCGCCGAATTTCCGAGCCGGCCGCCCGACCGTCCGCCACACCGGCCCTTGGATCTGGCAAGGCCGATGGTGCGCAAACGGGCGGTGCGATGGACGATGCCGATGATGGCCGCGCGTGAGACCGGGCTACCACGCCGCGCACCGAGCCTGGTGGCGATCTTCGCGGCCGACAGTCCGCTCATCAGCCAGTTCTCGATTTGTTCCAATTCCGAGGCGGAATAGCGGGCGGCCATGATGTTTCATTCCCTACAAAGGTGGTTGTGTGCAGCGCCGGCTTCGCCGGCCTCAGGCGCGAAAGCCGGTCAGCCTTCGCGTGGTCTGCTACGATCGAGCTTCATCTCGGCCGCCTGCCTTGTTGCGCCGGACACTGCCTTGCCCGTCCGCTTGTCGAACGCGATGACCGTGCCGTCTTCGGTACGGATGCAGGAAACCGCAGCATCCGGATTGCCGGCCGGCAGGTAATTCGTGGCCGGAGCCGTGAGGGGAACGGCTCCGGCCGTTCCGGCCGCTTGCGCTGCCGGATCCGAGGCGCGAGCCTCGGGCATCGTCCCGGCCGGGGAGGAGGACAGCCGCGACGAAGGGGAAAGGGTTGGCACATGCACGGCCTTGGCGATCGTTTGCGGTACCGCCCCCAGGCGAGCGCTGCCGGCGCGCTGAACGGCGGATTCGATGACCGAAAGCTGGTGAAGCGACTTGTGCATGCCCACATAAGAGCATAACTCAAATCAAAATGCAAGCGACTCTTGCATAGACGAAACCGAATCTTATGCCTCAGATGGAGCCATGGCGAAAACTGCACTGTCGATCAAGGTCGGAGCGGCGATCCGCCGGGCGCGCAAGCAGCGCGGCCTGGTGATGCGTCACATTGCCGAGCACAACGACACCGACGTCGCTGCCGTCGGTAACTGGGAGACCGGGCGCAACCTGCCCAAGACCGAGAACCTTTTGAAGACCGCCGCTTTCCTGCGCGTCGACCCGGTGGCGCTCGGCAAGGGCGAGGTCGTTTTCCTCGACGACGCCGGACCGGTCGCCGATGCCGAGATCGTCACCGATCCCGGCCCCCTGCCCGCCGGGCCGATGGACATCCAGCTTCTCGGCACAGCCGTCGGCGGCGACGATGGCGACTTCACCTTCAACGGCCAGCCGGCCGGCTATGTCCAGCGGCCGCCGGGGATCCGGCATCTGCGCAATGTATTTGCGCTGCACGTGCTGAGCGATTCCATGGTGCCGCGCTACGAGCCCGGCGAGATGATCTATTGCGGCGGCCGCGAAGCGCTGCCCGGCGACCATGTGGTGATCGAGACGCTGCCCGAGGAGAACGAGCAAAATGGCAAGGCTTTCATCAAGAAGCTGGTCAAGCGCACCGCCGCTGAGCTGATCGTCGAACAGTACAACCCGCCGAAGACGCTGACCTTCAACCGCTACGCCATCAAGAACGTCTTCCGCGTCATCCCGCTCAAGGAATTGCTGGGGTATTGAGGGGCTTTCCCTTCTCCCCTTGTGGGAGAAGGTGGATCGGCGCACAGCGCCGAGCCGGATGAGGGGTGCTCGAAGAAACTCGGCGTCAAAAATACGGAACGATTTTTAGAGCCTTACGTCTTCATAGTAGCGACACCCCTCATCCGACCGAGCTTCGCTCGGCCACCTTCTCCCACAAGGGGAGAAGGGAAGAGCAGCACGCCCTCCCCTCAAGCCCGCCTCGACTGCTCCAGCTCTCGACCATTGAGCAGGAGCGCCTCGGCGCGGGCCCGCTGCCGGTCGTCGATGAAGGCGGCCTGGATCGAAACGGCGGCGCCCGGCAGGCCGTCCGCCCGGCAGGCCTTGCAGATCAGGCGCCCCGAAAGTGCGGCCAGCGGTGTCTCGGGCATCACGCCATGCCGCTTCAGCTCGGCCGGCTTCCACCACCTGTTGCGGCCGCAGTCGATGCACTCGACGGCAATCGACACAACATCGGCGATCGTCGCTTCCTTGCCCGCCAATGCCATGGCCATCCCCATCGTTGTTCCTGCTTTGTTCACATCATTATCGGTTTTTGGAGCGGAGTCGAGTCGGTTCCGCTTACATCAACGTGAAAGTTTCACTTGTTCAATTATTTGAGTTATGCTTATATCTTGCTGCGGACTGGAATCGGCGCGAGCCACAGAACCGCGGCCGGCCGGCAGCAAGGGAACGACGATGGACCCAGCCCAGTTCGCCCATGCCTGCGGCTATAGCGGCGACAGTCCGGCCATGCTTGCGGCTTTCGCGGCCATCCGCCAGGACGGCATCCGCAAGGCACGCCAGGGTCATCGCCAGCGCAAGGCGGCGATTGACCAGATGAAGCCGAGCCGCGCTCTGTTCCTGGCGGCGATCCGCCCGGCGCAGTCAGCCGAGGAGGCACTCGAGGACGCCGCCTGCTTCCTTTCGATGTTCCACAACATGCCGCGCTGGCGGCAGGAAAGGCGCGCCGCCGACCTCGCCCGCGCCAGGCAACAACGCCTCTTCGCCCGCTTCTTCCGCCGCTACGGCCAGCGCCTCTGGGCGTTTGAGACCGCCTGAAGGCGCGGGCCTCCCTTGCGGGTCAAAACGGATATTGCGACCGCCAAATCCGCGCCGTATGTCCAGGCGATGAGCGAGATCGAATTCCGTCGTGCCCAGGCGCCTGACCTGCTGGCGATCGTTGCAATGCTTGCCGACGATGTGCTCGGCGCAGACCGGGAAGACGCCTCCACGCCGCTAGCCTCCTCCTATCTCGACGCCTTCAGCGCAATCGATACCGATCCCAACCAGTTGCTGGCCGTGGCCGTCGACGCCGGGCAAGTGGTCGGAACGCTGCAGCTCAGCTTCCTTCCAGGCATTTCGAGGAAAGGCGCCTGGCGCGGCCAGATCGAAGGCGTTCGCGTCGCCCGGCAATGGCGCTCTCGCGGCGTCGGCAAGCTGATGATCGAATGGGCGATTGAAACGTGCCGTTCGCGCAATTGCAGCTTCGTCCAACTCACCACGGACAAAGGTCGACTCGAGGCGCACGCTTTTTACGAGCGCTTCGGTTTCACCGCCAGTCATCTCGGCTACAAGATGGCCCTGTAGATCAGCATTTCATCGCATTCAGCACCGACCGCTCATCCTCGCTACCCCACTCTGAATGGAGCATTGACAAGCCGCCCCTTCGCCCTTCTCCATCCGCCCCATGATTTACGACCGGACCTTGGCTTGAAAAAGCCTTTCGCGCAAAACCCAATCAGAAGTTTCTGTTCTTTTGGGGCCACCAGCCGTCCAAGGACGGCCGCATAACCACGTCGTGCTTCAGTCAGTGGTGGCATGCGCCCTTTATCGTCGATGGCCTGAGCTATCCGACTGCCGAACACTGGATGATGGCCGAGAAGGCTCGCCTGTTCGGTGACGCTCAGACGGCAACGCAAATCCTCAGGGCGGCCAGCCCCAAGCAGGCAAAGCAACTTGGCCGCCAGGTGAGCGGCTTCGATGGCACCAAATGGGATGCCGACAAATATCGCATCGTCACCGAAGGGAGCTTTCAGAAGTTCCGCCAGAACGCGGCGCTGCGCGAATATCTGCTGTCGACGCATGACCGGGTGCTGGTCGAGGCGAGCCCTGTCGACCGGGTGTGGGGCATCGGTCTTGCGGCGGATGACGAGAGGGCGGTGAACCCGCTGCTGTGGCGCGGCGAGAACCTGTTGGGATTCGCGCTGATGCAGGCCCGCGATCGGCTGCGCGGCTGAACATTGCCGTCCGCCCGTCATCGGCGGCAGCCTCCGCGCTGCTTGACAATCCACCCACAATGTTCTCTTTATGTTCCTATCGCAACTCGAGACAATGCGGCGTTCGAGCCGCCGCGGGCGACGGGGCCGGATGGAAGCCAACATCCTCCACGCGGATCTGGATGCCTTCTATGCCTCGGTCGAACAATTGCTCGACCCGGCCTTGCGCGGCAAGCCGATTGCCGTCGGCGGCGGGGTAGTGCTCGCCGCATCCTATGAAGCCAAGGCGTTCGGCGTGCGCGGCGGCATGCCGGGACGGCGGGCGCGGGAACTCTGCCCGCAACTCATTTTCGTCGGCGGCCATTTCAAGGACTATCAGCGGCTGGGCGATGCGGCGATCAAGGTGCTCGGCGATTTCACGCCGGTGGTCGAGCGGATTTCGATCGACGAGGCCTTTGCCGACGTCGCCGGCTGCACCCATTTGTTCGGCTCGCCGGCCGAGATCGCCGGCAAGATCCGCCGCCGCGTGCGGGCCGAGCTCGGCCTGCCGATCTCGGTCGGCGTAGCCCGCACCAAGCACCTGGCCAAGATCGCCTCACAGGTCGCAAAGCCCGACGGGCTGGTGGTGGTCGATCCGCGCCACGAGCTGGAGTTCCTGCATCACCTGCCGGTCGAGTTGATGTGGGGTGTCGGCCCGGTCACCAGGGAGCGGCTGGCCGGCATCGGCGTCAACACCATCGGCGAGCTGGCGAGAACCAATGGTGGGGCGCTGGAGCGCCTGCTCGGGCCGGCGGCGGGAGAGAAACTCAACGCGCTGGCGTGGAACCGCGATCCGCGCAAGCTCGAGACGCAGCGCCGCGCGCGATCGGCCGGCGCGCAATCGGCGCTTGGCCGAAAACCGGCCGAAGAGGACGTCTTCGTGCCCGCTTTGCTGCATCTGGCCGACAGGGTCGCCACCAGGTTGCGGGCGAAATCCCGGCCCGGCCGCACGGTGACGGTTCGCGTCCGCTTTGCCGATTTGCGTTCGGTGACGCGCTCGATCACGCTCGACCAACCGATTTCGGCAACCGCCATGCTGGCCGAGATCGCCGAGGCGCTGGTGCGCAAGGTGCTCATCGACCATCCGCACGAAAAGACAATCTCGCTGCTGGCGATCGCCGTATCGCATCTGGAGCAGCATGCCGGCCTGCAACTGGAACTGCCGCTCGGGCTCGACGATGACCGCCGCCGCCCCGGTACCCGGAAGGGCGCGGCGCGCTGGACCGCGGATCGCGCCATCGACAAGATCCGCGACCGCTTCGGCTGGGAGGCGGTCGGCTATGCCTCGGTCGCGCTCGGACTACAGCGGTCGGTTCCCGACGCCTTTCGCGAACTAGCCGAAAAGGAGTTGTAAATGGGCCGGGTTTTTCACCCTTCGACCGTTTCAATCTCCGCATCGACCAGGCACCACGGTGCATAGCGGAAGTCGCGGATCTGGATGACCTCATCGCCCGCCCATTCGACCAGCATGAAGCCGCGCACGGCGCCGTCGGCCGCTTGCGGGTTGCGGATGAGGATTGCCGGCCTGCCGTCGACGAAGCCGAGCGACAATGTCCAGTCGCTGATACGGTCGTAATTGCCGAAATAGGTCGACGCCTCGGCCTTGCCGCGCAGACGGACGCGGTTGACGACATCGAGCCGGACGTCCTCGGCTATCAGTGCCCTGACCGCGTCGAAGTCGCGCGCGTTGAACAGGTCGACATAGCGCCGCAGCCGGCGCTCGTCGTCGGCGTCGAGCCTCGGCGCGAGCGCCTGCTCGGGCTGCAGCGCCAGCAGCTTGAGCTGCGCCCGCCCGCGATGCAGCGCGGCCTTGGTGGCGGCGAGCGTCGCGCCGGTCACTTCGCAGGTCTCATGCAGGCTGAGGCCGAGCACGTCGACCAGGATCACGGCGCTGCGCTGCGACACCGAAAGCCGCATGAAGGAGCGCAGGCCGGTCTGGGCGGCGAGCCGGCTGTCGGCGCTGCCGGAGGGATCTTCGATCACGCTCATGTCGGCCTCGGTCATGCGCGACCTTTCCCGATTGCGCCGCCGCAGGTGATCCTGCGCGGCATTGTGGGCAATGCGAAACAGCCATTGCTCCGGCCGTTCGACCATGGCGCCGCCGTCGATCGCCTGTAGCGCCTTGATCAGCACCTCCTGGACGATGTCCTCGCCGTCGATCACCGAGCCGGCCATGCGCGCGCAGTAGCGATGCAGCCTTGGCCGCAACCCGACGAGCATCGCCTCCAAAGTCGCCCTGTTCATTTTCGGCGTAGCATCCCATTTCTGCGCGGGCGGCATGGCAGGCGCTATCCCGCCTTCTGATCCGCCAGCATACGGTAGTTGCCGATAACTTTGACAGGCGATCTCATTGCCGGGGTCGAACGGCGCTGCGCGTGGTTTTCCGTAAATGCCTTGAAGGTGGCAAGCCCGGTCAGCGCCGAGGAATCGCGGTCCTGGCCAACGATGTGGACGAACGAGCCGTCGTCCAGCTCGAGCACCAGATAGCGCACCGTCGGCGGTGCCGCCTCGCCCAGCGCTTCGAACACTTTTTCGACCAGCGCGCGGTTATCTGCCAGGTCGGCTTGGTTCACACCGTATCGAATGAGCGCGTAGTCCATCGTCGTCTCCTGATTGGTTGGTATGAACGAAGGACGACCGGCTGCGCTGAAAAGATTCTCCTTGCCGAAGAATCTTTTCGGTCGCCCGCATCGTCTTTCCCGCGTGGGCGGCTGCGCGGCAGCCATCAAGCAGGAGAGACGATCATGCATATCCAGTTTGCCGAGCTTCCGGTATTCGACCAGGACCGCGCCAAGGCGTTCTACACCAGGCATCTCGCCTGTCAGGTGCTGGCCGACCAGAAGATGGGCGATGGCGGCTGGCGCTGGATCGAGCTGGCATTTCCGCATGCCGTGACGAACCTGCATTTCATCAGGCGCGCCGATGACGCCCCCGGCGCGGAGCCCGTATTGGTGCTGGTCGACGAAAATGTCGGAGCAATGATCGCGGCGTTGAAGGCGGGCGGCGTCGAGATCGTCACCGAACCGCATGAGGCGACGTGGCAGCCGGGGCGCACGGTGGCGGAGTTTCGCGACAGCGAAGGCAACCGCATGGTCCTCGCCAGCCGATAAGCCACCGGAGCCCTCTGTCTGGCGGGGCGTCGTACCTAAGTCCTATCTCCGGCCGGACCATCGGCCGTGCTTCCTTCTTGTTATTATTTCGTGACCTCTGCGCGCCGGAACCTTCCCTTGCATCGGGCGTTCGGGCGCTGTATTCGCGATGCCTCATATTTAGGCAGGCGGAGGAAATGCGAATAAGGGCGGGTGGCAAAACAAACATGGGCCGGGGAGGAGCATCTTACCATGTCGAACCGTAAAATCGGAATGTCCCACAGTTTGGGGCTGCGCGTTGCTGACCTCAAATCCAGAATGCAAAGTGCCCAGATTACCGAGCACGAGATCAAGACGTTTCAAAAGGTTGCCGCCATTATGGGCGGCGCCAAAGGTTCACTGCGCCTCGACGCGGACGATCTGATTGCCGCGTCCTTCCTTGTCGATCCCTTGGACGATCTCCCGCTCTCCAGTTGACGGCGCTGAACGCAGGTCGAAATCCTACCGAGTTTGAACCTGCGATTGCCGCCAGCGGAGCATCCGCCACCCCAGGCCGCATGCGAGGATGACGTTGGCCAGCGCCAGACCGGAAAGCGCGGCCAACGTGCCATGCGGACCGAAGCGCTCCAGCAGCAAGGCGCCGACCGAGGGTGCCGCTGCCTGGGCGATCAGGCTCGGCATGGCGAGGCGGCCCATCAGCTTCGCGTAGCCGTTCGAGCCGAACAGCGCGAGCGGCAACGTCCCCCGCGCGATGGATTCGAGGCCGATGCCCGCGCCGTAGAAGCCGAGCGCCAACGGGATGACTGGCATGCCGGCCCAGAGCGCCGAAACGCCGATCGCGACGAAGGTAACCGAGGCAAACTTGGTCAGGATCGGATGGTGGTAGCGCGCGATGGTCATCTCGATCGCGCGCGCCGCCACCTGGGACGGGCCGACCAGCGCGCCGAGCCCGACGGCCGCGGCCAGCGCCATGCCGCTGCCTTGCAGGATGGTGAGCAGGTGCACCGACAGCGTCGAGGAGATCACCGCCGCGAGCGTAAGTGTGGCGGCCAAAACGATCATGATCGACGGATCGGGATTGCCTTCGCAGGCCGGCGGCGCCTGGTTCAATCCTGGCCCGACTGGCAATCCTGGCCTGACTGGCGGTTTCGGCGCCTCGCGGGGCAGGATCACCAGATAGAGCGGAAGCGCAATCACCAACTGAACAGCCGCGTATGCCAGGCAGGTGCCGCGCCAGCCGACCTCCTGTAGCAGCAAGGCCGAGATCGGCCAGCAGATCGTGCTGGCAAAACCGCCGAACAGCGTCAGCGCGGTGATGGCGGAGCGCGCGCCATGGCCGTAGCGGCGGCCAAGCGTTGCGAAAGCGGCATCGTAGAGCCCCGCCCCCATGCCCAGGCCGATGACCAGCCAGGCAGCGATATAGGCCGCAAGGTTGGGGGCAACGGCCAGCCCGATCTGGCCGACCCCGATGCATCCGGCGCTGAACGCCAGGACATTGCGGCCGCCATGCCGCTCGATCGACGACCCGACTCGCGGAGAGATCAATCCCGCCACGAGCAAGCCGAGAGACAGGCCGCCGACAACCCATGCCAGCGGCCAGCCGGTATCGGAGGAGACCGCCGGCGCGATGACCGCGGGAAGATAGTAGGATGACCCCCACGCCATGATCTGCGTCAGGCCAAGCGCCGTGATGATTGCGCCGCGGCTGCGCAAGATGGCCGGCGAAGGCGGCGAAAGGCTCATGCCGCGACGCTGCAGCCACAGCCGCCTTTGCCGACCGCCTTCGCCTCGGCGTCGGCGACACAGCAGGCATCCACCGCTGCCGGCGCCGGACCGCCGCAGCAACCCTTGTCGGCAATGCCGATCCTCGGCACGGTGCAGACCCCGGTCTCGGGCAGCACAAGCTGGACATTGTCGGCCGCAATCATGTCGCCGGCGATCGCCGCCGCGACCGAGCGGACCTGCTCATATCCGGTCAGCAGCAGGAAGGTCGGTGCGCGGCCATAGCTCTTGATGCCGACTGTATAGAACCCTTGCTCGGGATGGCTGAGCTCGCGATGGCCGTGCGGTGGCACGTCGCCGCAGGAGTGCTCGTTGGGATCGATCAACGGTCCCAATGCCTTGACGCTTTCCAGCCACGGATCGAGCTCGAGCCGAAGCTCGCGGGTCAGCGAGAGATCCGGGCGTTGTCCGGTCGCCGCAATGATGCGGTCGACCGGGCCAAGGGCCTGCAAGCCGTCCCTGGTGTGGCCTTCGACGACCATCCGGCCGTCGGCATCGCGGATCGAAACGGCTGCAAAGCCCGTCACCAGCCTGACGCCGCCGCTCTCGGCGAGTTCGCGCACTTCGGCGCCGAGTTCGCCGCGTGCCGGCAATTGGTCGGCATCGCCGCCGCCATAGATGCGCACCAGGTCGGTGCCACGCGTTGTCCAGATGAAAGCCGTGCCGGCGTCCACATTTGCCAGGCTGGCGAGATCCAGCAACGCATTGGCGGCCGAATGGCCGGAGCCGGCAACCAGCGTCGTCTTGCCGGCATAAAGGCTGCGATCGCGGCCAAGGATATCGGGAATGCCGTAGGCGATGCGGTCGGCAAACTCGGCTTCGCCTTCTGCAGGAATTCCGCCGGCGCCGAGCGGGTTCGGCATTTGCCAGGTTCCCGAAGCATCGATGACGGCACGGGCGCTGTCGCGTCTTGTACCATCGGCAGTCTCGACCGCCAGCATGAACGGCCGGTTCTCGCGTCCCTTGCTCAGCACCTTGTCGGCGCCCCAGCGCGAGATGCGGACGACCCGGGCGCCGGCTTCGATCGACGGCGACAATTGCGGAAGCCCTGCAAGCGGCTCGAGATAATCCGCGACGAGGTCGTCCGCGGTCGGGAATGCCTCGGGCTCAGGCATCCGCCAGCCATGCGCCTCGAGCAGGTTTCTGGCCGCCTGATCGACGCAATAGCGCCAGGGCGTGAACACACGGACATGGCCCCAATCCCTGAGATTGGATGCAACCGCATTGCCGGCTTCGTAGACTTTGACAGGAATGCCCTGCGCGATGAGGTGGACGGCTGCCGCCAGACCGACCGGCCCGGCGCCGATCACCGCAACGGGGAGTTTTTCGACCATCTCCATGTCTTCCATCCTTCCGGTAATTTCGAATTATAATGCCAAAAAAATCACGCCGCCGTTTTGGCGGCCGCTTCCGCCGATGCCGGCGCACAGGTGGCGTCGGCGCAGCATTCGTCTGCGAGGTATCCGATGAGCCCGTTCATGGCGGGATAGTTGGCCCGGCAGATCAGCGTGGTCGCCTGGCGCTCCTGTGTCACCAGGCCGGTGTCGACCAGCCGCTTGAGGTGATGCGACAGCGTCGAGGCAGCGATGCCCAATCTGTCCTGGATGCGCCCGACCGGCAGCCCCTCATCGCCCGCCCGCACCAGCGTCCGATAGAGCTGCAACCGCGTCGGGCTGCCGAGGGCTTCAAGTTGCGAGGCTGCTTTTTCGAGTTTCATGGAAATAAGCTATTTCCAGAATCGCTGCACGTCAAGAGAATTTCGACAAAGATCGAAATAAGCTGGTCTCTAGGCGACGCGCTTGCCGCTGACGTCGATCACGACCTCGCCGTCCTCCTTGGTGAACGGGCCGATATCCGGATTGGGCAGGATATCGAGCACGGCTTCGGAGGGTCGAGCAAGCACGGTGCCGAGCGGCGTCACCACGATCGGCCGGTTGATCAGGATCGGATGCGCTAGCATGAAATCGAGGTCTGGTCGTCGCTCCACTTGCGGTCGCCCAGGCCAAGTTCGGCATAGGGCGTGCCCTTTTCGCGCAGCAATTGGCGCGGCGTCATGCCCATCGCTGCGATCAGTTCGACGAGTTTTTCGCGCGACGGCGGGTTTTTCAGATATTCGATCACTTCAGGCTCCTCGCCGGACTGCCTGATCATGGCCAGCGTGTTGCGCGAGGTGCCGCAATCGGGGTTGTGGTAGATGGTGATGGTCATTGCGCAGCTTTCATCTGTCCGACTGGTTTCGGTTGGGCGAGCAGCCACCCTGCCAATGCCATGGCGAGCAACGCGCCCAAAAGTTCGGCGCCGATGAAGCCCGGCAGATCGGCGGGGCGGATGCCGGCAAAAGTGTTGGAGAACGCTCGGGCGATGGCGACGGCCGGATTGGCGAAGGATGTCGATGCGGTGAACCAGTAGGCGGCGGTGATATAGAGCCCGACCAGCCAGGAGATCGAATCCGGACGGAAACGCAAGCCGGCGAGGATGGTGAAGACCAGCCCGAAGGCGGCAACCAGCTCCGCAATCCATTGCCCGCTTCCGGTCCGCACCGTCGCCGACACTTGCAGGATCGGCAGTTCGAACATCGCATGCGCGAGCAACGTTCCAGCAATGCCGCCGGCAATCTGGGCGGCGACATAAGCCAGCGCTGCGTTCGTTTCGATCTCGCGTCGAAGCGCGAATACCAGCGTCACCGCCGGGTTGAAGTGCGCTCCGGATATCGGCCCGAATATGGTGATGAGCACGACCAGGATCGCCCCGGTCGGCAAGGTGTTGCCGAGCAGGGAGACGGCGACATCGCTGCTCAGCCTGTCAGCCATGATGCCGGAACCGACCACGGTGGCGACCAGCAGAGCCGTGCCGAGGGCCTCGGCAACAAGGCGGCGGGAGAGGTTGGCCATGCTGGATCTTCTCGCTATCAATCGCAGGTCACGGCCTGGATGACAGGCTGGCAAAGTTCCGGCGCGCCATTGCAGCAATCCTCCATGAGGTAGGCCAGCAGATCGCGAAAGCCGGTCATATCGGCAAAGTAGCGCACGCTGCGGCCCTCGCGTTCGGTCCGCACCAAGCCGGCATGCGACAGGATCTTGAGATGAGCCGACATCGTGTTCGGGAACGCGGCGAGCCGCGAGGCGATCTCACCTGCCGGCACACCGTCGGCTCCAGCCCGCACCAGCAGGCGAAAAACGTCCAGCCGGGTTTCCTGGCCGAGCGCGGCAAGCGCCGAAAGGGCGAGTGTCTTATCCATGTTTCCAATATTCCAGAAATGACGGAGAGAGTCAACGCGCATGGGCCAGCGACTCCCCGTTCACCGCAGGGCAATCGCACGTCGGCAAGTGCCCCCTCACCCGGATTGCCAACCGAATTGCGAAGGGCAATTCGGGGCAATCTGACCTCTCCCCGAGGGGAGAGGAGGTCGCCTGCGTTGATGCCAGGCTCTTCTCCCCAGCGGGGAGAAGGTGGCCGCGAAGCGGCCGGATGAGGGGGCCGCCATATGCGATAGCGCTGCCGTTCACGGGGATAAGTGCCCGGCAGGGCGATCAGGGGGGCGCCGACTTCGGCGAAGCTATCGCCTGTCCAAAGCGAGCGCCCGCTGCCCCTCGCCGGCTCGCCTGGTCCAAATCAGCCAGGCACTGTGGCGGCGACCGCATCAGCGCGGCCAAGACCGGCAACCGCTTTCCTGACCCGCCGCAGATGCGCCTGGCGCCCGGCTTCCGAAACACTGTCCATCCGGTAGAGCGCCAGGAATTTGGTCTGGCACAGCGGATGGCAGACGGAGCGGAAGCCGCGCAGCAGGGTCCGCCGGCCGGGCTGTCCCATGATCCACGACATCAGCGGCGTGGCGCCGCATGTGGTCATTGCCATCACCCGGCGTATATGCCGCAATTTGGGCTGCGGGCCGCGTCGAGCGGTCGGCATCTCGAAAGCGAAGCCCGGCACCAGCACGCGCTCCAGCCAGCCTTTCAGCATAGCCGGCAGGCCATACCACCAGGTCGGATAGATGAAGACGACCGCCTCCGCCCAGAGCAGCTCCTGCGCATGTTCGTGCACCGATTGCAGATTTGCCGCCTTGTCGTGGTAACCGCGCCATTCCTGCGTGCGCATGACTGGATCGAAGCCGGTCGAATAGAGGTCGAGCAGGTGGACCTGATGGCCGTTTTCGGCAAGCGTCTCCAGCACCGTATCGCGCACGGCGCCGTTGAAGCTGTCGGCGCAGGGATGGCAATAGACGACGAGGACCTTCATCTTGCGCTCAGACCGGTCGGTCGCGAGAGGATCGCGATGGTGCGTGCAGGCGCGTCGCATGCAAACAAGCCACCCGCAGACATAGTCGATCAGCTGTTTTCATGCGAAGCCCCGCAGCCCCCATATCAAGACGCAACAGCTCCAGTCACGTCAAGGCCCGGTCGTCCGCTCAAAGGAAATTGCGCACACATGGGCTTGCCGGAGGGCACTGTCCTGCATGCGTTGCGGCATTCTGCGGGGAGCGGGCGCCGTCGCGTATTGAGCCCACGAACCCCAAGAGTGGATTCGGTTTTCGATCAGCATTGTTGCCCGAAAGCCTGCGCCCTAGCTTCACGGCGTGCTCAAAGCGTCAGGAGAGAAAAAGATGCGGACAGGAAAACTGAGCGGCAAGATCGCCTTGGTGACGGGCGCCTCCTCAGGCATCGGCGAGGCCACTGCCTTGGCGCTGGCGGCCGAGGGCGCCACGCTGGCGATTGCCGCGCGGCGCGCTGAGCGCCTGGACGATCTGGCGAGGCGGATCCGTGAGACCGGCAGCGCAGCACTGCCGATTGCCGTCGACGTCACCGACGAAACGCAAGCCACGGCGATGGTCGAACGGGTCCAGCAGGAGTACGGCCGGCTCGACATGCTGCTTGCGGTTGCCGGCGTCGGCGTCGCCGCGCCGTTCCGCAATACGACGCCGGAAGAATACCGCCGGATGGTCGACGTCAACATTCTCGGCCTGCTTTATCCGATCCATGCTGCACTGCCGTCGATGCAGCGGCAAGGCGCCGGCCACATCGTCGTCGTCTCGTCCGGTACCGGCCGTTACATCCACCCTTCGGTCGTCTATTCCGGCACCAAGCATGCGGTGAGCGCAATGGCGGAGTCACTGCGCCGCGAGATCGGCAAGGACGGCGTCCGCGTGACCTGCATCGAGCCTGGCGCCGTCAAGACCGAGTTCACCCGCAACATGCGCGACGATGTGCGCCAGGCGGTCGAGCAAAGGCTGGGCGATATGGAACAGCTGGAAAGCGAGGACATCGCCGCCGCCATCCTGTATGCGGTGACCCAGCCGCCACGGGTCAACGTCAACATCCTGACGCTTTATCCGACCGAGCAGGCGTGAGGTCAGCCTGCAGACGTCGATGCGCTGCGCCTCTGTCCTGCCGGACATCTCCCCCTCAGAGGGGGAGATCGGCAGCTTCGTCGGCAGCACTCTTTTTGCAACGTTCGCGATTGGCGAAATCAGGGGTGATATCCAATCTCCCCACCTGAGGGGGAGATGTCCGGCAGGACAGAGGGCGGTGCTGTCCCGCCAACCTTGCCCTGCCTCGACTATCCCCCGGTCATCAGCGTGAACACAAGCTGCCGCAGCTTGCCGCCCGGGCCGAATTCGACCCGGTCGAAATCGCGGCTCGCCTGCCGCTGTGCCTGCGAGATTCCGGCGAGCCGTTTCGTCACTTCGGTCCTGATCTTGCTGCAGCCACGGTCATCGGCGACGGTCAGGCCAATGGTGGCCGTCTCGATCTTGTGCACCATGTCGACGATGCTGGCGCCGTGCACCTTCTCGTGGGCGGCGAGGCCAGCTGCGAAAACCTCCCAGTTCTTCTGGATTGCGCCCGGCAGCCGCGCGGCCGGCTTCGGCAAGGTGTAGGTGATGATCAGCTTCGGCCGCGCCGACACCAGCACGCAGGCATCGCCTTGCGGCTGGTAGTCCCTCACCCAGGTCAGCTTGAAATTGGTATGCGCGATGACGCGGCGCTCGCCGAGCAGCGGCCCGCGCCCGCCGATCGAGGCGTAGAGCTCCGGGCCGGTCTGCCCTGAGATGGCATAGGTCTCGACCTTCTCGACCGCCTGCCAGCCGGCATGCGCCGGCGATGTCGGCAGGAGGGCGAGCAGCAGGCAAAGGCGAACGGCTGTTTTTATGCAAGTCCTCGCGGCTGCTGCGCACGATGCAAAAGACATGCAGTTCCCTTCCGTGGACATAGCCGGCGGCCGGCTATACTGGGATGCTCGTATACAAGAATCCACAGGCAACGCCATGTCGCCGCGACCGAACATTGCCCGGCAGCGCCCTGCCCCAGGGACCCAGCCTCCCGGCGTCAGCCTGTGCCGCGCGCTGTCGAAACTTGGCCTGTGCTCGCGCAAGCAGGCCGAGCTTCTGGTTGCCGAGGGCCGCGTGCGGGTTGCCGGCAAGATCGTGCGCAACGGCTCGATGCGCGTCGATCCCGGCCGCGACCGTATCGAGGTCGACGGCCGCCGCGTCGCCGCCGAGCGCAAGATCTATCTGATGCTCAACAAGCCGCGCGGGCTGGTCACCACTCGCGACGACCCGCAGGACCGCGGCACCGTCTATGATTGTCTGGCAGGCCTCGACCTGCCTTTCGTCTCGCCGGTCGGCCGCCTCGACAAGGCCAGCGAAGGCCTGCTGTTGATGACCAACGACACCCGTTTCGCGCAGCGCCTGCTCGACCCCGCCTCGCATGTCGCCAAGACCTATCACGTGCAGATCGGCGCCCTGCCCGATGTGGACATGCTGGCAGGGTTTCGCGCCGGCGCAACCGTCGACGGCGAATTGCTGACGGCCCGCTCGATCGAGATCCTGCGCAGCGGCACCAGCACAGCCTGGCTGGAGATCGTGCTCGACGAGGGCCGCAACCGCCATATCCGCCGGCTGCTCGCCGCCCACGATGTCGAGGTGCTGCGGCTGGTGCGGGTCGCGATCGGCCAATTGCAGCTCGGCGATCTTGCCAAAGGCAAGGCACGCCATCTCACGGCGGAAGAGCTGGCGCTGCTTCGGGCCTGAGCGGCTGGCGGCGACTCGACAGTCAGCCAGCTGCCAGTCGAAGCCCAAGTAACGCAACAAGCAGCGCGGCGGATATCAATCTCTGTCGGTATTACATCCGTCAGCACACCACAGATCGCAGCCGGCGGCTTTGATTTTCTGCATAAAGATCTTGAGCGATTCTTGGGCGGGCATGGGAGCTAGCCAACCGACGGGACAAACAAATCGATCAAAGCCTGGCGATGGTCTCGCGTGATTCAAACCGAAATGTGAGGGGTTCATCAATCTTCATTGTCGGAAGGAGCCTTGGCTTTGCCGCACTGGGCCAGCACCTTGGCGATGGCGGCGGATGAGCCGGCAAGCGGAAAGCTGTTCTCTCCATATTTGCCTGAGACGACCGTGACCTCGCCCTTGGAACGCAGCAGGGCCAGCATCGGGTCGGCGCTGCCCAATTCCACGGTGAAGTTGTTGTACATCTCTTCGAGTTGAAGCGTCTTGGTCACCGTCTTGCCCCCGGCCTTGAACGTGAACGAAGCGCTGCCGGCCTCCAGTTGCGGACCGGTGTCGCCCAGATCATAGCTCAGCGTCGGCTTGCCGAAACAGGCCAGCGTCAGCTGGGCGCCGCCATTCGATCCGCCACAGACCGACGCCATCAGAACTTTGCCGCCCTCGTCTTCCTCCAGTTTCGCGGTCCAGCCGCACGGCGCGGCAGATGCCGGCTGCGCCGCTTGCAGCGCGGTCTGAGCGGCGACGCAACCCGCCGCGATGAATTTCGCCAATCCGCTTCGCATGATCTTCCCCTCCCCAGCCATCGAACCATCGTCAGCCACGTGGCATCAAGGACTATACAGAGCAAATTGTCCCGTGGCATCACCAGTGATGTCGAGGTGCGGCGGCTGGTGCGGATCGCGATCGGTTCGCTGCAGCTCGGCGGCCTCGCCAAAGGCAAGGCGCGCCATCTGAGCACTGAAGAGCTGGCGCTGCTTGAGGCCTGGGCTGCTGGCTTCAGCGCCTTCGCATCGAAGGGACGATTGACATTAACATTTCTGTTTCATATTTTCCTTCTGTGAAACCGAAATGTAACGCGCAACCGAGGTGCTGGTTCGACGCGAACCGGCTCGGCAGCCGGAGAGAAAATCATGAGTACGCCATTGCGGGCGGTCCCCAGATTCCTGGACGAATTGAGCATGTTTGGCGGTCTCAAGGGGACCGACATTGCGAATATCACCGAGGTCTCCAAGGCCACGGTTTCCAGATGGAAGGCCGGTGATATCAAGCCCCAGCCGCGCAGCGAACTCATCCTGTCGGACCTGCATTATATCGTCGGTCGTCTGCAGGAGTTCTATGAACCCGGCGATATCCGCACGTGGCTCTATGCCCGACACCCGCAATTGAACGGTGAAAGAGCAATCGATCTCATTCACGACGACCGGGCCCTCGACGTGCTCAAAGTCATCGATCGGCTCGAAAACGAGGTCTTTGTATAATTGGCAATCGCCGGGCGGAAGCGACGTGACAACCGGCTCATCGACGCTATCGAGGCAATAATTCCTGTCGAATACTCCGGAACGGTTTGGCGTGTGGTGCGCCAGGGCCGCAGCCCGATCCAGTGCTCGAGTTCCGGTGGCCGTTGGGACGATGGAACATTCGACGTGCTCTACACCTCGCAAGAGCGCGAAGGTGCCTTGAGCGAGATGAGATTCCACCTGGCGCGGGGGCAGCCAGTGGTCCCTTCGCGTGTCAGATACAATCTCTTCGAGATCGATCTTGCTTTGGACCGGACGCTCAGACTGCTCGACCTGGCCGCCTTGCAGACCCTTGGCCTCGATACCTCGCGCTACGGGCAGCTTTCATACCAGGAAAAGCACGCCGAATATCCGAGGTCGCAAGACATCGGTGAGGCCGCATATTTCCTCGATTATGACGGTCTGATCGCGCCCAGCGCGCGGTATGACTGCCTGAACGTCGTCGCGTTTTGTGATCGGTTGCCGGCTGGGCCGATAACGACAAGAACCGATCACGGGGAAATCGACTGGACTTAGCGGCGGATCCGCCGCCGTCAGGTATGGCCGCCGACCTCGTCTATGTGGCGCAACACGTCGTCGGGTCTGCACAGCCGCGGAACGTGCCCGATTGGCGGAACTTCTCGGTGCCGTAGCCGCCGCTGAACAGGCCTACGCCCAGCAGCACCGTGCGCTGCGTCACCCACCGCGAAGCGTCATGGATTTCGGCAAAATCCAGCCCATATTCCTAGATGTGGAGCTTTGAGCGTGAAACTCGCGCGTGCGGTCCTGCTTGCCGCGGCTTTCGTGGCTGTTGCGGCCGTTTGTCCCTCTTCCGCAACCGGAGAGGCGGACGGCCGGGAGAAAATTGTGTTGCGCGTCGAGATAGACGGCGCCATCGGTCCGGCGAGTGCCAGGCAGCTTGAGGAAGCACTGGCGGTGGCCGCGGACCGAAACGCCCAGGCTCTCATCCTGCAGATGGACACGCCCGGCGGGCTGGTCACCAGCATGCGCGAGATGATCGCCGGCATCCTCGCCTCGCCGGTTCCGGTCATCGGCTATGTCGCGCCCGCCGGCGGGCATGCGGCGAGCGCCGGAACCTATATCCTCTACGCCACCCATCTGGCGGCGATGGCGCCCGGCACCAATCTGGGCGCGGCAACGCCGATCGAGATGGGTGGGCCGCTGCCATCGTTTCCCGACGGCGGCAAGAATGATGGCCCCGAGGCGGACAAGGACAAGAACGCACCCGGGGGCGATGCGATGATCGCCAAGGCGACGAACGACGCCGTTGCCCTGATCCGCAGCCTGGCTGAATTGCGGGGGCGCAATGCCGAATGGGGTGAAAAGGCCGTGCGCGAGGCGGCCAGCCTATCGGCCGGCGCGGCGCTGCAGCAGCATGTCATCGATTTCGTCGCCCGCGACACCACCGAACTGCTTCAACTGGCCGACGGCCGGACCGTCGAGATCGCCGGCAAAAAAGAGGCATTGGCGACGAAAGGGCTGCCGGTCGAAACGCTCGAGCCAGGCTGGCTCATCCGGCTTCTCGCCGTCATCACGGACCCGAACATCGCCGTCATCCTGATGCTGGTCGGCGTCTATGGCCTCGTCTTCGAATTCACGAGCCCGGGCGCGGTCGCGCCTGGCGTGATCGGCACGATTTGCCTTCTGCTCGGCCTCTATGCGCTCAATCTCTTGCCGATCAGCTATGCCGGCCTTGCCTTGATGCTGCTTGGCATCATCTTCCTGGTCGTCGAAGCCTTGAATCCGACTGTGGTCCTTGGGCTGGGAGGCGTGGCTGCGTTTCTGCTGGGCGCTGCCATGCTGCTCAGGATCGAGGGGCCCGGCTTCGAGATGTCGTGGGCCGTTATCGGCACCGCCGCCGTCCTGACGCTCGGCCTGGCGCTGTTGACCGGCAGCTATCTGTGGGCGGCCCGCAAGAACGTTCCGCGTGTTGGCGCACAGGCCATGCAAGGACTGCCAGCGGAGGTCCTCGACTGGCAGGGCAGCGAGGGCCACGTGCTCGCCCGGGGCGAGCGCTGGCGGGCAAAAGCCGACGAACCCCTTGCGGTGGGCGACAGCGTCGAGGTGGCTGATGTCAGGGGTCTCGTTCTGACGATACGGCGCCGCAATGTGAAAAGCGATGGAGCAAGGCAATGATCATCGGTTATGTGGCCTATCTGGCAGCAGCGCTCGTCGTGGTCATGTTCCTATCCGCGGCCATTCGCATCCTGCGGGAATATCAGCGCGGCGTGGTCTTCACGCTCGGCCGCTTCACCGGGGTCAAGGGCCCCGGCCTTATCATCCTCATCCCCTTCGTGCAGCAGATGGTGAAGGTCGACCTGCGAGTGGTGGTCCAGGATGTGCCGCCGCAGGACGTGATCTCGCGCGACAACGTCTCGGTGAAGGTCAACGCCGTTCTGTATTTTCGTATCGTCGACGCCGAGCGGGCGGTCATCCAGGTCGAGGACTTCATGGCCGCGACCAACCAGCTGGCGCAGACCACGCTGCGCTCGGTGCTCGGCAAGCACGAGCTCGATGAAATGCTGGCCGAGCGAGACAAGCTCAACAGCGACGTCCAGGAGATCCTCGATCAGCGCACGGATGCCTGGGGCATCAAGGTCTCCAATGTCGAGATCAAGCATGTCGACCTCAACGAGAACATGATCCGTGCCATCGCCAAGCAGGCAGAGGCCGAACGGCTGCGGCGCGCCAAGGTGATCAACGCCGACGGCGAACAGCAGGCGGCGGCAAAACTCGTCGAGGCCGGCAAGATGCTGGCCGAGGAGCCGCAAGCCATGCAGCTGCGCTATTTCGAGGCCCTGCACGACATCGCCGGCGAACGCTCGTCGACGGTCGTGTTCCCGCTGCCGGTGGATTTGCTCAGCCAGTTCCTGAAACTGCAGGGCGGTGGAGGCGGAGGCGGCTGAGCGCGTAATCTCCCCCTCGAGGGCCCTCGAGGGGGAGATGGCCGCGAAGCGGCCAGAGGGGGTCGTCTCACATAGATCGCCGACGCCTTCCTCTACGAGAGACGGCGCTGGCGCTCCACGCGCGGCGCCCCCTCTGTCGCCTTCGGCGACATCTCCCCCTCAAGGCGGGAGATCAGCACCTCACCTCCGCCACGGCGGGACCGGTGCAAAGCGTTTGCCGATCCAGTCGGCGAAGGCACGTGTCTTTGCGGCTTGTCCCTTGGCCGAAGGCATGACGATATAGACGGCGCCTTCGTCGGCAAGCGTCCAGTCCTCCAGCACTGGCACCAGCCGGCCGTCGGCGAGCTCGCGTCCGACCAGCCAATCCGTGCTCATCATCAGCCCGACGCCCTGCACGGCGGCTTCGACCAGTACCTCGGCATCGTCGGTGACCAGCGGCCCGGAGACCTCGATACTGACGCGGCGCCCCGTGCTGTCGGTCATCTCCCAGGCCGGAAAGGTCTGGAAGCCTGAGAAGCCGAGACAGCTGTGTTCAAGCAGCGCTTCAGGTTCAGTCGGCGTGCCCCGGCGGGTGAGGTAGGACGGTGCGGCGCATAGCAGCCGCCGCCGTGTCGCGACCTTGCGCGCCACCAGCCGCGAATCCTCCAGTGCGCCGAGACGCACGGCGACATCGAAATTCTCGGCGACGAGATCGACGAAACGGTTGGAGAACTCGGCCTCGATACGAACGTCGGGAAATTCGGCGAGAAACTGGGGCAGCAGCGGGCCGATCCACATGCGCCCGAACGAGCCGGGCAGCGCCAGCCGCAGCACGCCGCGCGGCCCGCCGCCGGCATGCGCCGACGCCGCAGCCTCGGCCTCGTCGACGGCGGCCAGAATGGCACGAACGCGGGCGAGGAACTCCGAACCCGCCTCGGTCAGCGACACGCTTCGCGTCGTCCGATGCAGCAGGCGCACGCCCAACCGCTCTTCCAGCGAGGCAAGGCGTCGCGACAGGATCGTCGCGTCGCGGCCGATGCGAGCCGCTGCCTTGGTGAAGGAGCGTGCTTCGGCGATTGCCGCGAAGGCGGCCATTTCGGCCAATGCTGCCGGTTCGTACGATTGCTGCATCAAACGCAGAGCTCAAATGTAAAAGCCAAGGATTATATACCAATAACGCAGCAGCTAGTTTCACTCAATCCCGGCCCGTCAATCGGCCCATCAACCGGAGTGAGACATGAAAGCCATCGAACTGACTGCCCCGAGACTGGACGCGTTTCGCGCGGCCACCGTTCCCACGCCTGAACCGCAGCGCGGCGAAGTGCTGATCCGCCTGCGCGCCGCAAGCCTCAATTTTGTCGATGTCGCGATCGCGAGCGGCAACTATCCAGGCCCGAGCTTTCCGCTCATTCCCGTCGTCGACGGCGCCGGCGAGATCGTCGGCATCGGCGAGGGCGTGTCAAGGCTCGCCATCAACGACCGCGTCATCGCCCATGCAAAACCGCGGTGGATCGGCGGCCGTCCGCGGCCTTATGAGACCAGAGAGATGCGCGGCCTGACGCTGCCGGGCTCACTCGCCGAATATGTCGCGCTGCCGGCCAATGCCGTCGTGCCGATGCCGGCGCATCTGTCGTTCGAAGCGGCAGCGACGCTGCCGATCGCCGGCACCACCGCGTGGAATGCGCTCCGCGCCGCCGATGCCGGGCCGGGATCGGTCGTCGTCCTGCTCGGTACCGGCGGTGTCTCGATCTTGACCCTGCAGCTGGCCAAGGCAGCCGGCGCCACGGTCATCATCACCTCGTCGTCTGACGACAAGCTGGCGCGCGCCAAGGCCTTGGGTGCGGATCATCTCATCAATTATCGTGAGACACCGGACTGGGACGCCAAGGTGCTCGAACTGACCGACGGCCTCGGCGCCGACCTGATCGTCGAAACCGGCGGCGCGGCTACCTTCGCCCGCTCGATCAATGCCGCAGCGCCCGGCGGCACGGTGTTCGCCATCGGCTTCGTCACCGGCGCAGAGGCCACCACGAACCTGCTGCCGATCATCATAAAGGCGCTCAAGGTAGTGGGCAACAACACCGGTTCAGTATCCGACCTGCGCGATGCCGCACGCGCCATCGGCGCCGCCCGTATCGATCCGGTCATCGACACGGTCTACGGCCAGCACCAGGCGACCGAGGCCTACGCCCACATGGCAGCCGGCGGCCGGCATTTCGGCAAGCTCGCGTTCAGCCTGTCGTGGTGAGCCTGGAAAAGGCAGAGCGATGAAGCTGCTGATCTCCCCCCTCGTGGGGGAGATGTCCGGCAGGACAGAGGGGGGCGCTGTCCCTCCAGCCTATCGGACAATAGCAGTTCGCGCACCCACGTAAGGTTCTCGGCTCATCAAAGTTGAACTGAACGCTGGCGATCCTTCACGCCCCCGTCTGCCCTGCCGGGCATCTCCCCCACGAGGGGGGAGATTGGCAATTCCACCGTCTCGCCTTAAATCAGCTTCTCCAGCGTGATCGGCAGATCCCGCACCCTTTTCCCGGTGGCGTGGAATACCGCGTTGGCGATCGCCGGCGCCACGCCGACGATGCCCAGCTCGCCGACCCCCTTGCCGCCGAGCACCGAGGAATGCGGATCGGGAATACCGACCGAGATCACCTCGATGTCTGGAATGTCGGCATTGGTGGCGATGAGATAGTCGGCAAGGTTGTTGTTGACGATGCGCCCATGCCGGCGGTCGACGATGCCTTCCTCGAGCAGCGCCTGGCCGATGCCCATGATGATGCCGCCCTTCCACTGGCTTTCGGCGAGCTTGGGGTTGTAGAGCCGGCCCGAATCCAGCGCCGACACCACGCGCGACACACGAACCGTGCCAAAGTCCTCGTCGACGCGCACTTCGATGAAATGCGCGCACCAGCTGTGGCGGGAATAGTCGCCCTCGGTGTGCGGCAGCGCCATGGCTATGGTGGTGTAGTTCTTGTAGCGGTCCTCGACCGTCGAATTGGCCGGCATGGTGTCGCCCTTCGCCTCGATATGCTCGCGCCCGACGCTCCTGAGCAGTTCGGCGATGGAAACTTCAGGGCCGTTGCCGCGCGGCGAAGCGATGCGGCCATTGGCGACGACGAGCGTGTTGGCCTGCAGCGTATGGAACGGCGAAGCCGGATCGCTGATGGCGAGCCCGATCAGTTGGTCGAGCGCGGCACTCGCCGCCTTGTGGACGGCGCCGGTCATCACCCCGGCCAGCCGCGAACCGCCGGTGACGCCGGCACGGGCATAGCGGGAATCGCCAAGCTTGACGATGACGTTTTCCGCCGGCACGCCCACCACCTCGGCGGCGGTCTGCGCCAGGATCGTGTAAGTGCCCTGCCCCATGTCGATCGACGAGCTTTCGACCTCGACCGAGCCGTCGGCGAGAATGCGCACGACCGCCTCGCCATAGGCGCGCCGCACCGGGTAGGTGCCGGCGGCGACGCCCCAGCCGATCAGCTGGTTGCCGTCGCGCATCGAACGCGGCCGGGGGTCCCGCTTCGACCAGCCAAAGGCTTCCGCGCCTGCGGCGAACGCCTCGCGCAGCTGCCGTGTCGACCACGGCTTCTTCGCATGCGGATCCTGCTCGGCATAGTTCCTGAGACGGATTTCCAGCGGGTCGATACCGACCTCGTAGGCGAGCTCGTCGATCGCGCTTTCGATGCCGAAGGCGCTCGGGTTTTCGCCCGGCGCGCGCAATGCCCCCGGTACGACCGTGTTGACCCGCACGACGTTCTGCCGCGACGAGAAATTCGGCGTCGCGTACATGACCGAGGTGACCGAGCCGAGCGGCTCGACCCACATGCCATCGACCGAGGTCTCGTTGACGCCACGATGCACGATCGACTGGATCTGGCCTTCTGCGTTGGCGCCGAGCGCCACCGTCTGGCGCGTCGCTGCCCGTCCACCATAGGCGGTGAAGGTCTGCGGCCTGGTGACCGCCAGCTTCACCGGCCGTCCCAGCATTTTCGCGGCGACTGCCGCCACAGCGCCGTAGCCGTAGGCGAACGCCTTGGAGCCGAAGCCGCCGCCAATATAGGGCGAGACAAGGCGCACATTCTCGAACGGCACGCCGAACCATTCGGCATAGGTCCGCGCCATGCCGTCGAGCCATTGGCTCGGCTCCCACACCGTCAGCTGGTCGCCCTGCCACTTTGCGATCAGGCCATGCGGCTCCATCGGCGCCTGGTATTCGCGCGGCGTGTTGTAGGCATTGCAGATCCTGACCGGAGCCGAGGCGAACGCTGTCTCCGCCTCGCCCCATTCCTTGGTCATCGCATCGACCGGGATACCGTCGCCGGCCTTTGGATCGCTGAGGTCGACGATCGCCGGCGCCTCGTCATAGGCGATCTTGACCAGTGCTGCGGCTGCGACCGCCTGCTCGAAACTCTCGGCCACCACCGCCGCGACATGCTGGCCGCTGAAGGTGATGTCGCGCGCCAGCGGGCAATAGGCAACGGACGGCGGCGGCGTGCCCAGCCAGTCCGTTGCGGTTCTCAGCGGCAGGATATTGTCGGGCGTCAGCACCAGCAGCACGCCCGGCGCGGCCTCGGCCGCCGCCGTGTCGATCGAACGCACCCGACCGGCGGCAATGGTGCTCTCGACCAGCACCGCATGGCTGAGCCCCTCGAGCTGCTGCTCGACGGCGTATTTGGCGGCACCGGTGATCTTGGCCGGGCCGTCGACGCGCGACAGCCGGCCGCCGACCTGATCGGCGAGGACGGCGCCGTCCGAAGCGTCGCCGCGTTTGGCATCGCCGGGTCTTGTTCTCAACTCGTGAACGGTCATGCCGTTTCTCCCATTTTGAGGATGGCGCGGGCGACGACGCGCGGCGCCAGTTCGATCTTGTAGTGGTTGGCGCCATGGTCGACAGCGCCCTCGACGGCAAGCAGGCTGGCTTGCCTGACGACCTCCGGCTCGACCACTTTGCCTTTCAGCGCCTCTTCGACGGCGCGGGCGCGCCATGGCTTGGTGGCGACGCCGCCAAGCGCGACGCGCAGATCGCTGATTGTCCGTCCGTCAGCCTCGAATTCGATGCCGACCGCGGCACTTGCCGCAGCGAATTCATAGGACTGGCGGTCGCGGACCTTGAGATAGGTCGAGCGGCGGGCGGCGGCCGAAGCGGGAATGCTGATCGCGGTGATCATCTCGCCGGGTTCGATCGCATGTTCCTTGTCGGGCGTGCTGCCCGGCAGCAGGAAAAAGTCATCGACGGCAATCTGGCGGTCGCCGAGATGGACGATCGCGTCGAAGGCGACGAGTGCAACCGCCAGGTCGCCGGGATATGTGGCGATGCAGGCCTGGCTGGTGCCGAACACGGCATGGCCGCGGGTGACGCCGCCGATCGCCGAGCAGCCGCTGCCTGGCGAGCGCTTGTTGCAGGCGGGGAAATTCGCCGGATCGCGGAAATAGGGGCAGCGCGTACGCTGCATCAGATTGCCGCCGATGGTCGCCATGTTGCGCAACTGCGCCGATGCCGCCTGCCACAGCGCCTCCGAGACGGCAGGGAACCTGCTCTTGATATCGGCATGGTCGGCGACGCGGCTCATCCTGGCCAGCGCGCCGATCGTCGCGCCCCGGTCATCGACGGCAATCGTGTCCAGTCCCTTGAGATGGGTGATGTCGACCACCGTCTCGGGTTCGGCAACGCCGCATTTGGCGAGGTCGACAAGCGTCGTGCCGCCGGCCAAAAGCATGGCGCCGGGCAGTGCTGCTGCCTCACGGGCTGCATCGACGGAGCCGGCGCGGAGATACGAAAAGTCCCTCATGATGCGGCCTCCATGGCCGCCTGGCGCACGGCGGCGACGATATGCGGATAGGCGCCGCAGCGACAGAGATTGCCGGCCATGTATTCCCGGATCTCCTCATCCGAGCCGGCATGGCCTTCGCGGATGCAGGCGACCGCCGACATGATCTGGCCCGGCGTGCAATAGCCGCACTGGAAGGCATCCTGTTCGAGGAAGGCGGCCTGCACTGCGTGCAGCGCGCCATCCTCCCCGGCAAGCCCTTCGATGGTGGTGATGGCACGTTCTTCGGCCTGAGTGGCAAGCGTCAGGCAGGCCAGCACGCGCTGGCCGTCGATATGCACCGTGCAGGCGCCGCACTGGCCCTGGTCGCAGCCCTTCTTGGTGCCGGTCAGGCCGAGATGATCGCGCAAGGCGTCGAGCAGCGTAACGCGCGGTTCGACCTCCAGCTCATGTCGATGTCCGTTGATTTGAAGTTGGATTGGAGTTCGGGTTTTGCTTGTCATGGGGCGTCTGGCTCCAGTTGCTTGACGCGGGAGGGGATGATCTGGTGCCCGGCCGGCGAGCGGCAAGGTCAGCTTATGGCTAGGTGAAGGCTATCTTCCCCTTGGGGGAAATGCCCGGCAGGGCAGAGGGGGTCTGCCTGACTTGGTGCGACCTCGAGGAGGGCTGCGGCTTGCGAGGTCGAAAGACGTGACATACCCGATCCCGTGATTACATGAGAAAGGCGCTCCACAATCGGAGGCGCCTCCGCTTATTACCTAAGGGCCCGCTCGGCGCTGTTCAAGCCCAGGATCGAAAATGATCGAAATTGGAGAAAATTGGCTGGGCAGCCAGCCGTCATGCCTGGAGACAAAAAAGCACCACCGGCCCAAGCCGGTGGTGCTCTCTGAACTGTCTGTAGGGGCAGGACAGTCCAATGATCCTGAGGGGATCGTGCTCAATGTGGGCTCATTTTTGCCCCACGGCATCGGCCGAACAGATGAGGAGTGCCGGCCGCGAGGAAATATCCTTCGTCGTCATCCACCGGTCGTTCACCGGAGACGGGCAAGATGCCTCGCCTGCCGGAATGCCGGCCCAGACTCGATCCTGTGATTACTTGCGATTATATTTGTTGGAGACGTAACGAAGGTGGAAGCGTCCGCGTTGTTGAAACGGGGCCTGCCTATCCGGTTATGCTTCGGATCGACACTGGAGAAAAAATTGGCCGCGGAGCCGCCCGTGATACCTCGAGACAAGGCCGAAGCCGCTGTTGCAAAACCGCTGCGCGCCGATGCGCAGCGCAACCGCGACGCGCTGGTCGAGGTCGCGGCAAAGGCCTTTGCCGCGCACGGCGTCGATGCCTCGCTGGAGGAGATTGCGCGCCAGGCCGGCGTCGGCATCGGCACGCTCTACCGGCATTTTCCAACCCGCGAGCACCTGGTCGAGGTGGTCTACCGGCGCGAAGTGGAAGGGCTGAGCCAGGCGGCCGACGAACTCGCCCACGATCATGCGCCTGACATGGCGCTCGAACAATGGATGCAGCGCTTCGTCGACTACATCGCCACCAAGCGCGGGTTGTCGACAAGCCTGCGCATCCTGCTCACGACCAACTCAACCCTGTTCTCCGACGTTTCGGGCAGGGTGACGCTCGCCTTGCGGCGGCTGATCGATGCCGCGGTCGCCGACGGCTCGATCCGCGGCGACGTCGATGCCTCCGACGTGCTGCATGCGTTGGGCGGCATCTATTCGGCCCCGGACACCAAGGACTGGCGCGACCGCTCGCGCCGATTGGTGTCGCTCTTGATGGATGGGCTGCGGTTTGGAGCGGCCAAATCCGGCCCATCCAAGGAATGACGAATGCAGTGACTGTCCTTATTTCAGCGAGATGCTCATACCGCTGAGATCGGCATTGACCTGCAGGCCTACCTGCCTGCCCGTGAGTTCGAGTTGGGCACCCTTGTCATTGGTCATGACGATCACCTGGGCCCCTTTGCCGAGCGCGCCGCCACCGCCCGCTGCACCGTAAACCCCCGTCACATCCCGCGCGCGGCGTATGTGGCGCACGGTACCTTTGAAATAGGTCTTGGAGGCACCGAAGGCGAGGCCGCCCGAGATGCCGCCGACCGAGATGGGATATCGGCGACCATGGAAGGTCAGTGTGCCCTCGCCTCCGGAGCCGCCGATGAAGAAGGCCGCCTTGTAGACGGCGAAGCGGATCGTACCGCTGTCGGCATGTGCGACGCTGGCAAAGCTAACTGCCGCCGCAGTGATGACGGCAACCACGACTGAACGAAATCTGGACGAAATCTTCATGATGAGAACTCCTCAAGATCGCCGCATGCCCAACCGGGCCGGGCACGCCAGCGTCGGATCAAAGTCATAGCTGAACAGTCTCGCCCGTCATTGGTTCCAAGCGCGCGGCCTGAATCCGGCTGCGAGAAGACCGCTACGAAACGAGGCGATGGCGAGCATAGTCCCGGCTGTAAGAACAGCGGCCGAATGGCGGGGATCTGTCGCCGGTGCCCACGAACACGTAGGTGTTGAAGCGGAATGGTATTAGTCTGTGCCCGTCTGGGGTTTCGGGGAGCGCGGCAAAGGAATGGACTTCAACTCACGCCATGGCTACCTCCTGATCGGCGGCCTGATCCTGGTCGGTGCCGGGCTCCTGATCGTTTCGCTGATCGTCAATCTTCGCGTGGCGCACAGTGTGCGTGACGACGTACGCCATCGTGAAAAGCTGCTGGAATATTATCGCAATATCTTTTCGCAGCTGGGCGTGATCCTGATCGGGATTGGCGTGTCCCTGTTCATCTTCTTTTTCCAGCAGGATTATCAGGACCAGCGTAAACGCGAAACGGAGCTCCAGCAGGTTCTCGCCAAACTGGCGGCGCGTGTTGCCCGCGCCAGCGCTGTCATGGAGGCCCTCGGCGAATTCGATGCGCTGCTGGATGATGGCGGCGCCTATGTCAGCCCGGAACTCGGCGGCAACAATGCCGCCATCAGCGCTCACGGAACGGCGCTCGCCAAGCAGGTCTCGCAGATCCTTCTGGTCGAGCGCGATGTCGATGTTCAGGGGTTCGATATTCTCAATCTGTCGCGCGATTTCGAAGCATCGTTCGTCGTCAACGAGCTCAACCCAACGCTATGGTTCAACATCGTCCGGGACGAGAGCGATATCAAATATGCCACCACCCAGATCGCCCTAGATTACAAGGACCTGCAGGATGCGATCGGCGGCGAGCCGATCGAGGTTGCGATCGCCAATCCCGAAAAGGAGCGGAAGATCAGGCAGGAGGTGCTCGACGTCTTTTATGATGCCGACCTCCTGCGCCAGCGCAGCAGGCGTTTTCTCGGCCGCGCGTGCTGGCTTTTCAGCAAGGGGCGCGGCTTCGTCAAGCTTGCACCGGCCAACGAGATCGAAGCCGATGCCAGATCGCACCAGGAATGGATCGAGCGGTCGAAACCCTTCCTGGCGCAAATGACGTCGGGCAGCGGCGACTGCTTCAAATTGCTCCAGTTCGGCCCGGCATCCTGAACCGGCAAAGGCTCGCCCGCCCCGCGGCGGCTAATCCCCTACGCGTTGCAGCGTGCCGAGATGATTGTCGTTGAGAAAATCAATGGTCACGGCCGACGCCTTGCCGTCGGAGCCGACGGCAAAGCTGACGGCCGAGGGCCTGTCCGGCATCTCGGCATCGGGAAAGGTCAGGAAGAGGTCGCGGTCGAAATGCTTCAGTGGATAGGACCGCGCACCGGCGGGCCCGACCTTGAGGACAAGGGCGTCTCCTTCGCCTGACACAATAGCATCGCCGATGAAGTCGTTGAAATAACGGCCTGCGTAGGCACTGGCCGGCTCGGCCGGACTTGCCGGAGAAGGAGGCGCGGCATAGGTGGCCTTGGCCGCCGCAATCACCGGGCCGAACATGCCTGCATAGATATCATTCCATGCCTTTACCTTATCCTTCCCCAGCGTTCCGTCGAAGACGAGATCGGCGAAGCTGTCGGACAGTCCCTCCGGCACGCCTGTCGGAAAGGCGTTGGCGATGACGACGATGCCAAGCTTCTCCTCGGGAAAGAGCATCACCAGACTGCGTGCGCCGGCGCTGAAGGCGCCCGCATGACCCCAGATCGGCCCGTGCCGGCCGAATTCGACATTCCAGCCGAGGCCGTAGAAGGCCTCGCCTCCGGAGACGGGGTTCTTGCCGCGAACCATCAAGGGAACATGTGTCTGATCCAGCGCATCGGCCTTGATGAGCGTCTTGCCGGCATAGACCCCGTTGCCGAGCACAAGCCGCATCCATTGCGAGAGATCGCGTGCGGTGGAACTGACGCCGCCTGCTGGCGCCTGCGCATCCGGGTAGCGCTGGACCTTCGCGGTCCAGGCGCCATCGATCTTGGCGTGGAGCTCGGCACGGTTGGCGTGCTTGATGAAGTCCGAGTGGCGGGAGCTGGTCGAGGCCATTCCAAGCGGACGATAGAGCTTCTCTTCGGCGACCTCTTCCCACGGCTTGCCTGTCGGCTTCGCGGCCGCGACGGCACCCTCGGTCAGTCCGAAATTACTGTAGGAATAGCCCGCACGAAAGCTCGATGACGGCGACACGAACCGCAGGCGGCGCAGGATCTCCGCGCGGTCAAAGCCAATGTCCTCGAGGTCGTCGCCTGCCGTGCCGGGAAGCCCGCTGCGGTGCGCAAACAGGTCGCGGACCGTGAGTTCGCTGGTCGGATAGGGCTCGGCGAGCCTGAAGGCCGGATCGAGGTCGGCGATCTTGGAATCCCACGAAGCGATCCCGTCGCTGACCAGCGCCGCCACGACGGTTGCGGAGACCGGCTTGGAGAGCGAGGCGATCTGGAACACCGTGTCGGCGTCGACTGCCTCCGGCTTGCCGGCCTCGCGATGCCCGAACCCCTTGAGGAAGATCACCTCGTCGCCATGCACGACGCCGATGGCCAGACCCGGTACGGCACCGTTCGCGACGGCGCCTTCGGCAAGCAATTCGAGCTTCGACAGAGCTGCGGCGATCCTGTCGGGTGGGATGGTATCGGCCGACGCCGCTTTCGGCAAAAGCACCATGATGGCGATGAAGGCCAACATCCTCCACCGGAGGTGATTCCGGTTTGTGAATAGCCGCATGCTCAGCCCCTCCGCCTCACCGGCGTGCACTATCGCAGGCCGACGCAGGGAAGGCCAGTCTCACGCTCGACCCGCCATCCATTGACGGATGTCCGCTTCACACCAGTCGAAATTCAGACAGCCGCGCCTGAACTAGGATGCAGCACGCAGGCGGAGGCGCCGCCTGCTGGTGCGGGCCTTCTCCGCCACCGCGGCGGTGATCTCGACCACGCCGTCTTCACGCGGTCTGGCGTTGGTAACCTTGTGGAGCCGCTCGTAGGGCAACAGTTCCTTGACCCGGGCTTGAAGCGACGCGACTTCGACGCGCAGATCCTCGCATTCCTGCCTCTGGACGTCGAACTGTATCTGTTCGGACGCCTGCTGCAGGGAAAGCTGCGAAAAATTCGCGCTGATCGCGGAAAGGTTCATCTTGTCGTTTTCGCTCTCCTTCGTGAGAGCAGACAGTTTTTGCTCGACAATTTGCTTTTCCGCCACCGTGTCGCTCGCTTGGGCCTTGAGCCTGGCTATCTCGCTGGCGGCGTCGCTGTTCTGGTTGGAGGCGGCCTCCAGTCGCGATCGAAGATCCTCGATTTCGGAACGCAAGCCGGTCATCTCCGCAACACTGCGTGCAAGCTCGGCTTCCCTGTCACCGTCCCTGAGGCGGGCCGCTTCCGTTATTTCCGATAGCTTTGCCTGCGCCATATCCAGCGATTTCTGCAGCCGCATCTCCTCTTTCTCGCTCTTGCCAAGCGCAGCCAGCAGTTCCGAAACCTGCGCGGCATCATTGGCATGGACAGTCGAGAGTTCATCCAGCCTGTGCCGGGCCTCGGCCTCCCGTTTCAGCGCCTTGTCGAGGTCGATCGACAGGCTGACATGCTTCTCCCGCAGCATCTCGTTCTCGCGCGAGCGTCTGTTGGCCTCGACGGCTCTGGCCGAGAGCGTTTTGACAAGCTCGCCGAACTCGGCTTCGCGTTTTGCGCTCGCATTGCCTGCCACGACGAGTTCCAGCCTTGCCGCCGCCAGCGCGCCGCGAAGTGCTTCCTTGTCCTCGACCAGGCTCGCCTCGTGCTGCTGCAGCGCCTCGATAGCGCTGTCGCGCTCGCGCTGCTTTCTGGTTGCATCGTGGAGCTGTTCGGACAGCACTCTTTGTTGCGCGGTCAGGCCGGTATTTGCCAGCTCCAATTCGTTGGCGCGAAGAATGTCGCCGTGGAGGAGTTTTAGGAATTCGCCTGTCAGATGATGCGAGGTCGCGATCTCCGACAGTTTTGCGTTGATCTCCCCCAGATACTCCTGCGCGTCGTGAAAGAGCCCATCGACCGCACTCAAGGCAGCCAGCCGGGTTTGCGTATGGGGGGTCAGCCGCCGCGCGGTCTCGAAGGCGTCCGCATTGGCCTCGAGCTGCGAGCTGTCATCCATTGCCGCGAGATTCTCATCCGACGCAGTCTCCTCCGGCACTGTGACGTCATACAGCGGCGACTGATCGTCCACATTGAGACATTCGCTGAATGCATCCGCCAAATCGGTTTCGAGCTCCTTGAACGCTTTCTCCACAGTCTCGGCACGCTTGATCAAACCTTTGAAATTCATGACCGAATATCCCTCTCGTGCAGCGCCGTTGAGGAGCGGACTTTCAACACTTGATCCTCGCCTCCCCCGGATGCGGGTTCATCTCCTGACATGCGCTCTGGCCGACGCACGCTAGGGACAGGCTTCGCCACTGTCCTCGTGTGTTTGAATGACGTGTTCTGGCGCACTCCATACCCGAGCCGTTGGCGCCGCTCGCAAAATGCCCACTCATTTCACCCGAAACGGATATGAAGCGGCGCAAGCCTGAGGGATCGCCTGGTGATTGTCTTAAGGACCGGCCGAGCGCCTCGGTGTTTCTGCAGCAGCTACAAGGTCGCGGCCTAAGACGACGCGTGTCACTGCCGGGAGGCCTGACCTGATAAATGCCTGACCTGATAAATGCCTGACCTAATAAATGATTGTGTTGAATACGTTTCGCTGATTAGCTGCTGTGCATAGACCAGGGACAAGACCGATAAATGTTGTCCCGGGAGGACCGCGATGCCGGTGCTTGAGGTTCGCCACGTCTCCAAGAATTTCGGGGCTATCCAGGCCCTGACCGACGTCAGCTTCCAGGTGGAGCGAGGCGAAGTCGTTGGTCTGATGGGGGACAACGGCGCCGGCAAGTCGACGATCGTCAAGACCGTGGCCGGGAATTTCCCGCCGAGCGACGGCGAAATTATGGTCGAGGGCGAGGTGTGCCACTTCCACCAGCCCGTGCAGGCCCGCGCCAAGGGGATCGAAGTTGTTTATCAGGACCTGGCGCTCGCCGATAATCTGACGGCCGCGCAGAACGTCTTTCTGGGGCGCGAGATCAAGAAGGGCTTCTGGCCGATCAGGATTCTTGACAAGCAGGCGATGATCGATCGCTCGGCAGCGCTGTTCAAGGAACTCAAATCGGAAACCCGGCCGCGCGACCTCGTCAGGAAGATGTCGGGTGGGCAGCGCCAGGCGGTCGCCATCGCGCGGACCCGGCTTTCAAATGCCAAGCTGGTGCTGATGGACGAACCAACCGCCGCCATCTCAGTGCGCCAGGTGGCGGAAGTACTCGAACTGATCCGACGCCTCAAAGCACAAGGAGTCGGCGTCATGCTGATCAGTCACCGAATGCCTGACGTGTTCGCCGTGGCAGATCGTATTATCGTCCTCAGGCGGGGCTCGAAAGTTGCCGACAAGCCAGCCGACAGAACATCGCCCGAGGAAATCACTGGACTGATAACGGGGGCCATCCGTGGCGAATAGTGTTCAGGGGTCAGTTGGCGTTCAGGGCTCAGTCGAAGAACATGGCCGGCCGGCCATGTCGGATTTCGTCCCGACCAAGGAAAAAACAGTTCTCCAACGCGTGATTTCAAGTCAGCCCTTCTGGGTGACGATCGCGCTCATCGCGCTCGTCATGTTGATGACTGCGATGGAGCCGAGCTTCGGCACCTCTGAAAACGTCGCCAATGTGACGCGCAATTTCGCACCTTTCGGCATCATGGCACTTGGCATGACGATCGTCATCATCACCGGCGGTATCGATCTGTCGGTCGGCTCCGTCATGGGTCTCGTGGTCATCGTCGCCGGCCTGTTCCTCACCTGGCATTATCCCTGGTACGTCGCCTTCGCCATGGGTCTTTTCTCCGGTCTGGCCTGTGGCGCGGTCAACGGATTCTTTGTCGCCTATGTCGGGATGCCGTCCTTTGTGGTCACCCTCGGCATGCTGTCCGTGGCGCGCTCGCTGGCGGTCGTATTCTCGGCCAACCAGATGCTCTACCAGTTCGGGCCCGATGCTCCGATCGTGAAGGCAATCGGTCAGTGGAAATGGCCGCGGCACGGTCCGAACGACTGGGCACCGCATTGGATACCAGAACTGTCGTCGCAATTCTGGACCATGGTGATCCTGGCCCTGATTGTCGGCTTCGTATTCAACTTCACAGCCTGGGCCCGGCATCTCTTCGCCATCGGCGGCAATGAAGAGGCGGCACGGCTCACCGGCGTTCCGGTCAACTGGATCAAATTCCAGGCCTATGTCTTCTCGGCTTTCACCGCCGCTCTCGCCTCGCTCCTGCTCCTCGGCTATAACGGCTCGGCCATTAATGCCATGGGCCAGGGCTATGAGCTGCGCGTGATCGCCGCGACGGTCATTGGCGGCGCCAGCCTCATGGGCGGCGCCGGCACGGCGTTCGGTGCAATCATCGGTTCGGCCTTCCTCGAGGTGATCAGGAATGCGCTGCTGATGGCCGGCATCGATTCAAACTGGCAGGGTGCCTTCGTCGGCGCCTTCATCGTTCTTGCGGTTCTCTTGGGCATGCAAACCGGCGGCAAATCGATTCTCGCCGCGTCGCTAGCAGTCTTGATGCCCAAAAAACGCCGCTAGAAACCCGCCGGCGGGAGGCTTGCGGGATCACACCAAGGAGGAGAACGTCACATGAAAAAACATCTGCTGACGGCCGCCGTCGCGCTTGGCGCAATGGTGCTCGCCGTTTCCGGCGCCCAGGCGAAATACACTTTTGCCCTGGTGCCGAAGAACATGAACAATCCTTTCTTCGACCAGGCACGCGACGGCTGCAAGAAGGCCGAAGCCGAATCCAAAGGCGCGGTGGAGTGCATGTATATCGGCCCCGGCGAACATGGCGGCGGCGACGAGCAGGTGCAGATCGTGCAGGATCTCGTGGCCAAGAAGGTGGACGGCATCGCCGTCTCGCCTTCGAACGCCGCGGCGATGGCGGTTGCGCTGCAGGCCGCCAAGGATGCCGGCATCCCGGTCCTCACCTGGGACTCCGATCTCCTGCCCGAAAACAAGGATCTGCGCGTTGCCTATATCGGGACCCACAATTACGAGATCGGCGTGAACCTTGCCAAGCTTGTCATGCAGATCAAGCCAAAAGGCGGCACGATCTGCATCCAGTCGGGCGGCGCCGCGGCGGCCAACCACAACGAGCGCATGCAAGGCATTCGCGATACGCTTTCGGGCACCAAATCGGCAGCCTCGCCCGGGGATCGGCTGACCGGCCAGAACGGCTGGACCGAAATCGAAGGCTGCCCGCTCTACACCAACGATGATTTCCCGCTTTCGGTGCAACAGTTCGAGGATATCATGGCGAAAAACCCGAACCTCGACGCATTCGTCCCAACCGGCGGCTTCCCGCAGTTCATCCCCGATGCCAACCGCGCCGCCGTCGCACCGTACAAGGACAAGATCGCCTCGAAGGCCCTGGCCCTTGTCGTTGCCGATACGCTTCCGGTACAGATCGACCAGATGAAGGAAGGTTTCTCCCTTGGCCAGGTCGGCCAGCGGCCGTTCGAGATGGGCTACAAGACGATGATGGCGCTGAAGGACATGAAGGAGGGCAAGGCTCCGCCGGCCGACCCGACCTACACGGGCCTCGATGTCTGCACTCCGGAGACAGCCGACACCTGCGTCGCCAAATAGTGCTTTTGGGCGGGAGGAAACTCCCGCCCTTTTCATAGGGGATCTCAATGCCGGAATTGTTCTCGCTCAAGGGCCGTGTCGCATTGGTCACGGGTGCCTCGCGTGGTCTTGGTTTTGCCATGGCCAAGGCACTTGCGGAAAACGGCGCGACGGTGATCGTCAATGCCCGCGACATGGCCGTCCTTTCCGCGGCCGCCGAAAGGATCGGTGCAGAAGCCCTGCCGTTCGATGTCACCGACGCGGCGATCTCAAGGGCGTCGCTCGAAGGAATCGTCGAACGCCACGGCCGCCTCGACATTCTGGTCAACAACGCCGGCATCCAGCATCGTAAACCGCTGGTCGAATGGGAGGACGAGGATTTCAACCATGTGGTTGCCGTCAATCTGTCGGCTTGCTTCCGCATGATGCGCGACGCGGTGCGCCTGATGCTGCCAAACAAGTTCGGGCGCATAATAAACACCGGATCGGTCGCAGCGATCCTTGGCCGTCCCACCATTCACGCCTATGTGGCGGCAAAAGCGGGCCTGCACGGGCTGACACGATCCACTGCGGCTGAGCTGGGCCGTCACGGTATCACCGTCAACGCCATCGCCCCTGGCTATTTCGCCACCGAGCTCAACACCGCACTTATGCGCGACGAAGCCTTCACCAAATGGGTCGAGGCACGAACCCCCGCGGGCCGCTGGGCCCAGCCTGAGGAGCTCGGCGGAGCCGTGGTATTTCTCGCCTCCGACGCTGCCGCGTACGTCAACGGGCACGTGCTGGCGGTCGACGGCGGGCTATCGGTTTCCCTGTGATTTCAATCGGCGACACCGTGCCGGCAGGGCGTGTCTGCTAGCCGCTTGAAATGACGACTTGCTGCATGCGGTGCTGGCCCGGTCCCCTGCGCGGACGCCGACGCCAGACGATTGGATGACGCGCCGTATTGCAGCCGCCGACTTTCGATTCGCAACGGGTTATTTCGACGTCTGGCGGCATCGATGCTTGATGCCGCCAATATTTCATTCCACACACCGGTCACGATGAGGGACGAGATACGGGATCAGCGCCAGGTATTCAGGTGGGCCTTGCCTGCCTCCGCGGTCCTGCATTTGCTCGCCGCCGCGCTTCTTTTGTCCGCACTGCCGGTGTCGCCCCCGCAACCGCAGAAGGAGCAGGCCATCGGGGTGGATTTGGTGCCGCCGCCCAAACCATCGGAGAAAGCCAAACCTCCGCCTCCCGCGAAACCGGCCAAGCCCGAAAAGCCGCCGAAAGCAAAGGTCGAGACCCCAACGAGCCGTGAGGTCGCCGCGCAGAGACCTGTCTTCCAATTCGGTGAGAAGGACGCCGGTCCTCGCAAGTCTCTGGACGGCAACAGTGCGGAGGATGGTTCGGAACAACCGCCGGCGCCGCAAGATCCCAATAAACAAGATCTTGCGCAGCCACCTGCCGTGACTGCGGTCGAGGGGAAAGACCAGGCTCCGCCGCCTGGCGCATCACAGCCGCCGAAGCCCAAGTCTGCGGATGTCGCCAAAGTGCAAAAGCCGTTGAAGCTTGAAAAAGCGAAAAGATTGTTCTCGCAAACAGCAACCGGTGATCCGGTAGCGACAACCGCCATGAAAAATGTGCCGCGCGCCGTGCGGATCGGTCAGCTCTGCAACACGGAACTCGCGCAGCAATTGGTGCACGCGTCGCCTCCCTATTTCCCAGACAGCTTGCTTGAGTATCGGCTGAAGGCCGGCACGGTCATGAACGTCGCCAGTGCGCCGTTCCCTGCAAACGGGCAGTGGTACGACCTGAGCTTTCGTTGCGAGGTCGATCCGGACGCGACGAAAGTCATTTCCTTCGCCTTCCGTGTCGGAAATCCGGTGCCGCGCAGCGAATTGAAACGCCGCGGGTTGCCCGCCGAATAGGTGGTCGAGGCACGGAGGCTGGCTGGCCGGCGCCGTCAAATCCGGCCGGTGATGTCTTCGCGCGCCCCGGGTGACCGAACCAACACGCGCCAAAAGTGGCTTTCGTCAGCGGCCGCCGAAGTCTAGCATACGGCCTTGGGAGGAGCCTTCGATGACTTCAAGTTTCAACGTTCACCATGCTGCCGGCTATGAGCAGCTCATGGGCCGCTGGAGCCAAAGGCTCGCGCCGCTGTTCATCGGCTTCGCGGGTCTCAAGGACGGCGAAAAGATCCTCGACGTCGGCTGCGGTACCGGCAGCCTGACCTTCGCGCTCGTCAAGGCCGCTGACCTCCGTCAGGTCGCTGCGATCGACTTTTCGGCCGTTTTTGTCGAGGAGGCAATCCGGCGCAACTCCGATCCGCGGATAAAAATCCGTCAGGCGGATGCCTGCGCCCTGCCCTTTGAGGACGGCGCGTTCGACCGTGCCCTGGCGCTGCTCGTGCTCCATTTCGTGCCCGAAGCCGGCAAGGCAGTCGCTGAGATGCGCCGCGTCGTGCGGCCGGGCGGCGTGGTCGCGGCGACGGTATGGGACCATCTCGGCGGCATGCCGGGGATGCGCATGATGATCGACACGGTGGCGGTGCTCAGTGAAGGCGGACGCCAGCTGCGTGCCCGCTATTGCGCCCAGCCGATGATGCAGCCGGGTGAAATGAAACGGACCTTTGTCGGGCAAGGTCTCCGCGACGTCACGGAGACCGAGCTGATGATCCGCATGGACTATCAAAACTTCGACGATTACTGGGCGCCGATTGCCGCGGGCGAAGGGCCGCTCGGCAAGTATGTGGCCACGCTCGACCCGGAAGAGCGGGCGCGCACCGACGCCGCCATGCGCGACGCCTACGAGGCCGGCCGGCCCGACGGCCCTAGGTCCTTTGCCAATGTCGCCTGGGCCTGCTGCGGTATCGTTGCCTGACGTCGGCGCTAATGGATGTCGCGCAAAAGCATGCCCTCGGGCTTGACCCGAGGGTGTGCGGCGGTTTTGCGATAACGACGTGCATAAAGAAGAACCTAAGGCGCGTCGCTTTAGCCGATCCCGTAGACCAGCCCGACGCGGCCGTGCGACAGCTGTTCGACCTTGCGCAGTTCGAGCCCACGACGATTTTTCGCCGTCCCAAACAGCGCCTTTCCTTCACCGGCGAGCAGGGGATAGACGATCAGCCTGAGTTCATCGACCAGCCCGGCATCGATAAGGCTCGCGGTAATTCGGGCACCGCCCATAAGGTAGATGTCTTTGCCGGGCTGCTGCTTGAGCGCAGCGATATCCTCGAAATTCCGCACGAAGCGCGTCTTTGGCCAGGCCGCCGAAGTCATTGTGTTCGACAGCACATAATGCGGGGTCTGTGCGGCGAAGCGGGCCCATTCGAGCTCGGCCGGCTTCGGCAATTTGCCGGTCATCGGCAGCGGCTTGTCGGGCTCGTGCTGGATGGCGCTCCAGTAGCGCTCGTAGCCGGCGTACATGACGCTGCCAAGCAGGCAGGCGTCGATTTGCGGTGTCAGGCCGTATTCGTCCGACCACGCGTCGACCCAATCGGCGTAACCCTCGGGTCCCTCCATCTTGCCGTCGACGGAAATTTTCATTCCAGCGATCAATTTACGCATGACTTCCTCCATCAGGCTTGCGGGATGCAAGCACGTTTCATCGGCTCATCGTTGCTTCGTGTTGCTGGCGGCGACCTCAGGGATGGCCGCCGCGAGTCACATCAGGCCGGCAGGCGGCGGTCGTATTCTTCCCGCAGGCGGGTCCAGCCGTCCCAGAACGAGGTCGGCGTCTTGCCCGCCAGGCGGGCGGCCAGCAGGTCGAGGTGCATGTGCCAGCCGGCCGTGATGTTGAGCTGGATTGCACGTTCCGGCAGGCGCCGATGGACGACGGTGAGCAGCACATCGCTCCCCTTCGGCTCCAGCAGGAAGGAGACGCCGCCGGTGTTTCCCCAGGTGATGGAAAGCTTGCGCGGCGGATCGAGTTCGGTGATCCGGCCCTCCATCCGATGCTCTTCGGGAAAGCCCGCGGGGCGCTGGCCACGCGGGTCCGTCAGCTCGTCATTGCGCCAGACCAATTCGAACGAGCTGCCCGCCTTCATTTCCATCTGGCCCGCGGCCATCCATTGCCGGCGCAGGTCACTCTCGGTGAGATAGGCCCAGACGCGCTCGATGGGTCCGGGCAAAAGGCGCTGGATGGTGAACGTGGCGGGCTCGCTCAGCTCGCCATAGGCGTCGATGCTTCTCATCTGGTTCATTGCTCGTCTCCTTCTTCTGAGTTGGGCGATTTCCTGGGCTCTTCCTGGGCTTTGCGTGCGTCCTCCTCGCGAAGGAGGCGTTCGAGAACATCGAGACGCCCCGTCCAGAAGCGCTCGTAGAAGCTGAGCCACTGATGGGCGCTGGCCAGCGGTCCGGGAGCTAGTCGGCACAGATGCGTGCGGCCCCGCACCTCTCGACGAATAAGCCCTGCATTCTCCAGCGTCTTGATGTGCTTGGAGGCGGCCGCGAGCGACATCGCGAAGGGTTCCGCCAGCTGGCTTACCGTTTTCTCGCCATCGGCGAGATCGCGAAGCATGTGCCGCCGGGTGGCGTCGCCAAGGGCGTGAAAAACCGCATCCATCTGAGGCGTCTCTAATTCAACCATGTAGTTGAATATAGACGCGCAGCTTCGGATCGTCAACCGTTTGGTTGAATAATTCGTGGGAAGCGCCGCGGGGCCGTTTGCGCGATCGAGCGTGTCGACGTGACGGAGGCACGGACGCGCCCCGCGACAGTAAGGGCGAGGCCCTTACTTGCCGTCGAAGAAACTGTGGATCGCGGTTTCCAGCTTTTCGATAAGCTGAGGGTTGTGGCAGCTGCCAGCCCAGATCAGGGCGTTTAGCCTCATCTCCTTGTTGACAAAGCTCACTTTCCTAGAATCCAGCAGGTATTCCGCGATCTCGTAGTGCCGCCCCTTGATAGCCTCGATGAGCGCGTTGTTTCTCCCCGTCTTGTCGGTCAGGTTTACTTCCGCGCCATTCTCCACGAGCAACCTGACGGCTTCGAGATGCCCGTTCTTCGCCGCCTCGATAAGAGCCGTTCTGCCGTAGTAGTCAGCTCGCGCGTTGACCTCTATTCGGGGGTGTCTCATGAGGACTGAGATACACGCGTAATGTCCCTTGGCCGACGCAAGGCTCAAGGGCGTGCTCTTCCACTTGTTTCTGGAATTCACGTCGATTTCCGGGTCTTCGATCAGCACCTCGACCACCGCTGTGCGGTCATTGAGGGCTGAAAGGTGAAGTGCAGACCAGCCGCCGTCGTCCGACTGATTGATGTCGGCGCCAGCCGCCAATTCCGATCGAACCGCCTCCGCATCGCCTTTTTCTGCCGCGATCAGCAGGGGCGACCAGTCTCTTGCCCCTTCGGCTTCCAAGCTGTTGGTCAACGCAGTCGCCTCCTCGGATAGTCCACAGAATACCACAGAATCCGCGACAGCGGGGTCGTCCTGTATAGAGTTCCCTGGAATCCGTGGGTCACAGAGAGCTGTCGGCCCGAAGCGGAGGATCAGCGCTTCACGTCCGTCTCCTCACATTCTCCTGATATCGACTGGCTTTCGCGGCCATCCAGACTAGATAGAGCGTGCGCCGGGCGGAACGATGCAGAAGGACCTGAACATGCCTGAACAGATTACCCTGAATAGACCTGAACAAATCAGATTGAACGACGGCTCCGCCATTCCGCAAATCGGCCTCGGCGTGTGGCAGGTCGATCCAGCCATCACCGCCAAGGTGGTGCGCTGGGGAATCGAGGCCGGCTACCGACTGATCGACACCGCCGAAGGCTATCAGAATGAGGAAGGTGTCGGGCAGGCAATCCGCTCGGCCGGCGTGCCGAGAAGCGAGTTGTTCATCACCTCGAAACTGCGCAACGGCGCACATCAGCGCGACGCCGCCTTGCGCGCGTTCGACGAGACGATGAGCAAGCTCGGCATCGAGCAGATCGACCTGTTCCTGATCCATTGGCCGGTGCCCAGCCGGGACAGATATGTCGAGGCCTGGAAGACGCTGATCGAACTCAGGCAATCAGGCCGGATCAAGTCGATCGGCGTTTCGAACTTCAACCAGGACCACCTCGAACGGATCATCGGCGAGACCGGCGTCACGCCGACCGTCAACCAGATCGAACTCCACCCCCGCTTCCAGCAGCGTGACAAACGCGAATTCCATGACAGGCACAACATCCGAATCGAGAGCTGGAGCCCGTTGGGCAGCGGCCGACTGTTGAGCGATCCGACGCTTGAAAGCGTCGCCAGGAAACACAGCAAGTCGGTGGCGCACACGATCGTCAGGTGGCACCTTCAGGAAGGGCTGATCGTCATTCCAAAGTCGATCCACCAGGATCGCATCGCCGCCAATTTCGATGTCTTCGATTTCGAGCTGGAAGCGAAGGACCTCGAGCTTATCAGGGGCATGGATTCGCCCGACGGCCGCACCGGCCCGAACCCCGCCACGGCTGCGTTTTTGTTCTAACGAGGCGGCCAACCGGGACGTTGGCATTCCTTCACACCCCCTCTGTCCTGCCGGACAGAGGGGGGTGCTGTCCCGCCAGCGATCAAAACTACCCTTTCCTCCAGCCTATATCCCCGAGCCATCCACCAGCGGCACATCTTCCCCTTCCCAGGGGCTCGGCATCGATCCCTTGCTGAGATTGGCCGACGGCAGCGGCATCCAGCACTTCAGTTCGGGTTCGGCATATTCGACGATGCGTCCTGGAGACGAATCGGAAGCGCGCCAGCCTTCGCTGCCGAACTGATCGGCGCGGGCCCAGTAAGCCATGTCGACCTCGGCCGGACCCTGTTCGGACGGCCGAACCGTGACAAGGATTCTGCTGCCGTCCCTTGGCGCGCTCGACATGTGGCGCCACTGACCGGGCTCGTCCATTGCACTTCCTCCTGCAATCTTCGCCTCGCACCGATAGTCGCTTCGCGTTCGGAAGCGGTCAACCTGAACTTTCTTGCCTGAGGCAAAACCCCTGCCCCCGTCGTCGCGGAACAAGTCATGGCGCGCCGGGTTTGGGCAAGTTGTTGAAGGAAAGCAAAATGAGACCAGCGCCGCGACCGATCCTTACCATTGTTGCATGGCGGGCCGCGTCGTTCGTTCGCAACCCGGTCCGGTCGCAATGAGGCAGGCCGGTTCCGATCGTTCCATCCCACCGGAGGAGAGGCAAGGCGGCATAGGACGAGCGCTCGGCCTCGGACTGATAACCGGGGCGGCCGACGACGATTGTTCCGCGATAGGCACCTATGCCAGCGCCGGCGCCCGCTTCGGACCCGACCTGCTTTGGACTGCTCCGGTGACGTTGCCGATGATGTACGCGGTCGTCTACCTGTCGTCGAAGCTCGGCCAGGTGTCGGGGCGCGGATTGTTCCACGTCATCAAGGACTTCTACCCGTGGTGGCTGCTTTGGTCGGTGCTGTTGGGTGTGCTTATCGGCAACACCATCGAGGCAGCGGCGGATCTTGGTGGAATGGCGGCGGCGATCAACATATTCGTGCCGCTTCCCATCCCGCTGATCGTGCTGTTCGTCGCTGCCATCATCTTCGCTCTCCAGGTCTTCGGCTCCTATACTTTGATCCGCAACATCTTTCGCTGGCTGGCGCTGGCGCTGCTCGCCTATGTCGGTGCCGCCATTCTGGCCAAGCCGGACGCCGCGGCAGTGCTGCGCGGAACGCTGCTTCCGAAGATCGAATTCAACCGCGAGTTCCTGTCGATCCTGGTCGCCATCATCGGCACCACGCTGTCCGCCTATCTCTACACATGGCAGTCCAATGAGGAGGTCGAGGAGGAGATTGCCCAGGGCCGGACAACGCTCAGCCAAAGGAAGGGCGCCACCGACAGCGAACTCCGTCGCTCTCGCCGGGACATCCTCATCGGCATGATGTTTTCAAATCTCATCATGTATTTCATCATCCTGTCGACGGGTGCTACGCTCTACAAGGCGGGCCATCACGATATCGACACGGCTGCGCAAGCCGCGGAGGCGCTGCGCCCGCTCGCCGGCCAGGCCGCAAGCGTCCTGTTCGCAGCAGGCGTGATCGGCGTCGGTTTCCTAGCGGTTCCTGTCATGACCACCGGCGCTGCCTATGACGTGGCACAAGCCATCGGCTGGAAAAACAGCCTGCACGCCCGGGCTCGGGAGGCCCCCAAATTTTATCTCGCCATCGGCTTTTTTACGGCGATCGCCGCTGGCCTGAACTTTCTCGGCTTCAATCCGATGAAGGCGCTGGTCTGGTCCGGCATCGTTCAAGGCTTCTCGACGCCGCCCTTGCTGCTGCTCATCATGCTGATGACGAACAGCCACAGGATCATGGGGGACCAGGTGAACAGCCGCAGCACCAATATACTCGGTTGGGCAACGACCGCCGCCATCTTCTCGGCGACGATCGGCCTGGTGGCAACCTGGTTCATGTGATCGGGCGGAAGCAAAGGGACGCCGCCGGTTGGATTACCCGTTCCCGCTTGCGGATTGTCCCAGCTTTGCCGGTCTTGGAAATTCCACAACGTCGCCCGTGGGCCGCTTGTATTGCGCCGCGACAATTGCATCGATCAGGAGATCCAGAGCCGCACGAGCCGTGCGGCTCGTCTCGTCGTCGCCGCTCAAATAATGGCAGGCTCGTTCGAGGTGGAGGTGTGCGGCGGCAAAGTCGCTTGTCATAGGCTTCTCCCTGTTGCCCGCCGGCCGGCAAGATGACCGCCTCATTTTACCCAAAAGCAAATATCCACAGCCGGATTTGAATCAAATTGGCCTGACTCACTGAGCCCGCGGGACAAGGTGCTGCCAGGCCTTTGCATCGCTGGTCGATGCGCTGCGCCGGCGCGCTACGCCGCATGGAATGAACCAATTGCGGGCGATGTGCCGCAAACTCAGTTCGCTCATCCCCCTGCTTTTGAAATTTTCTCGCTCTTTTAATTCTACAAACTCTCTAGACTTAAAATAGATCGCTAGACCCAAGATCTTAAAAATTGAGCGTTTGAGAGGGAGCCTGGAATGTCGAAGAAGCTCGTTGTAGGGCTGTCGGGCAATTTGACCCGGCCCTCGAAGACCAAGGCGTTCGTCAGCCACATCGTCGGGCAAGCCGCCGAAAGCATCGGCGCGGCCTCGGCCGTCTTCGACATCGAGGATCTTGGCGCGTCACTGCCGCAGGCAAGGCGCCTCGGCGACCTCGACCCGGCGGCGCGCAACATCGTCGAACGGCTGCTCGGCGCCGACATCCTGGTGGCCGGCTCGCCGACTTTCAAAGGCAGCTATACCGGGCTTTTCAAGCACTTCTTCGACCTGCTCGATCCGTCATCGCTGCGGGGCAAGCCCGTCATCCTCGCCGCGACCGGCGGCGGCGAGCGCCATTCGCTGATCGTCGAGCACCAGTTGCGGCCGCTGTTCGGCTTCTTCGAGGCGCTGACTGTGCCGACCGCGATCTACGCCTCCGACAAGGATTTTGCCAATGGCGTGCTGGTGTCGGAAGCCATCCACGCCCGCGCCCGGCAGGCGGTCGCCGAGGCATGCCGGGTAACCGGAGTGCCCCATCGCGTCGGCCTCGCCGCCTGAACGCACCACTGACCCGAGATCCCCTTTCCGATCCATCCAGGAGCACGCCGCGATGACCAGATCCACCAAATCCAGGCAAATCAAACTTGGCGCCTTCCTGCCCGGCGGCGGACAGCATATCGCCGCCTGGCGTCACCCCGATGCGCCGGCCGACGGCGCCACCAATTTCGAGTTCCACAAGCAGCTTGCCCTGACCGCCGAGCGCGGCCTGTTCGACGCCTATTTCCTGGCCGACAATCTGACGGTCGGGCTCGGCGCCCGCGAAGGCGGCAACGCCAAGATCGCCGGCTTCGAGCCGGTAACGCTGTTTGCAGCGCTGGCGCCGCTCACCACGCATCTCGGCTTCATCGCCACCGCCTCGACCACCTATGAGGAGCCCTATACGCTCGCCCGCAAGTTCGCCTCGCTCGACCTTCTGTCGAATGGCCGGGCCGGCTGGAACGTCGTTACCTCGGCCGGCGACGAAACCGCGCGCAACTTCAATCGTGAGACGCAGCCTGCCCACGCCGAGCGCTATGCCCGCGCGCATGAGCATGTCGAGACGGTCAAGGCGCTGTGGGACAGCTGGGAGGACGATGCTTTCATCCGCGACAAGGAATCGGGGCGCTTCTACGACAAGGACAAGCTTCACGACATCGACCACAAGGGCCCGCATTTCAGCGTTAAGGGTCCGCTCAACGTGCCACGCCCCGTGCAGGGGCACCCGGTGGTGGTGCAGGCGGGGCAATCGGAAGACGGCCGCAAGCTCGCCGCCCACTCGGCGGAAATCATCTTCACCGCCCATCAGAACCTGGCGTCGGCACAGGAATTCTATCGCGATATCAAGGCGCGCGTGACGGCCGTCGGCCGCGATCCCGAGCAGGTGCTGATCATGCCGGGCGTGGCACCCTTCGTCGGCCGCACCGAAGAAGAAGCGCGCGCCAAATACCAGCAGCTGAACGATCTCATCCTGCCCGATGACGGCGTCGCCCTGCTTAATGGGCTGGCCGGCCAGACGCTCGACATCAGGGGCTATCCGCTTGATGGCCCGCTGCCGCCGAGCAAGGAAACCGAAGGCATGAAGAGCCGCCAGGCGCTGATCCGCCAGATTGCCGACGAGCACAACTTCACCATCCGCCAGCTCTACCAGTGGGTAGCAACGGCCCGCGGCCATTACACCGTCATCGGCAGTGCTGTGCAGGTCGCCGATCAGCTGGAGGAATGGTTCGGCAACGAAGCCGCCGACGGCTTCAACATCCTGCCGCCCTGGCTGCCCGGCGGGCTCGACGACTTCGTCGAGCTGGTGATCCCCGAACTGCAGCGCCGCGGCCTGTTCCGTACCGCCTATGAAGGCAGGACCCTGCGCGAGAATCTCGGCCTCAGGCGGCCGGAAAACCCGTGGACCGCCGCCCGCTCGGCCGTGCTGGCCGCCGAATAATTCCACGAAGCCCACTACCCTCGAAGCGAGAGGCAAGACGATGACCTTGCAGCACATCGAACAGGCCGCCAGCCTCGGCACGCGTGACAGCACGACAAGCCTCGGCACGGACTTCCTGCGCCACGGCGGCCGGGCAGGCATCCGCTTCCTGTCGCGCTACGGCGTCCTCATTGCTTTCCTCGCAATCTGGCAAGTGTCGAGCAGCGCCGGGTGGGTCAATACGGCCGTGCTGCCGCCGATCGATACGATTGTCGCGGCACTTTGGAAGGGGCTGGCCGGCGGCACTCTGCTCGGTGACATCGCCATCAGCCTGCAGCGCGCCGGTCTCGCCTTCGCGGCCGCCGTGCTGGTCGCCATCCCGCTTGGCCTGTTCATGGGCCAGGTGCGCGCGGTCGAGACCGCGCTCGATCCCATCCTGCAGGTCTTCCGCCAGACCTCGGCGCTGGCGCTCTATCCGGTGTTCATCCTGCTGCTTGGGCTTGGCGAGGCGTCCAAGGTGTTCGTCATCTTCTGGGCGACGCTGTTTCCGCTGCTGCTCAACACCATCGGCGGCGTCAAGCAGGTCGATCCGAAACTGCTGGAGATGGCCCGGGTCTATGGCGCCAGGCAGCTCACCGTCTTCCACCGTGTCGTGCTGCCCGGCGCCGTGCCGTCGATCTTTGTCGGATTGAGGCTCAGCGCCACCACGGCGCTGCTGCTGTTGATCGCCTCCGAAATGATCGGCGCGAACAAGGGCATCGGCTTTCAGGTGATGAACGCGCAGTACAACTTCCAGATCCCGCTGATGTTTGCGGCAATCGTCATCCTCGCCGGCCTCGGCCTGATCGCCAACCAGGCGCTGGTCAGCCTGCAGCGGCGGCTCTGCCGCTGGAGCAATGCCGTCGACTGACCACCCGCTTTTACCAATCTCAACCAGGCAGAACTCAAATCAGGAAAGACACGCATCATGAAAATCACCCGCCGTTCCCTGCTTGCCGGCGCGCCCTTCGCCGCCGGCCTTCTCGCCGCCGGCCTGCCGCGCTTGGCCCTTGCCGAAGCGGAACCCGTCAAGTTCCGCTCCCTCGCCAGCCGTGGCAGCATCTCTCCGCATGAGCTGGCCGGCGAGCTCGGCTATTTCAAAGGCCTCGGTATCGAGGTCGAGAATGTCGGCTATTCCGGCGGCGGCCCGGAATCACTGTTCGCGCTCGCCTCCGGCAGCGTCGATATCGGCTCGGCCGCGACCGCCGCCGTGATCAATTCGATTTCCGGCGGCAACGACTTCGTCGCCGTCTATCCGAGCAACGGCATCAACAGCAAGGTGCGCAGCGTCTTCTACGTGCTCGACGACAGCCCGATCAAATCGATCGCCGACATTGCCGGCAAGACCATCGCCGTCAACACGCTCGGCGCCCATCTCGACTACACCGTGCGCGAGGCGCTGCACAGCGTCGGCCTATCGCCGGATGCCGCCAATCTCGTCGTCGTCCCCGGACCGCAGCTCGAGCAGACCTTGCGCTCCCGCCAGGTCGACATCGCGGCTCTCGGCTACTGGCAGGCGACGTTTGCCGGCGCCCTGGTCGACAATGGCGGCGTGCGTGGCGTGTTCAACGACACCGACGTGCTGGGCGAACTGGCCGGCGGCTTCGTCGTGCTCAGGCGCGACTTCATCGCGGCGCATCCCGACGCCGCCCGCAATTTCGTCGAGCAATCGGCGCGCGCCTCCGACTGGTCGCTGCAGAACCCCGACGAAGCGCGCAAAGTGCTCGCGACAATCCTCGACAAGCGCGGCGAAAACGGCGAGCTGGCGCGCTACTGGACCGGCTTCGGGCTGCGCCAGGGGGCCAAGGCGACGGACCGCGACATCGACTTCTGGGTCAGCGTGCTCGAGCGCGACGGCCGCCTGGCAAAGGGTAAGCTGAAGGCAGCGGATATCCTCTACCGGCCCGGCGAAACCAAGACCAACTGACAAGGCCAACCGGCAAGGCAATCAGCTGGGAGACGAGCACGATGAGCAGCACAAGCGGCGGTGAGGTCAGGATACGCGACCTGTCCAAATCGTTCAGCATCGGTGGGCGTTCGCTTGCCGTGCTGAGGACCCTCAACCTCGACATCCGCTCGGGTGAATGCCTGGTCATCGTCGGCGCCAGCGGATCGGGCAAGACCACGCTGCTGCGCATTCTTGCCGGGCTGGAGGCCGCGGACAGCGGCGGTGTCGCCATCGACGGCAAGCCGGTGCACGGCGTCGGTGCCGAGCGCGCGGTGATCTTCCAGGAACCGCGCCTGCTGCCCTGGCTGACGGTGCTCGGCAATGTCGCCTTCGGCCTCGAAGTGCGCGGCGTGCCGAAGGTCGAGGCCGAGGAACGGGCGCGCTTCTATATCGCGCTCGTCGGCCTCGCCGAATTCAGCGATGCTTTCCCAAGGCAACTGTCGGGCGGCATGGCGCAGCGCGTCGGCATTGCCCGCGCCCTGACCGTGCAGCCCGAAATCCTGCTGCTCGACGAGCCGCTGGGCGCGCTGGACGCCATGACCAAGATCGGAATGCAGGAGGAACTGGCGCGCATCTGGAGCGAGGAGAACGTCACCATGGTGATGGTGACGCACGACCTCGAGGAAGCGATCTACCTCGCCGACCGCGTGCTGATCCTGCCCAAGGAGAAAGGCGGCGCGGCGCGGCTGATCGACATCGACCTGCCCCGCCCGCGCGAGCGCAGCGAAAGCCGCTTCGTGCGCTACCGCGAAGAACTGCTGCGCGAATTCGGCCTGCACTGAAAGCATAAAAGGCCTTGGATTCCTCGCCCCGCGAAGCGGGGAGAGGTGTCGCGGCGAAGCCGTGACGGAGAGGGGCCTTCCTTTGAGTGCCCCTGCTCCGCGCTCTTTCCTGGAACCGGATTCCCCGCCCCCGCATTTCCTTAACCGGGGGGCGAAGGAGCGCGGTATGAAAGCTTTGTTCGCAATCTTTGGCGGCTTCGTGCTGACGCTCGCCGTGTTCGCCAGCGGCCTGGCGTTCGCCACCTGGCTTCTGATAGCCAAGCCGGTGCGGCCGGCCGCCCCGGTCTCCAGCGTCGTCGAACTGTGGGCCAAGGATCCGCGCCCGGTAAACCCGGCCTCGCAGCGCCTCGAACGCCTCCCGGCCCGCCCGGCTCCCGTTCGCACCTCGGAAGTTGACCGCACCTCCAAACCCGCCGACACCCCCGCGGCTTCGACAGCCGACACCACCGCCACCGGCTCTATCCAGCCACCAGCGGAAGAGCAGCAAGCGCTGCCCGCCGCTCATGTCGAATGGTGCGCAAGCCGCTATCGCTCCTACCGGCCGGACAACAACCGCTACACTTCCTACAGCGGACAACAGCGCCCCTGCATCTCGCCCTATCTCGACATCACCGATGACGGCAGCTACGTCGAGGCGAGCGATACGTCGTCGGTGGAGGGCTACCCGCCATCGGACGAACCCGGCGCCGCCGAGTTCTCATCCGACCATATGCAATACTGCTTCAGCCGCTACCGGTCATATCGGCCGGAAGACAATAGCTATCAGCCTTACTCCGGCGGGCCGCGCCGGCAGTGCGAGTAGCGCGGGCCGGGGTGGCTGGCGACCGCAGTGCATGGCGCCTTGTGCGACCCCACCCAACGATCACGCAGATTTCTTGGATCGTTCGGGTTGGCACGGCGTTCATCCGATACCCAAAGGAGAAATCAACATGGGCGACGACCGGGAAGACAAGATTCGTGAGCGCGCATACCAGATCTGGGAACGCGAAGGCGGAATCCATGGCGATCCCGAGCGGCACTGGCACCGGGCCGAGGCCGAGATCGACAGGGAGGCAGCCCTGCCACTGACGGCAGGCGATGCCCTGCCGGAAACCCGCGAGGTCGCGAGCTCCGACGTGTTGACGGTGGAGGCTTTGGCGGTGCGCACCGGCATATCGGGCAAACAGGCGCAGGAGCTGATCGACAGGCTGGGAAACGACAGGGCGGCGATCGAACAAGCCGCGCGCAACCTCAAGGGGAAGCAGCGGCTCGGGGAGTGACAGATGATCAGAAAACTCAAAGACGGAAAATATCGCCTCTATTCGCGCAAGAAGGACGAAAAGACCGGCAAGCGCCGCAATCTCGGCACCTTCGATACCCGCGAGGCCGCCGAGAAGCACGAACGCGAGGTGCAGTATTTCAAGAGGCATTGAGGGGCGTTGGTGGCCGGTGCCCGCCAAGCAGTTGCGCCGGATGGCTGGCGGAACGTGAATCCAGCCGCAACAAGCCGTCGCGAAGCCACTACCGCTGCTACAGGCCAAGCGACGACCACTACACGCCCTACAGCAGAGAGCAGCGCCCCTGCATCTCGCCGTATCTCGATGCCGGCGCTGCGCCGCACAGCCTCCCGACGATGGCGCCAGCTATGTCGAAGCGAGCGACACGTTGCCAATGGACGGCTAGGTTCCGTCGCAGGAAGCCGGCGCCGCCTGGCTTCCGCCCCACCACGTGCAATATTGCTTCAGCCGCTAGCGCTCCTATCGGCCGGGAGACAACAGCTATCAGCCCTATTCCGGCGGCCCCACAGGCAGTGCGAGTAGGCGGGCGCTGATAGATAGGCGCGCGGCTGTCGGGCATCTAGACATGACCCGCTCGCGCTCGCGTGGGCGTGTTTGCTCTCCCAAAATCACCGTCTTATAGTCCGCTTCTTATTTCGGGGGGTAGCTCAATGATTTCCGAGGCGAGCGTTCGGCGCGCGATCAATCACTTGGGATCATTTGGAGATACCGACCTCTTTCCGCGCCTACCTGAGATGCGATGCTTTCTCGAGCGGCCCGGGACCATCGCCAAAGACTGCGAAAATCTAAACATCGGACAATACATGCCGGTCGGTGTTGTAGAAACCCTGACCCCCAAATCGTGGCTCGGGTTCAGGATTGCCCACCAGCTTACTGCATCCGATAACGTAATCTACCTTGCTGGGCTTCTGGATTGTGCTCCTTACCTAGAATCGGCTCGACTTCCGAAGGATGAAAACGAGGCGTTTGCTTATCGTTTCTCTGAAGGCGAGTCTCTAAGGATATTTGAGCCCGCGCGCGGCTATCACCAATGGTTGGCTCATCTCTCCGGACTGAGTGGACCAGAGAATCCGTTTGCAGAGGATCGTCCAGCGATTGTTACTGATATTTCCGACTTCTATCAGCGGATATACTTTCACCGGATTGAGAATGTCCTGCAGGATGCTGGATGCCCCAAGGGGCCGTCTGATCTGGTGAAGAAGATAATTAAGACAACCCGTGCCAGGCAGTCCTACGGCCTGCCTGTCGGGAGCACCGCTTCGCGCCTGCTAGCTGAATGTCTGCTGAACGATACAGACATGCTCTTGAAGAACATGGGCGTCAAATTCACCAGATACGTGGATGATTTTCGCATTGCTGTACCTGCCGGGATGGAAGCTCATTCCATCCTGTGTCGGCTTGCTGAACATCTAATGGTCACCGAGGGGCTGTCCTTGAATGTGACGAAAACGAAGTTGACGACAGTCAAAGAGATGGAGCGTTCTTCGAAGGCGCGCCTGCAAGACGTGTTCACCACCGCTGAGATGGAAAAGATGCGGGCCTTTATAACCTTGAGCTATGGCGACGATGACGAGCCAGAGGACGAGGACATTATCACGAATCCGTTCATTTCGGCAGAATTTTTACTGGATAGGCTGGATGAGATAGGTGACAAAAAAGGCGCCGATCTGTCGGTTTTCAAGGCCATCCTCCGGGCGCTTCGGTTCTTGCCAGACATCGATGCAGTCCGACTGCTCGATAAGCATGCTGACCTGCTTTATTATGTACCCCGCGAGTATTGCCTCGCCCTGAGCGCGGCGTCAAAGCAGGATAATTTCCCTGCCGAGCTCGTAAAGGCCAGGGTTATAGCGTTGCTTGCTATGTCACCCTATTCGGACCTTGCTTATGTCAGATCGTGGCTGTTGAATCTGTTTGTTGACGGCTCACTGCCGGTTTCTCTTTCCGACTGGCAGTCCTACGATTTCAACAGGAGCATAATCGAGCGTCGTTCGAATTTCTTTTTCCGGGGTCTGGCGAACGACCGTGCATATTTCCGAGCACTTAAGACGCAGCTCGGCTCGCTTAGCGAATGGGACAAGCCAGCCGCTCTAATGGCGGGGATGTGTTTGCCCTTAGACGAATACAAAAACTGGCTGGCGGTCGCGCTGCCGCAGCTCACTACCCCATTTGCAGCCACATATGCCGCTTGGCTGAAGGACCGTCACGGCACACTGCACCAGTTACTTTCGGAGCCGCATGAGCCTGTGTGCACGTCCCTCTAGGCTCTCCAGCGGCGCATTACCCACGCAATATAAACCGCTGGTAGGCGTTCAAAAGATCATTGCAGGTCATGTCCGCTAGCTCGAGGCTCGTGACGGCGATTGAGGTTGGCCCCATGGCGTTGCGGATGTCCCTCTCAATGACGCGCTTATTGGAATGGGACAGTCCAAAGCTGGTGCCGAGTACGTGCCTTGGCGTAACTTCCTCTCGGATGCTCATCAGTTCCATGTTCATGTCGCCGTAGGAAAAGCCCAAATAAACGACCATTTCGGCTTCCGCGATAACTCCGCGCATTCGCTCAAGCATCGTGTCATCGTCCACGCGCTCGGTGAATGTCCTTATCTGAGCGGCTATTTCTACAAGGTTTGCTGAGTGCGGTAGCGCCCCATACGGCACACCTTGTCCGGCGTTTGTTTGCCACGGCAGCCTACCAACCTGTCCGTAGGGATGAATGATATTGACACGGTTCACCAAGGCCTGTGCCTCATTGTGTGGCATACGCAAGTAGTTGGCCAGCGCCTGAGCTAGATAATGCTCGATGCAGCGATCATAGTTGAATGTTATGAAAGCCACATCGTCGAACATATTTTCAATGTTGGAACGCTTCACATTTTCCATCAGAATCTTGCAAAAGGTTGCGTGCCAGCTTTCAGGTATGCTGCCGAAGAGGATTCTATCGCTCACCTGAGGGTTGCAGAAAATCTTGCTCCCTTTTTCGGCGTGCAGGATCGACATGGCGATCCCGAGCTTGCCCATAAGCACGACCTTCTCGTCGTCGCTGTGGGTGTTTAGGTAATTGTCGATTGAGGGGGCCTGCGGCATCCCATCGGCAATGCTCCAACCCGCGTGAAGATAAGGGTTGATGTCATTTTTTCCAGTAGCGGCAACTATTTTGCGAAGCGCGTCGCTTATGGTAAAGTCGCCCGCCGATTGTTCATAGCCATTCTTGAATTGTATTCGCACTTTCTCTGCAATGATGCCTTTGAGTTCCTCGCCCATGGGCAAGCCGACCTCGCGACTGCCGCCGGCACCGACTATAAAAACAGTTTTTTTACTGAACACCCCAAAAGCCCCATAGTAAGATTAGAACGTTCGATCGGCGAGTTGCCGCTCGCTAGAATCGTATAGCAGTCGAGCAATTTTTTAGATTGAGTTTTGGCCATTTTCCCCATCTTACCGTTTCGCCCGGCGCGCTCCCTCCACCGCATCCAGCCGTTCCTGCAAATTCCCATTCAGCACGATCATCTCCTTGAGCGCCTTCACCGCATCGCCCTTATGCTGGGCAATGAACCTGTCGGCGATTGCCTGCAGCGCAGCCTCCTGGCGGCTGTCCAGTGTCACGATGTGGTCCATGGCGGTGCCTCCAGCGTTCCTGTTGAAATTGAACAAAACGGGAACAAAAATGTCAAGAGCGAATTGACTCTGCGAGGAATGCCTTCCTATTTGTCAGTGGGTGGGGCGGTTGCTCACAAATCGAGGAGAGCCGCGATGGGCAGACGAAAAAGCCGGTTTGACAGGCTGTCGGCGAGGGATGCGGAGGCGATCATCAGGGACGCTTTGAGCCTGCGCCGGACGGTGCTGTCGTCGCAGCTGCATCTGAAGGCGCATGGCGAGCTGTTCTGGCAGCTTTGCGGGCTTGTCGAGAAGTTGCACGAGGTGCTGGCCAGCGTAGCGGAGAAGGAGCCCGATTATCGGATGGCGGAGCTTGGCCTGCTTCCCCTGCCCGAGGATTACTCGACCCAGAAATGAGCCATGGCCGGGCCGATGGACAGCGTTGGACGTGCCGCCAAGGCCAACATGCTGCTTATCGTGGAGTGCGGCCACTGCTATCATGTCGGGCGCTTCAGGGCGAATGACGTGGCCCAGGTGGTGGGCTGGAACAAGCCGCTGGAAGCGATCAGGTTCAGGTGCAAGCGATGCAGCCGCAAGGACACGACGGTGAGGACGCAGTTCATCGACCTTGCGCCGGCGCCTGCTGCGGAAACTTGATCTGTGTCGCCGGCTTGTCGACGATCACCAGCGCATCATCGGGCGCCGTGCGCTGCAGGTGCCTCGCCTCCGACCACGGCGCGGTGAGCCAGGTCTCGGTTTCTTCCGGCGTGGTCAGGATCACCGGCATCGCCTTCTCGTGGATCGGCGCGACCAGCGCGTTGGGCCTGGTCGTCATGAAGCCATAGACCTGGTGATCGCCGGGGCCGTCCTTGACTTTGCGAATGCCCTGCCAATGCGTCCACAGACCGGCAAAGAAGAACAGCGGGCGGTCCTCGCCGAGTGCAAACCAGTAGTTGCGCTGGATGCCGGTCTCGGGGTCCTTGTCGCCGGGCGTCGGGCTGGGCTCGGCGAAGCTGGTGACGGGCACCACGCAGCGGTTCTCGATGCCGAGATATTGCTGCCAATGGCCGTATTGCGGATTGCGGATGTTGGTGGTGCCGTAGTCGGCCTTGCCCTTCACCCGCTCCAGTGGCGTCGGCATGCCCCACAGCAGATTGGCCAATTCGCGTTCGCCGTCCGGCGCGTTGCGCACCACCGGGCCTGGCTGGTTGGGATAGATGTCGATGGAGGGTTCGAGATTGCCAAGGATGTCACGCAGGGCGCGTGTCCACTGGCGGATGGCCTCCTGGCTGGTCGTGATATTGTAAAGATTGCACATTTCAGGCCGTTCCCGGATGCTCACGCATCTTGTTGGAAACGGCCCGGAATTTCCAGCGCTGTCCGTTGGGTTGCTGACACGGCAGGCCGTGTCAGCAATGTTTGTGAGACCTACCGCGCCGATTGTCTCATGGCTTGTGCGGCTACCGCCGCCAGAAAAGCCCTCGCCGCGGCATCGCAGGCCGCTCGAGACGGGCCTTTGGCGAAAAGAAGAAGCTCGGCGGCTCGAATGTTGAGCCCGTGCTTCCTTGCGAATGTGGCTAGATCGTAAGGCTTGTTGTCGTAAGGTTCGTCGTCGTCGTAGTCGATCGTCAGATCGTAGTTTTCTTTCATTTTCTTCCTCCCTTAGCGATCTCCCCCCTCCAGTCGCTAACGCAAAATTAACGTCGATGGCGGCGGGCGAGTCCACCAATCAGAGATTGTGTAAAAAACGTACGAGCTCGGATGCTCGCCCTCGCAACGGGCCGCGAGCAATCGCCGCGGACCGGACCGGTCGAAAGAGCCGATTATGATGGCAACGTTGGAAAAGCCTGCCACGGCCTGGCGCCACGGGGGTGTCCGCGACGCCTAGCGTGCCTAATGGCCGTCATTTTCATCTTCCAGGCCCGGTCCGCAAGCCGGCCTCGTTGGGTTCGGCTAAAGAATAAATCCGGCCAATAGCACCGTAAGGAGCAGCGACAGCGGAACGGCCGCAAGACACCAGATCTCCAACGTGTTGTTTTGCAGCGGGTCCATCCTCAGCCTCACTTTTTAGTTTGTCACTGTGACACTAACGGTTGGCCGGAGGTAGCGGTTCCAAGCGACGCCGTTCATAGAGCACTGCCTGTGCTGCATATTAGCAACAGCTTGACGACCGCTGAGCCCGTACCGCTTGGACAACTTCACTTGGCGCCGGTGGATGCGTATTCCGCAGGACAAGTGCCCCTCCGCATCAGTCGTGCGGGGATCGATCGCCGCCCATGATCAGCGCCGAGCCGGTCATGCCCCGGAACCAATGGCTGCGTCGACCTCCGGCCGAGTTTCGCTACCACCGAGCCGATCCGATGTTCACTCACAGCCAGCGATGCCCGTTTATAGGACCTAAGTCTGACCTGCCTGCGCAATGGTCTCGTGTACGGCCGGCGTCGGGAACAACTGCGGCCGTTTTCAGTTGATGGCGTCACCTCCTCGAGGAGAGATCGGCGCAGAATCAGTCCCTTCATGCGCTGATTAGGGTCTGCCTGCCATAGCTGGATTTGGCAGGCGGACCCTTGGTTCCGTACGCTCCAGATGCAAAGCGGGTAAGCTCTGGATCACTCATCATCCCAGAAATCCTGCAGAGAGGCATGGCGGAGGGCTCCTCGCCCCTGAGATGGTTGGCCTTGCATCCGGCACGACGGCCAGAATGCGCGCAGCGGGGTCGCCCTCAGCCTTCCAGCGCCTCGTGCTGGTAAAGCTCGTCCATGCTGAGCGTCGCCAGCGCGGCGAACGGCGCCTGCTTCTTCACCCGGCCGTGGCTCAGGATCACCACGTCGTCGCAGAACGAGATGGTGCTGCGGTGATGGCTGATGACGATGGTGGTGCGGCGGCCGGCGCGCGACTTCAGCGTCTCGACGATTGCTGCTTCCGACAGGCCGTCCACCGCATTGGTGGCTTCGTCGAGGATGAGGATATCGGGATCGCGCACCAGGGCCCTGGCCAGCGCGATCCGCTGCCGCTGTCCGGCTGAAAGGTTGACGCCGCGGTAGCCTACAACGGTCCTGTAGCCTTGCGGCAGTTGCTCGATGAAGCCATGCGCTTCGGCCAGTTTTGCCGCGCGCTCGGCGTCGTCGGCCGAGGCCGCGTCCTGGCCGTAGATGATGTTGTCGAAAATCGTGCCGTCGACCAGTTCCAGCTCCTGGCTGGCGAGCGCGATGTGCTGTCGCCATTGGCTGGGGTCGATCCGGTCGAGAGGCGATCCATCGACGAGGATCCTGCCGCTATCCGGTTCGACGAAGCGGCACAGGAGATTGACGATCGTCGTCTTGCCGGCGCCCGACCGGCCGATCAGCGCGGTCGAGCGGCCGCTGTGCAGGTCGAAACTCGCCGCATGCAGCACCACCGCGCGCTGTTCCTCGCCGGTATCGGGGCCGGAATAGGTAAAGGTGACGTCCTCGAACTTGATGCCTTGGCTGAGCCCGGGGAACGCCGCGTCGCCTTGCGGCGGCTGGGGCTTGCCGGATGGGTCCAGCATCCACGTCACCTCTTCAAGCGATCCGCTCAGGCCCTGCAGCTGGCTCCAGGCCATTTGCAAAGACCGCATATAGGGCTGCAGCCGGTAGAGCAGAATGACGAAGGCGACGATCAACGGGAAGCTGACATTGGCGAACCAGGCGCCGATCACCACCGCCAGGAACAGCATGGCGTGCAGAACCTCGGTCAGCGGCGGCAACGCCCCCTGGCGCGTCAAAAGCACGAACGCCGCCCGGCGCACCGCATCCGATGCCTGGTCGAAGGCCGCCTTCTCGCGTTGCTCCTGGCCGAAAATGCGGATCAGCCGCCCGGCATGAACCAGATGCAGCATCTGCGATGCGAGCTGGCTGTTGCGGGAGGCGACGCTGCGGCTCGGCGCCTTCAGATTGGCCGACAGCATGGCGTGCGCGACCTGCACCAGCGCCAGGCCCAGCGTGACCAGCAGCGTCATCTGCCACGACAGGAGCAGCAGGAAGGTCAGGAGGATGATTGCGGCCGATGCGTTGACGATTGCCCCAAGCGTGATCTGGATGGCATCCGACGCCCGCCAGGATTCGTTGGAGATGATGTTGAGCAGCCGTCCAGGGCTTTGCTGCAGAAAGAACGGGTAGCCTACCCTAAGCAGCTGCTCCGACAGCGCGCTGCGAATCGAATGACTGGCCTTGCCGTAGATGAAGGTGGTCAGCAGCGTGTTGGCGTAGGCGAACAGGTTCTTCAGAACGATCGAGCCGAGGATGGCGACCGATATGACGATCAGCCGGTCGCGCTCGCTCAGGCTCGCTCCGACATGCTGGAAGACGGCGGAAAAGCCGGCCATGCCGGTCTGCCCCTGCCCCATGATTATGTTCAGCAACGGGATGATCAGGCCGATACCAAAACCTTCGAGCGCGGCGCTGAGCAGCCCGAGCACCACCACGGCGGGAAGCAGCCGCAACTGCTTTTGCCCGAGCGCACGGCGCAGCATCGGCAGGCTAGGCGGCATCATTCGCATGATAGCGGATCACCTCGCCTCGGCATTTGCCTGTTGCTCCTGTCGCATTTCCGTTGTCTTTGGCGATTTCGCCAGCAAAAGCACCGCGAACTTGGCCGCGCCGAGCAAATTCATGCCGATGATCGGCCAGTGCGACAGCTTGAGTTCGCGATCGAACAGCGGGCCTTTCCTCAGTTCGCGCAAGGCCGCCCTCATAGACCAGTAGAAATGCCGAAGCAGCCACGGCGCATGGCGGACATGTTTCAGGCAAAGCCCGCCATTGCCCATGCTGTAGTCGCGATGCAGCTTTTCGATGGCTTTGCGGTCGCGTCGGCCGTGATGGTGATAGATGGTCATGTCGGGCACATATTCGACCGGAATGCCGAGCAGCACCGCCCGGACGAGATAGTCCGTATCTTCCGCCGAGCGCAGCGGGCCGCCGGCGCCGAAGCGTTCGTCGAAACGCCCGATACGGGCGGCGACATCGCGGTGCATCGTCATGTTGCAGCCAAGCACGAAGCCACCGGGATGGACATCCGGCGTAAGCCGCGCGCGCACCGGCGACCGCTTGATGGTGAACGGCAGGTCGCGGGCATCTCCAATCTCGACGCGGCCGCCGCGGATGACCCGTTCGCCGGCCGCATAGTGCCGCTGCAGATCGCGCAGATAATCCTTGTGGACCGCGCAATCATCATCGACGAAGACCAGCACGCGGCCCCGCGCGCGCTCGAGCCCGGCATTGCGGGCGGCCGCCAATCCGGGTCGTGGTTCGCGAATAGCCGTGAACGGGATGTCCGAAAGTTCGGCGATGCTGGCCAGCCGTTTGGCCGTGCTGTCGGTCGAGCCATTGTCGACAACCACCAGCTCGGCGGCAAAGTCAGCATGGGCGCGGCACGCAGCCTGGATCGACTTTATGCAAGGCTCGAGCACGCTGACGCGGTCGCGTGTACAGACGATGAAGCTGACCGCCGGCGCCGGTCCATGCTGCGGCCGCGGCGACATGGCCGCCGGTACCGTCGAGTGGCCGCGCTGCTGAAGCTGGTGCGATTTGACGAACATGCGTTGCTAGCTCAACTCAAGGGAAGGCAAAACCGCCGCGGCCGGCACGGATTGCAGATAACGCGACAGGGCATCCACCTGCCTGGTGACCGACATCGAGGCGAGGCTGAAGCGCGGCGCGAAGGCACCGGTTCGAAACACGTATTGCTCGCGGCGCCGGATGAGCTTCCATTTCGCCGTCCGTGTCAGGAATTCGTGCATCAGCAGCGGCTGTCTTTCTCCCGATATCAGCTGATAGAGGAAATAGAACAGGTTCAGTGTGCCGGCCTGGTAGCTCGGCCGCGTCTCGGCCGGCAGGGCGGCAATCCTTTCTTCCAGCGCAAGGATCCATTCGGCGGCACGGCGAACCGTGCCAATCGACAGGACCTCACCGATGTCGCGGAGGCCTTGCGTCTCTTGTGCGAGCCCTTCGCGCTCTAGGTTCTCGGCGACGATCTTCAAATGCGTCCTGCGCATTTCGCGCTTGTGCCTGTTGGTCACGCTGTCGTCGTGGATACGATAGGCGATCAGGCTTTCGGGGATCATGGCCGCCGGGTAGCGGTCGGTCAGCCGCCTGAACAGGTCGAAATCCTCGGCATGCTTGTAGCTCGTGTCATAATATAGAACGTCTTCTTCTATGACATTCCTGTTGTATACCACGGTGGAGTGCATGAAGATCGTGAAGAACATCGACAATATCCGCAAGCTATTGTCCTGGAATATCGGATCGGGCGAACCCCTGACGACGCGGTTGCCGAGCAAGGTGTCGAAGCCTGCACCGCACAGCGCAAGGTCAGGCTGCTGGTTAAATAGCGCGACCTGCCGCGACAGGCGCCGGGGATAGGCAATGTCGTCGGCATCCATCCTGGCGACCAGATCGCCGCGGGCCACCGCCAAGCCTTCATTGAGCGTTGCGATCAGGCCACGGTTTTCGCGTGAGATGATCGAGATGCGGCTGTCGGCCTGGCGATATTTCTGCAGGATCTGCAGCGAGTTGTCCGTCGAGCCGTCATTAATGGCGATGACCTCCACACGCTCGTAATCCTGGCGCAGGATGCTGCCCAGCGCAGCGGCGAGGTAAGGTCCCGCATTGTAGATCGGCAGCAGAACTGACACCAAGGGAGCAGCCATGATCAGCTCCTATCGGTTCGTTGCAGCTTGCGTGGCAACGGTGAAGTGCCACCATCAAGCGGCCTGCCCAGATATGCTCCCGCCGCGAGCCATCCGGCATTGCCCACGTCGATGCCTGCCGGGGTGGCGCCGCGGCCTTTTCGAGCAACATAGGGGAAATGGCGCTTGAGGCTGTTGAGCGGCTTCTCGAAAAGCAGCCACGAGACCAAGGCCAGCATGAGCGTCGCCGCTCCCGCGACCAGGAACCGTCCCGGCCCTTGTTCCGAGACGTTGAGCGGGATCCAAGGCTGCGATTTGACGGCGAGCGACAGCACTATGGGATGGTAGAGATAGACGCCATAGCTGATGCGGCCAAGGCCAAGCAGCGGTGGCAGTTCGAGAAGCTTTCCGATATAGCCGCCAACGCCTGTCGAACAGCTTGCAACGATGACCACCAGCGGCACGAGAGGCAGGATCTGCAACAGCAGCCAGCGGGCCCATTCCTGCCCCGGATTTGCCGGCGCCGGCGCAAACCACTGCAGAACGAAAAACGCCGCAGCGAGCCCCGGCCAGCCAACTCGAAGCCATTGCGGCAAGCCAGCAGCTCTTGACCGGTAGGCGGCAAGCAGCGCACCGGACGCCAGCGCGTCCATCGACGCCGGCGGCAGCAGGTCGCGCGCCAGGCTGGGCGTTCCAGCGATCGGCCAGTAAAAGCGATAGGCCAGCGACAGCAGTATGACGCCGGCGCAGATCGCTTCGAGGCGCCGGCGCGGCGCCAGCAAAACGATCAGCGGCCAGGCGATGTAGAACTGCTCCTCGATGCTCAGGCTCCAGAAATGGCAGAGCAGCCACGGCGTCCATTCATTCTGCGCTGCGTACCAGAAATTCGACAGGTAGAGCGCATGCCAGACCAGCGAACCCCTCGACTGCTCCAGGTCCACCAGCCAGACGAAACCCAGCACGGCGAAATAGGGCGGGAATATCCGCAGCGCCCGCCTGACATAGAAGGATTTCAGCGCCGGTCCGGTTTCGAATTCGGCGGCCGATCTGGCTTCGAGCAGCAGGCGGGTGATCAGAAAGCCGCTCAGCACGAAGAAAAGACGCACGCCGATATGGCCACAGAACGAGGACCCGCCCGCCGCAAAGAAATGGGAGTACAGCACCATCGTCACGGCGATGGCCCTCAGCGCGTCCAATTGGGTGTCGCGCGCGTTTCCCATTAGCGGCGTATGCCGGCGGGACGGCGAAACTGCCAATCGGTCAACATGGCGGCGTCGTTCACGGCGCATTTCCAATCGGAAGCGCCCCCCTCACGCAGAATAGGGCCACCGTTGTGCAACGCAACACAAAAAGTTGACACATTTGAAACAGGAACGTGAGGTGCGGCTAATAAAGGCCAAAAAACTGCAGGAAACAGCCCGAATTGTCCATTTTTGACGATTTTCGCGCGCTGCCTTGGCTCGCCGATATCGGCGGCAGGGTGCTGCGATGCAACATGTTCGCCGCCCGTACGGACCGATCCGATGCTCGGCGACCTTTCTGCTGCGCTGGCGCGGCAGCTGTTAGCGCAACAACAGCGGGAGCAAGCGCGCGAGCCTCCAGCCCGCCTCCGAGTTACGCCTCCTTGCTCGCGTTCGCGAGCGCCACTGTGCGACGCTCCGGGAGGCCCATTCCGACGAGCGCGCCGGCGAGCGAGAGCAGAGCGGAGACGTCGATTGCCGAGGTGAAGCCATCACTGAACGCGTCGGTGGACGCGAAGCTTCCGGTCCCGGCGAACACCGCACCGGCGATGGCGATCCCGGACACGCCGCCCAGAAAACGGAATGTGTTGAACGTGCCGGCGGCCTTGCCGACTTCCGGTCGCGCAACCGCATTGAGGACCGCGTTCTGCGCGGCCGGCATAGCCATCGACACGCCGGCACCGGTAATGATCAGCGGCGCGACTAGCTGGATATAGGGCAGATCAGGTGCTGCGATCTGCGCCAGCCAAGCCATTCCGGCTGCCTGCAGGATCAATCCGACCACGACAAGCCAGCGCTCGCCGACGCGGTTGATCAGGCTGCCGGCGATCGGTGCGACCACGAAAAGCGTGGCGGTCCAGGGCAGCAATCCCATGCCGGCGCCGAGCGGCCCACGGCTCTGGGAAAACTGCAGAAACTGCGGCAACAGGAATACGAGGCCGTACATGGCGGCGCAGAGCAGCAAGTTCGCCCCTACGCCCGAGGAGAATGCGCGCGCCCGAAAGAACCGCAAAGGCAGCATGGGCTCACGGGTACGCAACTGCCAAAGGACGAATGCGATGGCGAGAAGCAGTCCGGCAGTCAGCGCCGTCAGCACTTCAGAGCCGCTCCAGCCCACGATGTTGCCGCGCATCAGACCCCAGACCACTCCAAATGCCGCCGCAGTGACCAGCACGACGCCAAGGACATCGATTGCCGTGCCCGGCCCGTGACTCTCCGGAATTCGACGCATCACCAGCGGGATGAGAACGATGCCGACCGGGACATTGAGCCAGAAGATCCAGTGCCAGGAGAGGCCTTCGGAGATTGCACCGCCCGCCATCGGGCCGATGATCAGGGCCAGTCCGGTGATGCTGCTGAAGATACCCAGCGCCTTGCCTCGTTCCTCCGGGGGAAAAGCGACGCTCAGCAGCGCCATTGCCAGCGGCATGACCATTGCGGCACCCGCGCCCTGAACCGCGCGGGCCGCAATCAGCAATCCGGCATTTCCAGCGAGCGCGCAGGCAACGGACGCTGCGACGAACAGCGCCAATCCGGCGATGAAGATGCGGCGTCGGCCGAACCGGTCACCGAGCGCCGCCCCGGTCATGAGCAGGACGGCAAAACTCAAATTGTAGGCGTTCATCGTCCATTGCAGCGTCTCCAGCGAGGCATCGAGTTCGACCCGCATCGTACTTAATGCGGTCGCCACGACCATCGCATCGAGAACGACCATCAAGGAGCCTATCGACGTGAGGGCGAGAACCCAGACCTTCGTTGATGCCGCGCTTTGCTTGCTCATGACTATGGATGCCTCCGGCTTGAACAGAGGGCCCGCCAGGTTCGCGGGCCCACGATGCAGAGACGCGTAGGCACCACCAAAGGATTCCAGCTAAAGAAAGTTTTTTCGACCGAATCCTTTTGCCATCGTCGAGCGTCTATAGGACGCTGCGCCCGATGGCGGGCGCCTCTGCCTGGGAGATACGCATGAAATCGACCCTTGTGCGATGACCGGATCCGCAATCGGCACGCCAGAAGGACGGGAGCCGTTTGACCGGCTGCTCGGCGAATTGCGGCCGAAACTGCACCGTTATTGCGCCCGCATGACAGGTTCGGTGATCGATGCCGAGGATGTCGTTCAGGAAGCTACGGTCAAGGCGCTCGAGGCGTTCCCCGGGACCGGGCCGATAGCCAATGTCGAGGGCTGGCTGTTCCGCATCGCGCACAATGCAGCACTCGACCACCTACGCCGTCGCGCCAGGGTTGATGCCGCGCATGCCGTCGAGGATATCGACACGATACCTGACCCCGGCATGTCGGCCGAGGGCCGGCACACTGCAGCCGCAAGCCTGCGGACCTTCATGCGCCTGCCCGCAGCGCAGCGTAGCAGCGTCATCCTCATGGATGTGCTCGGCTATACGATCGAAGAGATTGGCAACATTATCGACAGCAGCGTTCCGGCGGTGAAAGCCGCACTGCATCGCGGCCGTCTGCGCCTGCGCGAAGTCGCCGGCGAGCCTGACGATCGGCCTGTGCCGGTGTTGGCCGAGCCCGAGCGGGCGCGTCTGGCAGCCTACGTGGAGCGGTTCAACGCCCGCGACTTCGATGCGATCCGCGACATGCTGGCCGAGGACGTGCGGCTTGACCTCGTCAACCGGCTCCGGGCGAGCGGCCGCACGAAAGTGGGCCGGTACTTCCACAATTACGCGGGTATCCACGATTGGCGGCTGCTTCCAGGCCTGGTCGATCGGCACCCAGCCATTCTGGTGATCGATCCGGATGACTCGGCCGGAGGGCCAAGATACTTTATTCTGCTGGAATGGGCGGGCGACAGATTGGCGAGAATTCGCGATTTCCGCTATGCGCGCTACACGCTTGATGGCGCCGAGGTGGTGGCCCTGCAAGCATAGCAACTCTCTTTCAGAATATCGAACCGAGCACGGGCCAGCCCGCTTTCTTGGAACGCACCAGCTATTTTGGATCGCGGCCGCTTGCCATCCAAGCGGCCGCCCTTTTCCGCCGATCCGGCTTTAAGCCGGTTGCAACTCCCTGCGCGGCAGCGGCGGGAAGGCGATCGCAATCGCCATCGCGCCAAGCCCGACAAGAGCCGAGCCGATGAACAGCCAAGAATAGCTGGCATAGGCATCGAACACCATGCCGCCGGCGAGCGGGCCGAAAGCCATGCCGAGGCTGGACAGCATGGTTACGGCACCGAACACCGTGCCGAGGATGCGCTGGCCAAAATATTCGCGCGCCAGCACCGCATAGAGCGGCATGACGCCGCCATAGGTGGCGCCGAAGATGACAGCGAGCGTGTAGAATTGACCAAGCTCGCTGACCGCCAGATAGGCTGCGATGACCACGGCCTGTATGGCCAGCCCGGTGATCAGCACCGGTTTGACGCCCAGCCGATCGGCAAGCACGCCGTAAAGCAGCCGGCCACCTAGCCCTGCCAGGCCCTCGATGCTGTAGATGCTGACCGCCGCCATCGGCGCTATGCCGCACAGCATGGCATAGCTCACCATATGGAAGATCGGCCCCGAATGCGCTGCGCAGCAGGCAAAGAAGGTCAGTCCCAACACGATGAATTGAGGCGAGCGCAGCGCCTGCGGAACCGTCATGCCGGCGCCCTCGGCGGCAACGCTTGGGGCAGCGCCGTCGGCAGCGGGCTTGGGCGGTTGGCGCACAAGAAGCGCGGCCGGCAGTAGCAGCACCCACGCCGTTATGCCGATATCGAACATTGCGGTACGCCAGTCGTAGGCCGAAATCAGCCAGCGGGCGAAGGGCGAGATGGTCATTGGCGCCACGCCCATGCCGGCCGAGACCAGCGAGACGGCGAGGCTGCGGTTCGTGTCGAACCAGGCGGATGTGAGCGCGATCATCGGCGCGAAGAAGGCGCTTGCCGCGAGGCCGACGAGCACGCCGTAGGCCAACTGGAAAACGAGCAGCGAACCGGTGCGGCTGGCCAGGACCAGCGCCAGGCCGAGCAGCACGGCGCCGGTCATGACGACGATGCGGGCGCCGAAGCGGTCGTAAATGGCGCCCCAGGCGAAGCCGCCGAGACCCATTACAAGGAAGTTCAGCGTCATGGCACTCGATATGCCGGCGCGCGACCATTGTGTGTCGAGCGCCATCGGTTCGAGGAAGATCGCCAGCGAGAACATCGCCCCGAGGGCGACACAGGTCATCAGCGCGCCAGCCGCGACGATAACCCAACGATAGGGAAGGCTCATTTCAAGTTTCTCCCATGCCGGAAGCGTTGATACGGCACGACCTTTTCGAGCTTCGCCGAGCCGCTTGCGTCCGAAGGACGTTGGACAACTTTTGAATCCGACAATCCGGTTGCATTTTTTATCCAGTCAGGAAATTGCGCCGCTCAATTGTTCCATTCCATTGACCGTGCATCGTCCTGAGCTAGATTTCCAGCCTGGCGATCAGGAGCTATCGGGCATGGAACTTCATCGCGGCCGTCTCATCGACCACATCCAGTTGGTGGTCAGGGATCTTCCGGCCAGCCGGCGCTTTTACGAGGCGGTTCTCAACGTGCTCGGCGTACCGATCGGTGGCGCCGGCAATGATTATTTCTGGGCCGACGAGCTGTTCATCTCCAGCCCCGACAGCCCGGCAGCCCAGGGAAAGCTGACCGGCCGCCATCACCTTGCCTTCCAGGCAAAGGACCGTGCGATGGTCGATGCCTTCTACAAGGCCGGGCTTGAGGCCGACGGCACCGACAATGGTGCGCCGGGCGAGCGGCAGCACTATCACCCCGGTTACTATGCCGCCTTCCTGCTCGATCCCGACGGCAACAATATCGAGGCCGTCCATCACGGCCCGGCCAACCGCAGCGCCGAGTCAGTGAAGATCACGTTCTGATGATCGGGTGATGGGGGCAAGAATCTTGCTTTGCGACGGCGTCGGATCGGCTGCGGAGGCCATTCCGCCCCGCCCTATCGCGTCAGTGCCGCCATTTGGCCCGCCAGGAAGTCGACGAACAGCCGCGCCCGGACCGGCAGCTGCCGCCCGTAGGCATGGACGATGTGCACCGGCATGGTCGGCATCGCCACCTCGGGCAGGATGCGGACCAGGCGGCCCGCGTCGAGATCGTCCTGCACCGCAAACCGCATCAGATGCGCGATGCCGGCGCCAGCAAGTGCCGCATTGCGGATGGCGCCGCCGTCGTCGGTGTCTAACCGGCCATCCGGCACGATCATCGCGCCATCGGCAAACGTGACCGGATAAGGCCGGCCTGCCATCTGGTGGCGGACGAAATCATGATCCCGTAGGTCCTCGACCGATGCCGGACGGCCGCGCCGCTCGACATAGGCTGGCGATGCCACCAGCACGATCGGCAGATTGGCGATCTTGCGGGCAACCAGCCCGGTGTCCGACAGCGCCCCCATGCGCGGCAACATCATAGCCTTCGCGGATCAGGTCGGCGTGACGGTCGGTGACGCTGAGCTCGAGTTTCACTTCGCCATGCTGCGCAAGGAACGCCTGCGCCCATGCGGCGATCAGGCCGCGCCCAAGTTCGACCGGCGCCGTAACGCGCAGCAGGCCGCGCGCCGTATCGGCCATCTGGACGATGTCCTCGGCATCATCCAGCGCCCTGAGCAGCGGCGCCACCCGCTCGTAGTAGGCGAGGCCTTCGCTGGTGAGCCCGAGCCGGCGCGTCGAGCGCTGGATCAGCCTGACGCCGAGCCGGCGCTCGAGCCGCGCCACGCTTTTCGACACCGCCGACGGGCTGGAGCCGACCAGCCGGCTGGCGGCATGGAACGAGCCGGCATCGACGGTTCGGACGAAGGCGACGAGACCGGCGGTCTTTTCGAGGATGGTGGTCATTCCGGAATTCCAGGCACGAAAGAACGGAGCGTAGGCATCCTAATACGCTTTTTGATCACCATTAGATACCGCTCATCGTCGACAAGGAGAGATTGATGAGCAAGCTGAACGGCAAGGTCGCCATCGTCACCGGCGCATCCAAGGGTATCGGCGCCGCCATTGCCAAGAGATTTGCCACGGCCGGCGCCGCGGTGATCGTCAACTACGCCTCGTCGCGAGAAGGCGCCGAGCGGATCGTCGCCGAGATCGAGGACCGTGGCGGCCGCGCCCTCGCCGTCCGAGGCGACGTGTCGCAAGCGGCCGACGTGTGTCGTCTTTTCGAAGTGGCAAAATCGGAGTTTGGCGGTCTCGACATACTGGTCAACAATGCCGGCGTCTTCGCATTCGAGCCGCTGGAAGCGGTGACCGAGGCCGAGTTTCACCGTGAGTTCGACACCAATGTGTTGGGCATCATTCTGACCACGCAAGCAGCAGTGAAGCATTTTGGCCCGGGCGGCGGCAGCATCATCAACATAAGCTCGGTCGCCAGCCGCAATCCGCAGCCGAATTCGCTTGTCTACGCCGCCGCCAAGGGTGCGGTGGACACGATCACGCTGTCGATGTCGCGGGAGCTCGGCGCCCGCAATATCCGCGTCAACGCCATCGCGCCCGGCGGTGTCGATACCGAAGGCCTCGCACGCATCGGCATCGTCGGCAGCGAATTCGAGAAGCAGATCGTCGCCATGACCCCGCTCGGCCGCTTCGGCCTGCCCGACGACGTCGCCCGCGTCGCGGTGTTCCTCGCTTCCGACGAGGCGTCATGGCTGACCGGCGAGCGCATCACCGCCTCGGGCGGCTGGCGATAGGCATCGAGGGCCCGGACCTGCCGTTTCGCGGACCATGCCCACGCCGCGCGACGCACTGCAATCGATGACGAGAGCGATCCAAGCCCTATGTTGGGGCGAGGGAGGAGCGCCGTGCGCTATCGATGACCGCGAGATGCCAAGGAGATAACGGATGACGGACGACGAAAAAGCAATCCGAACGCTGGTCGGGACGTGGATGGATGCGAGCAAGCGTGGAGACATCGCGACTGTCCTCAGCTTGATGACGGACGATGCGATCTTCATGGTTCCCGGCCGGGAACCCTTCGACAAGGAGATCTTCGCGGCGGCCGCGCAGGAGACGGCCGGCGTTCATATCGACGGCACCAGCGATATCGTGGAACTACAGCTTCTCGGCAATTGGGCCTTTATCCGCAGCCGCATCGACATGACCGCGACCCCGCCGAATGGCGAGCCGGTCCATCGATCGGGATATGCGCTGACGCTCCTGCGCAAGGAGGCCGATGGTGAGTGGCGGCTCGCGCGCGACGCGAACCTGCTGACCCTGCAAGGCTAGAGCCGGTCTCCGGCATCTCTGCATCGGAAGGCGCGCCAGGGGGAGCGATAAGGTGGCGAAGATGCGTTCAAGGTCGCCCTGAACAGCATACCCCTCCTCCATCTGATCACACCGGCAAGAGGGCATTCGGCTTGACATCGGCGATGGAGGCGAAAGTGTGTGTTTCGCGCACGCCGGGCAGAGGCAGAATAACCCGCTGCAGGAAATCCTGGAACACCGCCATTTCAGCGATCCGCGCCTTGACCAGATAATCGAAACCGCCAACCACCATATGGCACTCCAGAACCTCCGGAGCTTTCGCCACGGCTTCGGCGAAGCGGTCAAAGACATGCGGCGCCGTGTGGTCAAGCCGGACCTCGATGAACACCAGCGTTCCCCTGCCGACCTTGCGCGGATCGAGCATAGCCCTGACCGCGGTGATGAACCCGTCGCGGAACAGGCGCTTCACCCGCTGGCTGGTTCCGGTCGGCGACAGCCCGACACGCCCGGCAAGATCAAGCGTCGTCCGGCGCCCGTCCTCCTGCAGCAGCCGGAGCAGGCTGCGGTCTATCTGGTCGAGGTCGTCCATTCACAATCCACTCTATCTCAGGGATTTATGTGCTGATTTCACGCAGAGATGCCAAAATCAACGTATTTCATCACATCAAACTTCGCAATAGCCTGCGCTTCCCTCACCCACTCAAAGCAGATGTGGTGAGCCGATTTCGACGAACACAGGAGTGCAGGATGACCAGGGAAGCGTTCAGCCAAGCCGGCAAGAGTGCGGCGGAAATCAGCAAGGGAGCAACCGAGATCCTGGTGCTGAGCGAAGCCGACGTGATGGCGTGCATCGACCTCAGCCAGCTTCTCGATGTTCTAGAAGACGGCTTCAAGGCGCTGTCACAAGGCAAGGTCGTCAATCCACCCCGACCACAGCTCGACATCCCCGGAGCCGGCTACAGCCTCGCCATGCCGGCCTGGATGGAGGGCATGAACCTGACCGTCAAGGTCGTCAATGTCTTCGAAGCCAACCTGGCCAAGAACCTGCCCAGCCACCTCGCCACCATCAGCCTGTTCGATCCGCTGTCCGGCCTGCCGGTCTGCATCATGGATGGCACCTTCATAACCGCGGTGCGAACCTCCGGCTCCGCCGTGCTGTCGGTGCGCGCCCTTGCCCGCCGGGATGCCAGGATAGCGACAGTGATCGGCGCCGGCGTGCAGGCCAACCAACACCTGCATCTGTTGCCGCTGGTGCGCGACTTTGCCGAAATTCGGGTCGCTTCGAAGAGCTTCGACGATGCGGCAGCACTTGCCCGGCTGCATCCGTCGGTGGTGGCGGTCGCCGACCTCGAGGCGGCAGTGCGCAGTTCCGACGTGGTGTGCCTGGCGACCCACTCCTACCAGCCGGTGATCGACGCAGGCTGGGTCCAGCCGGGCACGCATGTCTCGTCGGTCGGGGTGGCACCGCCCGGCGGTGAAATGCCGATCGAGCTCATCGGCAAGTCCAGTCTTTTTGTCGAAACCAAGGATGCGTTCAAACCGACCCCGGTCGGTTCCTGCGAGCTTGCCGGCTTCGACCCGGATTTCGGCACCGAGCTTGGCGCCATGCTGCTCGACCGCGCGCCGGGTCGCGTTTCCAATCAACAAATCACCACCTACAAGGCGATGGGCATTGCGATGGAAGACATGGTCGCCGCCGATCTCGCCTATCGTTGCGCCAAGCGTCTGCGCAAGGGAAAGCTCATCGAGCTGTAGGCGCGTTGCCGCGAGCCAGGCGGGATCGACCTTCCTGACAATGGCCCCCTCGCGGAAGCGGCCGGACTAAAGGCGGCCTCTCAGGCCGGCTCGCGCTTCAGCGCCTGCGCCATGCAGTGGATGCCGCCCCCGGTCTTCGAGATTTCGCTCATATCGATGGCCGCCACCTCGAAGCCGCGCGCCTTGAGCTGGCCGATCAGCGTCTGGCTGGACGTCGGCGCGATCACCCGGTCCTTGCCCAGCGACATGAAGTTGCAGCCGAGCGCCATCGTGTCCTGGAACGGCACGTCGATGATCTCGTGGCCCTTGCCTTTCAGCCAGTCGACGATGCCCGGCTCCGTACAGGCAAGGCAGACGGCGGTCAGTTTTTCAGCGATCGGCACCACCATCAGGTCGATATGGACGTAATATTCGTCGATAAAGGCGATGCGGGTCTCCCAGCCCTCCTTGTCGAACCAGGCCTGCACCTGGCGGGCGCCCTCCTCCTGCGTGCGGGCGCCGCCGCAGCCGATCAGCACCACGCCATCCTCGATGACATTGAAGTCGCCGCCTTCGAGGGCGCCGGCGGTGACCATGTCGTAGATCGGGATGCCGAGCTTCTCATAGGTGCGGATCGCCGCGTAGTTCTCGCCGCGCCGCCACCACTGGGCCATGGCCGTGATGATGGCGCCGTAGGGCGTCATGACGCTGGAATCGCGCGAATAGACCTGCATCGGCAGCTCCGGCGTCGGCTCGTGCCAGTGGATGTTGACGCCGAAATGCTCGTAGGCGGCGGCCAGGTCCTTGTGCTGTGCCTGCGCGATCTGGACGTTGCAAGGCGCCTCGCGCAGATGTTTTCGCGACAGCGAGCTGGTCGAGAGATGGCGCAGGAAATTCGGCGAGCCGAGCAGCACGTCGGTCAGCACGTCGGTCTCGTTGGCGAAGCCCCAGGCGGTCAGCGGCTTGGTGCCGCCGGCCGGGTTGCGGCGCTGCAGCGAAAACGGCTCGGCGACGATGCGGTCATGGACGGTCATAGGGTTCTCCTCGTGAAGGGGGCGGCTTGGTTGATCATGCGGCTTGGTTGCCTGGTATCCACCAGTCCCGTCCGCGCGGGGTGGTGATGTATTCCGGCCAGCGAAATCCAATCGGCGGCTCGTAGTCGCAGAGCGGCGCGATCCAACTCGTGCCGCCGATCCCGCCGCCGGTGCGGGCGACGAATTCGTCCATCGCCGCATCGCGGGCGGCCTTGTCTTCCAGCAGGCGAAGTGCCGCGAGCGCGATCGTCTTTGCTGCGCAGGTGACCATCGGGTCGATGGTGACAGAAATGCCACCCAGCGCATTCATCGCCCAGGCCGGATAGGCGTGACCATTCTCCGAGCGCAGTGCCGGGCGGGCTACATAGAACCGCGCCGTCGGCGTGTGCCACGACATGTCGGTGTAGTCGTCTGAGGTGGAATTGAGCTGCGACGGCGGCAGGTCGCGGCGCAGCAGCGCCTCGGCCACCTGCGGCGCAATCAGCCGCTCCAGTTCATAGATGAATGGTTCCTCGGTCGCCTCGCCGCCGGCATTGACCTGGATTTCGCGGGCGATCGCCTTGGCCGTCTCGTCCCAGCGCGGCGGCCCGACCGCCGCCAGCGCGTCGAAGGCAATGCCGGCCATGACGTGATTGGCCAGCCCCGGTCGCGACTTCGACACCCAGTGCCGCTCATGGCGGCAGCCGCTCATCCTGGCTGCGGCTTCCGCATTGCGGTCGAGCACGGCGGTGACCTGCTCGGCCATCGCCAGCGTCGGCGCGCGGATCATGTACTGGATCTCGCCCAGCCCGGCCGGCAGATTGTCGGCAGTCGCCTGGCCCGCCGTCAGGATCGCCTCGCTGATCGACCAGCCGCCCTGGTGCGGCAGCATGGAATCGCGCAGCGCCTTGGAGGCCATATACATCATCATGAGCGCGTCGTTGGCGCCGGGCGCCCTGACCGCCGAATGCGCCTGCGGGATGGGTGCTGCGGTGCCTGCCGCGCTCGCCCAATGTTCCGGCTCGTCGCAGATGAAGCGGTAGATCATCGCGTAGGCCGCACCGCAATGCGTGTCCCAGCGCGCCGTATTGCACAGCGGCAGCATGTAAAAAGGATGGAAGGAGACCATGCCCGCCAGCCCATCATAATAGCCCTTGGCGGCATGGATCGGCTTCGATCCCCTCACCTTCTCCGCCGGTTCGCCGGTGAAGCGCAGCGTGCCTGATATGCCGTGGCGCTGCATCGCCGCCTTGGTCGCCAGCAGCCCGCCCAAGCTGGCAATGCCGAGCCCGGAATGCGGATCGGTGTGGCCGCCGGCCTGTTCGCCGAGGCCCGGACGCGGTCGCTTCACCGTCGCCGCATCCTGGCAATTGCCCGGCACCGCGTCGTATTCGGCATACAAGCCGATCGTCGGGCCGGTCCCGTTGGTCCAGTGGGCGCAGAAGGCGGTCGGCATGCCGCCCGAGCCCTCCTCGACCGAAAACCTTTCGTGTTTCAGATGCTCGACATACCAGGCGGCCGACTGGTATTCGCGCCAGGCGGTCTCGCCGAAGTCGAAGATGGTCCGCGTCCACGCCGACAGCGACGGCTGGATGTCGTCCAGACAGGCAAGCGCGGTCGCTTGCGCCGAGGTCACCGGTTTCTCCATGGCGGAAAGAAAGCAGTGAAGCGCCCCGCCAAAAAGTGATATGTTTTCCCGGCTCATGCAAATTCGGTTCACCTCTTGAGAATTCCCTCGACGCAGGCGCTGCGCGCCCTCGACAGTTTTGCCCGCCACGGCAGCGTCTGGCGCGCCGCCGACGAACTGCATCTGACCCGCAGTGCCGTAAGTCATCAACTGCGCCTGCTCGAGCGCGATCTCGGCTTCGACCTGCTCGAGCGCATCGGCAAGGGCGTAGCGCTCACCCCGCGAGGCCAGCGCTATGCCAGCGATGTGCGCAAGGCGCTGACGGTGTTGGGTGACGCGGTGACGCGCCATGCCGGCACCGGCGTCGGCGGCTCGTTCAGCGTCAGTTGTACGCCGGGTTTCGCCTCGCTGTTCCTGTGCACCCATATCGGCGAGTTCCGGCAGATGTATCCCGATGTCGCGCTGCGCATCCTGACGCCGCGCCGCCTCGACGACGTCAGCAATGCCGAGGCCGACGCCTTCATCGCCTTCGGCGTAGGCAATTGGCCCAACCGCGCGGTCGAGCTGTTGTGCGAGATCTCGTTCACGCCGCTGTGCAGCCCGACGCTGCTCAACAAGATCGGCGGCTTCTCCAAGCCGGCAGACGTGCTGCCCGCCAATCTCCTGCATCTCGGCGATACCGAGGACTGGGCGCGCTGGCTGGCGCTGTCCAAGGTCGAGAACCCCGACCCGGAAGGCGGCATCTTCTTTTCCGACATGAACCTGGTCTTTTCGGCGGCGATCGCCGGCCAGGGCATCGCCATGGGCGACGAGCTGACCAGCGGCCGGGCACTGAGCGAAGGCCGGCTGGTGCGCCCCTTCGACATCGCGATCAATTCACCGCGCTCGTATTTTCTGGTTTCCGAGCACGCCAAGGCGGCGCATCCGGTGCTGGAAGCGTTTGGGCGGTGGCTGAGGTCGAAGCTGTCGGAGAACCAGCGTTAATCTCCCCCCGGAGGGGGAAGATTGGGGCATAGATGAATCAAATTTGCCGATCAGGCGAAAACTATTCGGTTGCGGTGAGCCGCCGCCCTGCCTACGATTTCGCCTACGCTAAGGAAAGGGCAGGATGCAGCAACCCGGCCGGGCCGCAGAGATCAAGGCAATCGGGATCGGCAAGAGCTTCGGCTCGTTCCGTGCGCTGGACGATCTGACGCTCGATATCGGCCGTGGCGAGTTCCTCACCCTGCTCGGCCCCTCCGGTTCCGGCAAGACTACCTTCCTGATGATCCTTGCCGGCTTCATTCAGCCGACCGACGGTCGCCTTTACAGCGACGGCGTCGACATCACCGAGCGGCCGGCCGAGCAGCGCGCCGCCGGCATGGTGTTCCAGGGCTACGCGCTGTTCCCGCATATGAGCGTCGAGGCCAACCTCGCCTTCCCGCTCAAGGTGCGCAAGAAATCGGCGGCTGAGATCAAGCGCCGCGTCGGCGAGATGATCGAGCGCGTCGGGCTTAAGGGCCACGAGAAGAAACTGCCGTCGCAATTGTCCGGCGGCCAGCAGCAGCGGGTCGCGCTGGCGCGGGCGCTGGTGTTCGAGCCTGGTGTGCTTTTGCTCGACGAGCCGTTTTCGGCGCTCGACAAGGGCCTGCGCGGCCAGATGCAGGCCGAGATGAAGCGGCTGCACCAGGAGACCGGCACCACCTTCGTCTTCGTCACCCATGACCAGAGCGAGGCGCTGGCATTGTCGTCGCGCGTCGCCATCTTCAATCATGGAAAATTGCTGCAGGTCGGCGCGCCGGACGAGGTCTACGACCGGCCGGACAACCGCTTCGTCGCCGAGTTCCTAGGTGAGATCAACATGCTGCCGCTGAAGGGCGTGCGCCCGGCCGACAATGGCTCGACCGGCCTCTGCGAAGACCGCGCGATCAGCATGCGCTGCAAGGCCGAGAAGGTCCGTGGCGACGCCATCCTGGCGATCCGGCCCGAATACATGTCGATCGCGCCGGAAGCGGCCGCGGGCGAGAACGGCATTGCCGCCACTGCCGTTGCCTCGACCTATCTTGGCGCTGCGACGCGGCTCGATCTGACGACGCGCCAGGGCGCCAAGGTGACGGTGTCGGTGCCGAACGAGGTCGCCGCCTCCGCGCTCAGCAAGGGCAATTCCGTCTGGCTGACCTGGCCGGCGGAGAAAGGCTTCCTCCTTCCGAACGGAGGACAATGACCATCGGCGTGGCGAAGTCGCCAAGCTGACTTTCAGGAAATATCAACGACAAAAAAGGGGAACTGACATGACAAACCAAACCAAGAAAAATTCCATCGAGGCGCTGTCCGCCAGGGCAGTGCGCGGCGAGATCTCGCGCCGGCAGTTCACGCAGCTGGCAGCGCTGGTGCTGGCCGGCACGCCGATGCTGCTGCGCTCGACCGGCGCCTCTGCCGCGGCGAAAGAACTGGTGCTGGTCAACTGGGGCGGCGACGCCATCACCGCCTACGACGCCGCTTACGGCCAGGCCTTCACCAAGGAGACCGGCATCACCGTCAAGATGGACGGCTCCGGCCCGACGGAAGGCGCGATCGCGGCGCAGTTCAAGAGCGGCGCGCCGACCTGGGACCTGGTCGACGTCGATCCGTTCTCGGCGATCACGCTTGGCGCGCAAGGCATGCTCGAACCGATCGATTATTCGATCGTCGACAAGAAGAAGATGCGGCCGGGATTCGGCTGGGAATACGCAGCCTCGACCTATTTCTTCTCCTATGTCATCGCCTACGATGCCGAGAAATACGGCAGCCAGGCACCGACCGGCATGGCCGACTTCTTCGACGTGGCAAAATTCCCCGGCAAGCGCTCGCTCTACAAATGGGGCGTGTCGAGCTGGGAAGCGGCACTGCTTGCCGACGGCATCGCGCCGGCCTCGCTCTATCCGCTTGACCTGAAGCGCGCGCATGACAAGATCGCTGCCTTCAAGGAGAACGTCGTCGCCTATTGGGGTGGCGGCGCCGAAAGCCAGAGCGTGCTGCTCAATGGCGAGGCCTCGATGGCGATCGTCTGGTCGACCCGGGCTTCGCTTATCGAGCAGGATTCCGGCGGCAAGATCAAGTTCATCTGGGACCAGGGCCTGATCTCGCCCGGCGCGCTCGCCGTGCTCAAAGGCAATCCCGGCGGCAAGGACGCGGCGATGAAGTTCATCGCCAGCACGCAGGACCCGGAGAAGGAACTCATCATGTTCGAGAAGCTCGGCCAGGGTCCGGCCAATCCGGCCGCCGACGCGCTGATCCCTGCCGACAAGAAGCGCATCAACCCCGTCGATCCCGAGAACATGAAGAAGCAGATCCCGCTCGACATGGATTGGTACGCCAAGAACTACGGGGCGGCACTCGACGAATACACGAAGATCATCTCCGCCTGACAAGCCGGGATAACCGGATGAGAGCATACCTCTCCGACAGGATGGGCGCGGCGCTGTTGATGGCGCCGCTGCTCCTCTTTCTTGTGCTGGCCTACGCCTGGCCATTCCTTGGCGTGGTCAAATGGAGTTTTACGCTGCCCACGCCGGGGCTGGGGCAGTACAATGCGCTGCTCACGGATCAGTTGGTGCAGTCGGTCTTCATCCGCACGCTGCGCATCGCGGCGATCGTGACGATCGTTTCAGTTGCCGCCGCCTACGCCATCACCGTTGTCTGGGTGCGCGGCACGCCCGTGCAGCGTGTCGTGGCCGAATTCTGCATCCTGGTGCCGTTCTGGATCTCTGTGCTGACGCGCGCCTTCGGCTGGGTGGCGCTTTTGTCCAATCGCGGCCTGATCAACACCTGGCTGCAGGCGGTCGGCTTCATCTCGGAGCCGCTGGCGCTGGTGCGCAACGAGTTTGGCGTCATCGTTGGCATGACGCATTTCCTCATCCCCTTCGCGGTGTTTCCGCTGGCCTCTTCGATGCGCAGCCTCGACGACCGTGTGCTGCTGGCGGCGCGCGGCCTCGGCTCCAGCCGCATGCGCACCTTCTGGTCGGTGTTCGTGCCGATGACCCGCTCCGGCATCATCGGCTCGGCGCTGATCGTCTTCGTCTTTTCGCTGGGCTTCTTCGTCACGCCGGCGATCCTCGGCGGTGGCCGCAGCGTGATGATCGCCGAGCTGATCTATCTCCGCATCTTCCAGAGCCCGGACTGGGGCCTGGGTGCTGCGATCAGCGTGGTGCTGGTGCTGTTCGTCGGCGCGCTGATGGCGCTGCTGTTCCGCTATATCAGGCCAAAGCAACTGGTGTAGCGCGATGCCGACCTACCGCCCCGGTCCCATCTCGCTGATCCTCGCCGCCCTGGTCGCGCTGTTCCTGCTGCTGCCGCTGCTCGCCGTCATTCCGGTGTCGCTGACGCCGAGCCGCATGCTGGCGATGCCATCCGGCGAACTGTCGCTGCGCCATTACCGGGCGCTGATCGAGGATCCGCGCTGGATCAATTCGATCCTGCTCTCGATCAGGATCGGCGTCGTCAGCAGCGCCTTTTCCACGGTGCTGGCACTCTGCTTCAGCCTCGGCGTCTGGATGTTCCAGCCGCGCTTCACGGCAGCATTGGTCGGCTTCGTGCTGCTGCCGATGGTGGTGCCGCCGGTGGTATCGGCAATCACGCTCTATTTCCTGCTGACCTCGATTTCGGGGTTCTCGTCGTTCTTCGGCTATGACACCTGGCTCGGTGTCGCCATGGCGCATGCGGTGATGACTGTGCCCTTTGCCACGGTGCTGATCCTGGTATCGCTCAGCCAACTCGACCGCCGCATCGACCTCGCTGCCCGCGGCCTCGGCGCGACCGTGTGGGAACGCGCCACCCGCATCATCATGCCCAACATCAAGTTCGGCATCGTCACCGCGGCACTGCTCTCCTTTGTGCTGTCCTGGGAAGAGATCGGCGTCACCCTGTTCATCACATCGGTCAACGCCATCACGCTGCCGCGCTTGATGTGGATGGGCCTGCGCGACAACATCGACCCGGCGATCGCCGCACTCTCGGTGATCCTGATCGTCATTACGGTGCTGGTGCTTGTGGCGCGCAGCGTCGTGGTCAGGCTGCGCGAGGCGCAGTGAGGGCGGCCTCACGCCGTGGTGACTGGCGCGAATGAAACCTTGCGCTACGATTTTCGTTATAGGTAGTTCAACACGTCGAAGGCTTCGCCATGAACCAAGGATGGTTTTCCAAGCCGGTTGCGGTTGCGGTCGGCATCGTGGGAGATATCCGCAACATTTCCAACGCACGGCAGGCTGTCGAATTGCTGGAGGCCCATTGGCGCGACGCCGGCAGCGCCAAACACGGCTTGGCACTGCGCACATGCCGCCGCGCCATGAGCGACGACCGCTGGACCGAAGCCGCCAGGGACGCGTTCATCGAGGCCGCGCGGGAGGCGCATGTCCTGGTCGAGCGAGCCGTCGAACCGGAGGGTCGATCCCGGCAGCAGGGGCCGTGATCGCCACTAACCCATCGCATGGCGGATGGTCTTGGACAGGCGGCTCAAAAATGCCGGCCTCGACGACGCGTCAAGCTTCCACGACAGGACCGCGGTCGCCATTTTCCGCGGCAACACCCCGACCGACAGGAACCACGCGGCAAGGATGGCGCGCCGCCGCAGTGACGCGGTCATTTCAAGGCTGGCGACGGCGCCAGCCGCCCCGAGCGCCAGCCGGGAATCGTCGGCCACAGGGTGTCGGTCTCTGTCGGCGCAAAGCGACGCCAGCCGCTCTTCCAGGTGGACCGGATCGTGGCGCACGGCATCCGAGGGCACGATGGTCAGGCCGATCCCGGAGGCCTGGTCCGACAGCGCCTGCATGCGGCGGAAATCGTGGGTTACCCGCCAGCGTGCCCGCTCGGCGAGCTTTTCACCGAAGACCGAATGGTTGGCGCCATGGATCCGGTAGGCGCCGAGGCATTCGTCGATCGATTGGACATGCCCGTACATCGGCGCCAGCGTTGCCAGATAGCCGTCGGCGCCCTGGCGGAACTCCGGCTCCGGTATCGGCATGATCGATTCCAGGGTTGCACGGTCAAAGGCGAGCCCGCTGGTCACGGTGGTCTGATAGCGGCCTTTGTGCAGAAGTTTCGGCATGACGTCGCCACTGTCGAAGGGCAGTTCGGGCGGCGGAAAGACATCCTTGATGCGTTGCCCCTCGTCGACGATATGCAGTCTGGACTGCACCTGGGCGGTTGCCTCGTCCCAGGTGTCGACAATGGTGGAGACGGCGGTCGGATAGAGATAATCGTCGGCGTCGAGGAACAGGACGATCTTGCCCGAACTCGCCGCAAAGCCGGTGTTAAACGCCGCCGCGTGTCCGCCATTTTGCGCTCGCGGGCATGCGAGGATCTCGTCGCGATACGATTCCATGATTGTCGTGGAATTGTCCTGCGATGCATCGTCGACGACGATGACTTCAACATCCGCGTAGTCCTGCTCGAGGGCGCTGTCGATGCTGCGTTTGAGGAACCGCGCATAGTTGTAGTTCGGGATGATGATGGATACCGGAATCCTGTTTTGGACAGACTGCATCGCGTTTGACCTCGCATCTTGCTTTGGTTCGGCAAAGGCCCGCTCATGGGCCTGCCCCTCTTCAAGCGCCCCTCTTGGCGCGCAACGAGTTCCCTGGGAGAAAGCCTGCGCTTTCCACGAGGAGACCGGTCACGTTTCGCTTTGCGACTTCGTACTGCGGCCGCCATTGCCTTCGAGGCTGCTGCCATGGTCAGGGGTCGGCGGCAGCAAAAGCTCCGACGATTTCGGCAAGGATGAGATGCAACCGAGCCCGACGGAAATGTCTCGCCTCGCGATCAGGTCGGGAGCGAAGCGGACGGTGCCATGAAGGCATGGCGGATACTGGCCTTCAAATGCGGCTGGAACAAGCCCCGCGTCGAAAACAGAGCCACTTCAGGTTGCGTTTCAGGCGGCATGCCACGACCGCCGGTGCTTTTGCCCGGAGCCGGCGAACCGCCTCCGGGCTTATAGTCATGTGGCCTAAACAGTCAGGCGGCCTGCAAACCCGGCAGCGACAGGTCGACTTCCTCCGGCAAGTCGCCGGCCATGGCGGCGGCAAACTTCGTCTGGTCGAGTTCCCCCTCCCAGCGCGCCACCACCACTGTCGCCACGGCATTGCCGATGAAATTGGTCAGCGCCCGGCATTCCGACATGAAGCGGTCGACGCCGAGGATCAGCGCCATGCCGGCGACCGGTACGGTGGGTACGACCGAGAGCGTCGCCGCCAGGGTGATGAAGCCGGCGCCGGTGATGCCGGCGGCACCCTTGGAGCTCAGCATGGCGACGGCGAGCAGCAGGATCTGGTCGCCGTAGGTGAGCGGCGTGTCGGTCGCCTGCGCGATGAACAGCGCCGCCAGCGTCATATAGATGTTGGTGCCGTCTAGATTGAAGGAATAGCCGGTCGGGATGACCAGGCCGACCACCGAGCGGTTGCAGCCGGCGCGCTCCATCTTGGCCATGAGACCCGGCAATGCCGCTTCCGAGGACGAGGTGCCGAGCACCAGCAGCAGCTCTTCCTTGATATAGCGGATCAGCGCCAGGATCGAGAAGCCATTGTAGCGGGCGACCGCGCCGAGCACCACCAGCACGAACAGCAGCGCGGTCAGGTAGAACGTGCCGATCAGCATGGCGAGGTTGGCGATCGAGCCGATGCCGTATTTGCCGATGGTGAAGGCCATGGCGCCAAACGCGCCGATCGGCGCGGCCTTCATCAGGATGGCGACCAGGCGGAAGATCGGCGTGGTCAGCGCCTGCAGGAAATCGACGACCGGACGGCCGCGATCGCCGACCAGCGCCAGGGCGACGCCGAACAGCACCGAGAAGAACAGCACCTGTAGGATGTCGCCCTGTGCGAAGGCGCCGGTGATGGTGTCGGGGATGATGTTCATCAGGAAGCCGACGATGGTTGTGTCGTCCGCCTTCTCGGCATAGGCGGCCACCTTGGTGGTATCGAGCGTCGCCGGATTGATATGCATGCCGGCGCCGGGCTGGACGACATTGGAGACGACCAGGCCGACGACCAGCGCCAGCGTCGAGAACACCAGGAAATAGATCATCGCCTTGCCGGCGACGCGGCCGACCTTCTGCAGGTCGGAAACGCCGGCGATACCGGTCGTCACCGTCAGGAAGATCACCGGCGCGATCACCATCTTCACCAGTTTGATGAAGGCGTCGCCGAACGGCTTCATCGCCTCGCCGGTTTCGGGATAGAAATGGCCGAGCAGCACGCCGGCGGCGATCGCCGCCAGCACCTGCACATAAAGATGCCGGTATAAGGGTACTTTGCCGCGCGGCTCGGTGGCAGCGATTGTTGTCTGCATGACGTCCTCCATGGCGCCCCGATCGAAAGCTCGACTCCCCGGGGCAGTTGTTTTGACCAGCAGCCTCGCGACTGCTGAATTCGTGTTTGCAACAGCTGTGCCAGATACGCAGAAGAGCTTTTCATCATTGATTTTGTTGAGCATTCGCAAACGACTGCAGTGCGGGACGCATGGGCAAGTGCGAATCTCCGCATAGGTCGAATTGTGCTTTGTGCGAATTCATGCACAAATGGGCGATGCTGCAACGCCCCGCCGGTGCCTTGTCTTCGACCCCCGAGCAACTCGCCAGGCGGGCGCGCCGAGCCTGGCTGCTGTTTGCGGCCGTCGCCCTGCTGATCGTCACGGCAGCGCTCTATGGCGCCGGCCTTTACGGCCGCACCGCCGAGATCGAGACCCTGGCGGCGCAGGGGCGTACCGACGCCAATCTGAAGGTCGCGCTGCTGCGCGCCGTGCTCGAAAGCCCGCGCGCCCTGCCCCTGCTTCTGTCCGCAGACCAGCAAGTGCGCGACGCGCTGTCGCAAAAAAATGCCGCGGCAATCGATGTGCTGAACCGCAAGCTCGAGGGGCTGGTCTCCGGCACCAAGGCGTCGGTACTCTATGTCATCGGCACCGACGGACTGGCGATCGCCTCCAGCAACTGGCGCGAGCCGATCAGCTTCGTCGGCAATGACTACCGTTTTCGCGATTATTTCTCCGGCGCGATGCAGGCCGGAACCGCCGAATATTTTGCACTCGGCAATGTCAGCAAGCGTCCCGGCCTCTACATTTCGCGCCGCGTCGGCGATGCAGCCGCACCGCTCGGTGTCGTCGTCGTCAAGATGGAGTTCGACCAGCTCGAAGCCGACTGGCGCGAGGCGAACCGCCCGGCCTATGTCAGCGACGAGAATGGCGTCGTCCTGATCACCAGCGTGCCGTCCTGGCGCTTCATGACAACCGCGCCGCTGGCCGCACCTGAGCAGGCCGCAATTCGCGACAGCCAACAGTTCGGCGACGCGCCGCTTGTGCCGTTGCCGATCATGCACCCGCAGGCGCTCAGCCCGGATGTGTCGATTGTTCACGCGGTGACGCCCGGCGGCAGCGACGCGGAGTATCTCAGCCTTTCCACGCCGGTTCCTTCGACCCCCTGGCGGCTCGACTATCTCATCCCGGTCGAAGGGCCGATCGCCGCCGCCGTCCGCGAAATGCGGCTTCTTGCGCTCGGCGTCGTCGTCCCGCTGCTCGGCCTTGCCGCCTATCTGTTGTGGCGCCGGCAGTCGGCGCAGATGCGGATTGCCGCCGAACAGGCGGCCCGCATCGAGCTCGAACGCCGCGTCGTCGAACGGACCGAGGATTTGAGCCGCGCCCGCGACCGGCTGCAGGCCGAGATATCAGACCACCGCAGCACGGAAGCCAAGCTCCAAATCGTGCAGCAGGATCTGGTCCAGGCCAACCGCCTCGCCATCCTCGGCCAGGTCGCCGCCGGTGTCGCCCATGAGATCAACCAGCCGGTCGCCACCATACGCGCCTATGCCGACAATGCCCGCACCTTCCTCGACCGCAAGCAGACCGGGCCGGCCGAGGAAAACCTCGGCGCTATCGCAGCCCTTACCGAACGTATCGGCTCAATCACCGAGGAGTTGAAGGCATTTGCCCGCAAGGGCCGCACCGCCGCCGAGCCTGTCGAATTGCGTGGTGTCATCGAGGGCGCGGTCGTGCTGTTGAGGAGCCGCTTTGCCGGCCGGCTCGACGCATTGGCCATCGACCTGCCGCCGCCGAGCCTCAAGGTCATGGGCAATCGGGTCCGGCTCGAACAGGTGCTGATCAACCTCTTCCAGAACGCACTGGAGGCGCTCGACGGCCGCGACGACGCTCATGTGCAGGTTTCGGTCGAAGAGACCGCGGACGGCGTCACGGTCGGCGTGTCCGATAACGGACCCGGCATTCCGCCAGGGATCCTCAAATCGCTGTTCACGCCGTTCAACACCTCCAAGGAAAAAGGCCTTGGCCTTGGCCTCGTCATCTCGAAGGACATCGTCGCCGATTATGGCGGCCGTATCGAAGTTTCGAGCGACGACAGCGGAACCCGCTTCACCATTCATCTCCAGACAGCAGCGTAAGCCATCATGACGAACGACAATGCCGCGCCGGTGATCCTGATCGACGACGACCGCGATCTCCTCAAGGCCACCGCGCAGACGCTGGAGCTTGCCGGCTTCTCGGTCTCGGCCTTTGCGGTGGCCGCCGAGGCGCTGGCCAGGCTCGACGCCGGTTTTGCCGGCGTCGTGGTGTCCGATATCCGCATGCCTCAGATCGACGGCTTGCAGCTTTTCAACCGCATCCTACGGCTGGATGCCGACATTCCCGTCATCCTCATCACCGGCCACGGCGACATCGCCATGGCCGTCAAGGCGATCAAGGACGGCGCCTACGACTTCATCACAAAGCCTTTCGCCGCCGACCGGCTGGTGCAGAGCGTGCGCCGCGCGGCTGAAAAGCGCCGCCTGGTGATGGAGAACCGCGCCTTGCGCGAGGCGGCCGGAGAGGCGCAGGACGGCCTGCCGCTGATCGGTCAGACGCCGGCGATGGACAGGCTGCGCCGCACACTGCGCCAGATCGCCGACACCGACGTCGATGTACTGGTCACCGGCGAGACCGGCTCCGGCAAGGAAGTGGTGGCAAGCCTTCTGCATCGCTGGAGCCGCCGCGCCAAGGGCAATTTCGTCGCGCTGAATTGCGGCACGCTGCCGGAGACCGTCATCGAGAGCGAGTTGTTCGGCCATGAGGCCGGCGCCTTCACCGGCGCGCAGAAGAAACGGATCGGCCGCATCGAGCATGCCAGCGGCGGCACGCTGTTCCTCGACGAGATCGAAAGCATGCCGGTCTCGACACAGGTGCAGATGCTGCGTGTGCTGGAGATGCGCGAGGTCACCCCGCTCGGCACCAACGAGGTGCGGCCGGTGGATCTGCGCGTCGTCGCCGCCGCCAAGGTCGACCTCGGCGATCCGCGCCAGCGCGGCGCTTTCCGTGAGGACCTCTACTACCGGCTCAACGTCGTGACGATCTCGATTCCGCCGCTGCGCGAGCGCCGCGACGACGTAGCCCTGCTGTTCTTCTATTTCGCCGAGCGCGCCGCCGCCCGCTTCCACCGCCAGGTGCCGGCAGTGCCGGCGACGGTGCATCGCCATCTCAGCGACCATGACTGGCCGGGCAATGTGCGCGAACTGGCGCATTTCGCCGAGCGGTTCGTGCTTGGATTGGAGGAAGGCGCCGAAGCCCCTGCCCCGACCCAATCGAACACCGCCATGAAGCTACCGGAGCGGCTGGAGCGCTACGAGGCCGACATCATCCGCGAGACGCTTGGCCGCAACGAGGGCGACGTCAGGCGCACGATCGAAGCGTTGGGGATTCCGCGCAAGACCTTCTACGACAAGCTCCAGCGCCACGGCATCGTCCGCAGCGATTTTTCCAGGTAACCGCCGCCGGGCCTCGACCGGGCGGCTCGGTTACTTGGCGTCGTGGAAGATAATACCGACAGTGTGGCGCATGCCGGAGCGAAGCCGGCTGACGCCGTGCCTGAGATTGACCCGGTAATTGCCTCGTGTGCCCTGGACCGGACGATTGTGGACCGCGAAGGCGACGGCATCGCCCTGGCGCAGCGGCACCACCTCGACGCGGCTTTGCATGCGCGGACGCTGCTCGGTCAGCACGAACTCGCCGCCGGTGAAATGCTTGCCCGATTCGGACAACAGGATCGCCACCTGCAGCGGGAAGGCAAGATCGCCGTAGAGATCCTGGTGCAGGCAGTTGAAGTCGCCCGGGACATATTGCAGCAAGAGCGGCGTCGGCCGCGTCTGGCCCTGCTCGTGGCATTGCCTGAGGAACGCGGCGTGTTCGTCGGGATAGCGCTGCGCGATACCCATGCGCGCGTTCCAGTCGTTGGCGACCGCAGCGAGGCGCGGATAGAGCGCGGTGCGCAAGCCGCCGATCAGATCGGGCAAGGGATAGCGGAAATAGCGGTACTCGCCCTTGCCGAAACCATGCCGTGCCATCTGGACATGGCTGCGGAAATGGCTCTCGTCCGGATAGAGCCCGGCGATCTGCCGGCACTCCTGCGGCGTCAGCAGCTTTTCCATCACTGCGCAGCCATAGCCGCTCAGTTCATCGGCCAGCGTCCGCCAGTCATATCCGGCAACGCGCACCTCAGCCGATTTGACCGCCGCTTTCGCGCCTATCGAATGGATTGTCATGGCTCCGCCTCCTGTGGCTTCTCTGTCATTGAGATGGGTGAAACGGCGCGCGCGGACCACCCGTTTCTTGCAGGGTGAGCTCGTTAGCGATTGTCTCGCGGATTTCGTTGAATACAATGCAGCTGGACTTGCCGCGATGGGGGGCGAATTGATCGGACGGGTTCGACAAAGGGACGGGGCAGTCCCGCAATTCCTCGTTTGCCTCGTCGCGATACTGGTCTCGGCGCTCCCGGCCTTGTCCGCCAGCAGCGACTGTGTCAGCGATGACGAGGTCGAGGCAAGCACGCGGATCGCCGCCTGCACGCGCATGATCGAGGATCCCACGGAGCCTGTGGCCAACCGCGCGACTGCCTACTACAAGCGCGGCGAGGCACGGGCGTCACAAGGCGACTACGACCGCGCGATTGCAGATTTGGGCCAGGCTATCGACCTCGATTCGACATTTGCTGGTGCTTACTATGTCAGAGGCATCACAATGGTCGAAGAGGGCGAAAATGATCGCGCCATCGCCGATTTTGGCCAGGTGATCAGCCTCGACCCGACAAACCCCGAGGCGTACAACAGCCGAGGTGTCGCCTGGGAGCACAAGGGCGACTACGACCGCGCCATTACAGACTATGATCAGGCCATCAGCCTCGATCCGAAGCATTCCGATGCCCACAGCAACCGGGGTAACGCCTGGGCAGACAAGGGCGACTACGATCGTGCCGTCGCCGACTACGACCAGGCAATCAGCCTCGATCCTAAAAATGCGGGAGCCTATAACAACCGTGGCGTTGCCTGGAAACAGAAGGGCGAATACGACCGAGCCATCGCCGACTACGAACAGGCGATCAGTCTGAATGCGGAAGACGCCAAAGCCTACAGCAATCGTGGTGCTGTCTGGGTACTAAAAGGCGACTATGACCGCGCGATTGCAGACTATGATCGTGCGATCAGCCTCGAGCCGAAACATGCCGACACTTATGGAGATCGTGGCATCGCTTGGACACGCAAGGGCGACTATGACCGCGCCATTGTAGATTATGATCGTGCGATCAGCCTCGACCCGAAACATGCCGACACTTATGGAGATCGTGGCATCGCTTGGGCACGCAAGGGCGATAATGATCGCGCCCTTGCCGACTACGATCAGGCAATCGGCCTAGGTCTGAAAGAGGCCAGCACCTACTACAACAGAGGCGTGGCCTGGGCACGCAAGGGCGACTACGACCGCGCCATTGCGGATTATGACCAAGCGATCGGCCTCAATCCTCAGGACGCTAGTGCTTACAACAATCGAGGCGTTGCCTGGAAACACAAGGGCGATTACGACCGCGCTATCGCGGATTATGACCAAGCGATCGGCCTCGATCCCCAGGACGCCACCGCTTACAACAACCGTGGCATTGCCTGGAAGAAGAAGGGCGACGACGACCGCGCTGTCGCCGACTACACGCAGGCAATCAGCCTCGACCCAAAAAACGTTGATGCCTGGTACAACCGGGGCCTCGTCTGGTCTGACAAGGGCGACTATGACGGCGCCATCGCCGACTTCAGCCAGGCGATCACGCTCGATCCTAAAGACCCAACTGCCTACGACAACAGAGGCAATGCCTGGGCACACAAGGGCGACGATGACCGCGCCATCGCCGACTACAGCCAGGCGATCGTGCTCGATCCAGGACATGCCAAAGCCTTCAGGTACCGAGGCCGTATCTGGCACAAGAAGGGCGACAATGACCGCGCCCTTGCCGACTACGACAAGGCGATCAGCCTCGATCCGAAAGACGCCCGTGCTTACAATGGCCGGGGCGTTGTCTGGTCGGCAAAGGGCGACTACGCCCGCGCGACCGCCGACTACGATCGGGCAATCAGCCTCGATCCGAAATATGCCTATGCCTATTTGGGCCGCGGCATTCTCTCCTTCTATTCGAGCGCGCTGGCCAAGGCGCAAGCCGATTTCGAACACGCGGCCATGCTCAAGCCCGACAATGCCTATTTTGCGATCTGGCTGGAGATGACCGAGCGGCGCAACGGTGCGGTGAGCCACTTGCAGGAAGCGACTGAAAAGCTCGACATGACCAAATGGCCGGCGCCAGCGGTTCGCATGCTGCTTGGAGAACTAACGCCGGCCGAGGTGCTGGCGGCAGCCGACGACGTCGACCCGGCCAAGAAGCGTGGCAATTCGTGCGAGGCGAACCTGTTCATCGCCGAACTCGATCGGCTGCAACGCCATGACGACGAAGCCTTGCGGCTCTACCGGGTCGCTGCCAGCGATTGCCCTGGGGACTATTACGAATACGTTGCGGCCAAGGCCGCTCTGCACGAGTTGGGCGCGGTTCCGTGACGACAATTTCCAAGAGTTTTTGATGACCCGAGGAGCGAATTGACCGGACCGGTTCGAGAACGGCACAGGTTTTTCTGGCGCACGCTGGCTGGTCTCATCGTCCTGCTTGTCACGGGGCTTCCGGCCTTGTCCGCCAGCAGCGACTGCGTCAGCGACGACGAGGTCGAGGCAAGCACGCGGATCGCCGCCTGCACGCGCATGATCGAGGATGCGACAGAGCCTGTCGAAAACCGTGGCATTGCCTATTTCAAGCGCGGCAATACCTTAACGGAACGAGGCGACTACGACCGCGCCATTGCCGACTACAGCGCGTTCATCGGCATCGCCCCGACCGTCGCCAGCGGCTACTATAACCGGGGCATCAGCTGGGTCTTCAAGGGCGACTACGACAAGGGCATCGCCGATCTGGACAAGGCGATCAGCCTGGACCCGAAATATGGCGATGCTTACTACAACCGCGGCGTCGCCTGGACCTTCAAGGGCGAGAACGACCGGGCTTTGGCCGACTATGACAGGGCAATCAGCCTCAATCCCGGAGACGGCAGAAATTACCACAATCGCGGGCTGATCTGGTCACGCAAAGGCGACGACGACCGCGCGATAGTCGACTTCGATCAGGCCATCAGGCTCAACCCGAACGACGCCGGGTCCCTGAACGATCGAGCCGATGCGTTGACCAGCAAGGGCGATGCAGCGCGCCCTGGCCGACTATGACAAGGTGATCGGCCTCGATCCGAAAAACGCGCATGCCTACTACCGGCGCGGCAACGCCCGGCTGACGGACGGCGATTTTGACGGCGCCATCACCGACTACAACCAAGTGATCAGCCTCGATCCGAACGATGCGAGCATCTGGTACAACAGAGGGGTGGCCTGGTCAGGCAAGAGCGACAATGACCACGCCATCGCCGACTACGACAAGGCGATCAGCCTCGATCCGAAAGACCCCAAAGCGTACTTCAATCGAGGTGTCGCCTGGGCTAGCAAGGGAGACAATGATCGCGCCATCGCCAACTACGACCAGGTGATCAAGCTCGACCCGAAACAGGCCCTCGCATATAATAATCGGGGCTTGGCCTGGATGGCAAAGGAGAACGATGTTCGCGCCTTCGCGGACTACAGCCACGCAATCGATATCGACCCAACACTTGCCATCGCCTATAGCAACCGAGGCTTTCTCTGGAACAAGCGAGGTGATTACGATCAGGCCATCGCCGAATACGACCGGGCGATTGGTCTCGATCCGAAAAATGCAAGAATTTACCACAACCGCGGCGTTGCCTGGATGGCAAAGGCCGGCGACGGTCGAGCCATTGCTGACTTCGACCAAGCGATCCTGCTCGATCCGAACTATCCGTACAGCTACTCAAACAGGGGTGTTCTCTATTTCTATTCTGGCTCGCTGGCCAAGGCGCAGGCTGACTTTGAAAAGGCGGCCGCGCTCAAGCCCGACTACGCCTATTTTGCCATATGGCTGGATATTGTTGAACGACGCAACGGTGCGGCGGGCCATTTGCGGGAGGCAGCTTCTAAGCTCGACATGACGAAGTGGCCGGCGCCTGTGGTTCGAATGCTGCTTGGCGAAAAGACGCCGACCGCGACATTGAACGACGTCGATGACTCGGATCCAACCAGGAAACACGGCAAATTTTGCGAGATCAGTTTCTATAGCGCGGAACTCAGCCGGCTCAAAGGGCACCGCGATCACGCCCTATGGCTTTACAGGCATACCGTCAGCCATTGTCCAAAGAGTTTTATCGAATACCGTGCCGCCAACGCTGCATTACGCGAGTTGGGTGTTTCGCCGTAACTCTGCCCGACGGATGTTCGTTTGCTAAGAAAACTAAGCCGAACAACACGATAGAGGTGCATTCTGCCAGACTGATTCAGGCTGTGCCGCGTCCGTATGTCAGGAGCCTTCGCCAGCGCGATTCCGGTTTTCACTGGCCCGCGCTAGACTGGCAGCAACCTTAACCGGGCCACCTCCATGATCGTCCAGACCTGCATCAATGGCGCGCGCAGCGCCGACTTCCACCCCAACCTGCCACTCGACGCGGAGGCCATGGCGCGTGACGGCGCGGCCTGCGTCGCTGCCGGTGCCGCCGAGCTGCATGTTCATGCCCGCGGGCTGGACGGTCGCGAAAGCCTGGCTCCGATGGCTATGGACCGGACGGTGCTGGCGCTCCGCCGCGCCTGCCCGGGGACGCTGATCGGCGTGTCGACCGGTGCCTGGATCGAGAACGACGACCAGCGGACACTGGCTGCGATCGCCGGCTGGGGCGAACTGCCCGACTACGCCTCGGTCAATCTCAGCGAAGACGCCGCCCCCGCCGTCATGGAGCGTCTGCGCCAGCGCGGCATTGGTATCGAGGCCGGGCTCGCCTCGGTCGCCGATGCCGAGCGGCTGGTGAGCCTCGACCATGGCAAACGCGTGCTGCGCATCCTGATCGAAATCTCCGAGCAGGAGCCGGACGCTGCGCTGGAGATCAGCGACGATATCGCCGCCGTGCTCGACGGCGCCGGAATGCGCCGGGCAATCCTGCTGCACGGCGCCGACGCCACGGTCTGGCCTTTCGTGCACCGGGCGGCGGGACGCCGTTGGTCGACGCGCGTCGGACTGGAAGACGGCAAGGAGCTTCCTGATGGAACGGTAGCATCCGGTAACGCCGCGCTGACAGCGGCAGCCGTCGCCATCTTCGAGGCCAGCCGTTAGCGCGGGGAAGCGTTGATGACGGCCAATCTCCTCTTCACGGGGAGATGCCAAGTTTTTGGCAACGAGGCAGGACAAAGTCGGGCGAGCCCAAGTGTGGCCGCGCGCCAATTTCAGTAAAACTTATCTAAAACTTTATATATTAATTAAACCAGCAGTTAATCAGCACACCAACGATCACGTGTGTTAAAGCTCTCCCGCACCGGGGACCATTTTTGATGAACATCATTCCACAGAATGATCACGCTGCGCCGCGTCGGGTTCAACAATATACATCGATACAGGTCCTGCGCGGGCTAGCAGCCCTCATGGTTGTTATCTATCATCTTCCGGCCGCACTGGGCATGCTCGATCTGCGTATTCCCGTTCTAAACAGTGGCGTCGACCTGTTTTTCGTCATCAGTGGTTTTGTCATGATTCTCTCGACGGAGAACAGACGTCGCGACCACCGAGCATTTTTGATGCAGCGGTTCACGCGCGTCGTTCCGTTCTATTGGGTCATGACCTTCCTCATGGTCGCCGCACTTTGGTTGTTTGCCGCTCGTGCAGTGTCTCTTGAGCAGATCAGCAATAGCCTGCTTTTCATACCCTATCTCGATACGGTCACAGGCTTTGTCCAACCGGTGCTTGGCGTGGGCTGGACGCTCAATCTGGAAATCCTGTTTTACATTCTGTTCGCGGCGACTATGCGTTTTGGCAGGTTGACGCAAATGGCCGCGGTCGGCGTTGTCTTTGCAATCGCCGTGGCGGCGCGCATCATCTTCAAACCCGCCGCCGACACTGTGCTGTTTTTCTATACCACGCCAATCCTGTTTGAGTTCCTTGCCGGCATGGCTCTCGGCCACCTGGTCGGCAGACTGGCGCGTTTGCCTGCCGTCCCGGGTGTCTCGGCAATCGTGTTCGGCATCGTGTCCATGCTGGTGATGGTACTTGGCTTCAACTTGCCGCGAACCCTTGCTCAGGGAATCCCGGCGTTGATCCTTGTCGCGGGTTGCATCAGCCTGGAAAGCTACTTCCGGCTTTTTGCTCCTCGCGTGCTGGCAAGGTTGGGTGACGCTTCCTACTCTCTCTATCTGACGCATCCTATTGTGCTGCTTGCGACTGCTCCTGTCGTTGCAAGCGCCAATGTATCACCATGGCTTGCTGGCATGGTGATTGTCGCCGCCTGCATTGCCGTCTCCCTGGCCAGCTACAGTTTTATTGAAAAGCCGGTTTTGGCCATTTCGCGGATGAGCCTCTCCGCCCGTCACGTGAAGGCATGAGTTGCAGCTGCGCCCCGCAGAACGACGCTATCCCGCCAACCTTAAACCGGCGGCGCTGAACCTTCAAAAGATCCGGAAACAAAAAACCCGCCTCGGGCGGACGGGTCGTTGGAGCCAATTGGCACCACACCCAAATTAGTAGCATAGCTGCCGGCACAAAGCAAGAACAAAATGTGGCATCTGCGACGAAACTACCGACAGGCACAGAGCCACGGCGGATGACATGGCTCTTGCCGTTGTTAAAAATCTCTCATAAGGTATTTTCATATCCGAAAGAAAATCCAATCGTTTCTTTCCCTTTATGAAAGCCTGAGCGTTTGCGGGAACATCTCGATCAGACCGACCGGCGACTGGTCAAGCTGCTGTCGCAGGATGCGCAGCTTGGCGTCAACCGCCTTGCCGAGAAGATGGCGATCTCGGTGCCGACGGTGCGCATGCGGCTGCGCAGTCTGCTCGACCGCAACCTGCTCAAGATCGTCGGGCTGCTCAACCTGACCGAGCGCCCCGAACTGATCTCGGCGATCGTCGGCATCAATGCGCAAGGGCGTGGTCGGGCGCGAGAACTGGCGCAGCGTATCTCGGAATTGCCTTTCGTGAACTCGGCCGCCGTCGTCACCGGGCGCTTCGACATCATCGTCGACGTGACCGTGGCCGGTGATGTCGCCGATCTCTACCGCGTCACCAGCGAGCTGATCCCCGGCGCCGGTGAGCCGGGCGAGGTCGTGCGCAGCGAGACCTTCGTCGTCATGGCGTCCTGCAACAAATGGGTCAGCCTGCCCGAAGGCTGCTGGTCGGACGAGACGCGAAAGGAAATGGCATGAAGATCGCGGTTCTCGGCGGCCTCGGCCTGCAAGGCCGGGCGGCGATCGCTGACCTCGTTGCCAGCGATGGTGTCGAGCAAGTGGTCTGCGTCGACACTACAACCGACGGCGCTGCACGGCTTGGCGGCCTGACCAACCTTGCCCGGGTGCGTTTCGTCGTGCCGCAGGGCGCGATCGGTCCGGCATTGGCCGATGTGATGACGGACGTCGATGCGGTCATCGACCTGTTGCCGCAACCGCTGATGCGCGAGGCGGTGCAGGCGGCGATCGCGACGCGCACGCCGCTGGTCACCACCAATTACGGCAAGGCGATCGCCGATCTGGCGCTGGAGGCCGAAAAGGCCGGCGTGTCGATCGTGACCGAATGCGGGCTCGACCCCGGCATCGACCTGGTGCTCTACGCACGCGCCGCAAGCCAGTTCGACACCATCACTGCGATCGATTCCTACTGTGGCGGCATTCCCGAGCCGAAAGCGGCGGTCGAGCCGCTGCGCTACAAGGTGAGCTGGAATTTCGACATGGTTCTGATCAGCCAGAACCGCGACAGCGTGCTGGTCGAGGACGGCAAACGGGTCGACGTGCCGGCCGCCCGCCAGCACGACAATCGCTTCATCCACGAAATCGAGGTGGCCGGACTGGGCAGGCTCGAAGCCTTCCCCAATGGCGACGCGCCACATTATGCCGGCATGCTCGCCGCCGCCAAGGGGCTGCAGCGCTCCGGCCGCTATTCGCTGCGCTGGCCCGGCTGGTCGGCGTTCTGGGTGCCGCTGAAGCGGCTCGGCTTCCTCTCCGAGGACAAGGTGCCCGGCACCGGCGTCAGCCCACGCGAATTCCTCGGCCGGCTGCTCGGTCCGCAACTGCAATATGGCGCCGACGAAAAGGACCTTTGCGTCATGCGCAACGTCTTTGTCGGCAGCGAACGCGGCCGCCGCAAGACGGTGACCTCGGAGCTGGTCATCGAACGCGACCTCGCCTCCGGCCTGTTCGGCATGAGCCTCGGCGTCGGCTATCCCGCCAGCATCGTGGCGCAGATGCTGGCACGGCGCGAGATCGCTACGCCCGGCCTGCTCAACCCGCTGCTGCATGTGCCGGATGGCCGCTTCCTCGATGAGCTGGCTAGGCGCGGCATCAAGGTTGCCGAAACGGTGAGCTGGGACTGAAGGATTTTCGAACGGTGGTTGCTGCCGGCAACGGCGCTGCCGCTCAAAAAGCACCTCGATGGGGTGAAACAACAAGTGGAACAACAAACGACAACAAGGAGGAATGCCCAAATGAAGATTGCCAAGCTTTTCATCGCCGGACTTGCGCTCGCCGGCCTCACCGCCGCCGCCAGCGCCGGAACGCTCGACGAGATCACCAAGCGCGGTGAGCTGCGCGTTGCGGTGCAGACGCAAGGACCGCCCTTCTCGCTGGTGGGTGCTGCCGGCGAACGCACCGGCAGTTCGGTCGAACTCGCCGAATTGATGGCCAAGGAAATGGGCGTCAAGATCACCTTCCTCGACTTCGACTGGGATGGCCTGATCCCGGCGCTGCTGTCGGGCAAGGCCGATCTTCTGGTCGCCGACATGACACCGACGCTGGCGCGTGGCATGAAGGTCGCCTTCACCAAGCCTTACATGTACACGGGCAGCACCGTCTTCACCAAGGCTGGGACCGCCTTCAAGTCCACCGAGGACTGCAAGGCCAAGGGCACCAAGATCGCCGTGCTGCTTGGCGCCACCGGCGAGAAGGAAGCCAAGGCCGCCTTCCCCGATGCCGACATCAAGAGCTACAAGGGCGGCGGCCCGCTGTTGCTCGACGCCGTCAACAACGGCCAGGCCGATTGCGGCGTCAACGACGTCTCGGCGGTCAAGGGCCAGTCGACCGCTTACCCGGCCGGCAGTTTCACCATCATGCCGGACATGCTGTCGAAGGAGCCTCTGGCCTTCGCCACGCGCTATGACGAGCAGGATCTGTTGACCTGGATGAACCTGTTCCTCGACCAGGTCAGCCTCGACGGCCGCCTGCAGAAGAACCTCGACTACTGGGTCAATTCCGACGCCTGGAAGAAGGATCACTGAGGAGAGTGAGTAGGGAGTAGGGAAGCGCGTCCGGGATGGCCGTTTCCCCTACTCCCCTACTCCCCTACTCCCCTACTCCCCTACTCGCCATTCACCGCCACACCCATGCTCGAAAACTTCAGCTTCCGCACCATCGTCGAATATCTGCCCCTGTTCGGGCAGGGCCTCGTCACGACCGTGTGGCTGTCTGTCCTCTCCTTTGCCGGCGCGCTCGCCGTCGGCATCGTGCTCGCCGCCATGAACCTGCAGCGCGGCCGGCTGTTCCGCGTCCCGGCCAAGGCCTATATCGACGCCGTGCGCGCCACGCCGCTGCTGGCGCAGCTTTATTTCCTCTATTTCGGCCTGCCGCGGCTCGGCTTCGTCCTGCCCGAGCTCGTCGTCGGCATCCTGGCCCTGTCGCTGAACAGCGGCGCCTATGTCGCCGAGATCATCCGCGCCGGCATCCTGTCGATCCCGCGCGGCCAGGTCGAGGCCGGCGTCGCCTCGGGCATGACCTATATCCAGCGCATGCGCCTCGTCATCCTGCCGCAGGCGTTCAAGGTGACGATCCCTCCGTTGCTCGGCCAGGCGATTGTGCTGGTCAAGGATTCCGCGCTGTTGTCGCTGATCTCGGTCGCCGAGCTGACGCGCGCCGGACAGTTGCTCGCCTCCGACCGCTTCATGCCGGCCGAAGGTTTTGTCACCATCGCCGCCTTCTACCTGCTGCTCTATTACGGGCTGAAGGGACTGGCGGCGCTCTCCGGGCGCTGGCTCGGCCTGGCGGGGGCACGGACATGATCTGGCAGCAGCTGCAAAGCATCGCCGGCAGCTATCCCCTCGCGCTGCGCGGCCTCGGCATGACCGTGGTGCTGTCGCTGATCAGCCTGGTGCTGGGCACGCTGCTCGGCTTCGGCCTTGGCATTCTGCGCACCGGCGGCAACCGGCTGATCAGCGGCGCGATCGGTGCCTGGGTCGACCTGATCCGCGGCACGCCGTTCCTGGTGCAGATCTTCCTGATCTTCTTCATCCTGCCGGAACTCGGCATCGAGCTCGACGCCTTCACCGCCGGCATCATCGCGCTGACCAATCTGGCCGCCTGCTTCATCTGCGAGATCGTCGTCGCCGGCATCCGCTCGGTGCCGACCGGCCAGGTAGAGGCGGCGTTGGCGTCCGGCCTGTCGCGCTGGCAGCGCATGCGCCAGGTCGTGCTGCCGCAGGCGATGCGCATCGTGCTGCCGCCGCTGGTCGGGCAATATGTGCTGCTGATCAAGGATTCCTCGGTGGTCTCGGCCATCGGGCTCACCGACCTCACGCGCGTCGGCTGGCTGGTGGTGCAGCGTGTGCCGAACGGCCTGCTCGTCTTCTTCCTCGTCGGCCTCGGTTATTTCATCGTCTGCTATCCCCTGATCATGCTGGCCCGCCGGCTGGAACAGCGCATGGGTGCGGCGCATGACGAGGTGCAGTTGTGACATCGAACCCCAAGGGTCCGGCAATATGACCAAAACCGGCATGATCGAATTTCGCGGCGTCAACAAATGGTTTGGCCAGCTCAATGTGCTCAGGGATATCACGTTGAGCGTCGAGCCGCGCGAAGTGGTCGTCGTCTGCGGGCCGAGCGGCTCGGGCAAGAGCACCTTGATCCGCTGCATCAATGGGCTGGAGACGATCCGCGACGGCGACCTTACGGTCGACGGCCAGCGCCTCGGCGACCCCGCCACCAACATGACGCGGCTGCGCACCGAGATCGGCTTCGTCTTCCAGTCGTTCAACCTCTACCCGCACAAGACGGCGCTCGAGAACGTCACGCTGGCGCCAATCCACGTGCGCAAGATCCCGCGCACCGAAGCCGAGAAGGCCGGGCGCGAGCTGCTCGCCAAGGTCGGCCTCGCCGACAAGGTGAATGCCTATCCCGCGCAGCTGTCAGGTGGCCAGCAGCAGCGCGTGGCGATCGCGCGCTGCCTCGGCATGCGCCCCAAGATCATGCTGTTCGACGAGCCGACCTCGGCGCTCGATCCAGAGATGATCTCGGAAGTGCTCGACGTCATGGTCGCGGTCGCCGAGGAAGGCATGACCATGATGGTGGTGACGCACGAGATGGGCTTTGCCCGCAAGGTCGCCCAGCGCGTCGTGTTCATGGACGCCGGCGCCATTGTCGAGAGCGGCACGCCGGACGAGTTCTTCTCGCACCCGAAGACGGACCGCAGCCGCGCCTTCCTGAGCAAGATCCTGCGGCATTAGGGTTCAAACTCAACTCAGCTGGCTGTCGTCGATGGCCAAGATGGATGGAAAGCGGCCCTTCGCTGGACGTTCCCTAATACGACAGATGCGCGCCGGGCTTCCTCTTAGGGCGGCCATTGCCGCACTTCCACCAGCCGCTTCCCTTATGCTGGCATCAAATCGATGACCCGCATGATCGCGACCGCACTGCTCGTGTTCTGGGTGCCTTCTGTCGTAGCGCCATTAGCGCAGGCCCAAACATCGCCCTTCTTGACTGTGAACTTTTGTTTGTTGTGAACGACCGAAAGTTCTCCCTCAGTCATGTGGCAGAGCATGTCGTTCTTCATCATGTTGTCAGTCGTCTTCGCTCCGGGCTGAATGACAACATCGCGCAGCTTCACCGTTGCATAGGCTGGTATGACCGACTTGCGCTCACCAAGCGCTACAACTCTGACGCCGGGTGAGACCTCCTTGCCCTCATCGGGGCCGTAAGTCTGGGCGGCTGCTGGTGTCCCCCAAGCGATCAGAGGCGTTGCGGCCAGTGTAAGACCGAGTGCAATTGTGGATCTACGATTGACGGCTTCCATGGTTTCCTCCCTGTTCAAAAGTTGGTCGGAAAGGTAGGCCAACAATCAACGATGGGCCGTTGCGGCGAAGAGTCAACTGACCTTCCGAGTTAGTTCAGTCTCGCTAGCGGCTAGCGAGTTTCACAAACCACTCGGGTCGCCGAGACGGAGAGGGGGAATTGCGCTGACCATGTCATTGCGTGCGACCTTGTCCCGACATCAAAGACATTTCATTCTTGCGAAGGCCCTCGCTGCCAAAGACCCCTCTCCGGCCGCTTTTGCGGCCACCTCTCCCACCGCTTGGCGGGGGCGAGGAACCCAAGCCTATTGCGCATCCGCGTGGGTGCTCAATTCGGCCCGCTTCTCATCCGAGACGACGGCGAGATCGAGGACCTTCTGCAATTCGGCCGCATGCAGGAATGACGGTTCGGCCTGGACGCCGTTGCGGACTGCATCGACGAAGCGCTGGTAGTTGGTCGCCACCGTTCCGGCGTCCAGAACCTGCCATTTGGCGTTCTCGACATCTTCGCCGAGGAAGGCATGACCATGACGGTGGTGACGCACGAGATGGGCTTTGCCCGCAAGGTCGCCCAGCGCGTCGTGTTCATGGACGCGGCGCCATCGTCGAGAGCGGCACGCCGGACGAGTTCTTCTCCAACCCGAAGACCGACCGCGGCCGCGCTTTTCTGAGCAAGATCCTGCGGCATTAGGGGGCATTAGGAGAAAGCGGACCTCAGACGATGCCGTGCTTTCTCAACAGCGCCTGCTCGTCGCCCGATATCCAGCCGAAAACCTTCGGCTCCCCGTCCAACTTCTGCACGAGGTAGTGGACGTCAAAATCTATCGCCACCTTCGATTGATCCTTGCGGGCATAGGTTGCCGTCCAGGCGACATGAGCCACGCAATGATGTTCGTCTATCGGCGAGAGCCGGACGTTGCGTATCCGCGTTTCCTTCGTCCCTATCGCGCGATAGTGCGCATAGCCTTGCGCCATGACCTGCTTGAGTTGCTCATCGTTCTTTCCGGTCATGACCCCGGCGGGCGAAGCCGCTATGAAGTCCGAGGCATACAGCGATGCGACCTCATCCATGTCCATGTCGCCGCCGAGGGACTGGTTGAAAAAGCGCTCATATCGCTCGAATAGCTTCCTTACGCTGGTCTCCATGATTTCATCTCCAGGTGCGGCTATGTTGGGTGGGACCAGGAAACGCTCCGCCGATCTCCGACATCCGCAATTGACCCTCAGCCATCATGACTTCGTCCCAGGGCGGAGCAAGAGCGAAGCGAGGCGGCAGGCGGCGGGAACGCTGCGTAAATCTCCGACATCCGTAATTTGCCTTCAGCCATCATGACTTCGTCATCCCAGGGTCTGCGCCGCGTCGCACCGCTCCTTGCTCCGTCCTGGGATGACGAAGGCGTGGTGCGACCCTGATTGTGCACGACTTCGACGCCACCCTTGTCGCCGATGCAACAGGCGAAGCCCTGTTGCTCGCCCCTCGTGATGGCGATCGCGCGGCTGTCGCAGGCGCGCTCGACCCATTTCAATTTGGGCGATCGGAGCTACAGCCGCGCACCTAGTCAAGCACGACAACGGCCTCCACCTCGAAGAGCATCGGGTCGATTGCAAGCTTGGGAACGGGAACCAGAGTCTGCGCCGGCAGTGCCTCGACGAACATCTCCTTGACGTTCTTGGTCAACACCTCGAGCTTAGACATATTGTGATCGACCACGAAGACCGTGAGCTTGGCGACCTGATCCGGCCTCGCACCGAGCGCATCGAGGGCGGTGCGCCAATTTTGCATAGGCCTGCGCAACCTGGACAGCGAAGTCGGGCGACAAGGCTCCCGTGCTGTCCTGGCCGCCCTGGCCGGAGATGTAGGCCACCCGGGCTCCGCGGGGCGTGATCACTGCCGTGCTGTAGCCATTCGGTGACGGGTCGTAGAGGGTTTGTGGATTGACGATGGTCAATTTGAGATCTTTCTCATTCGCCGTCGCAGCAGTGGAAACTCCCATGGTCATAACAATTAACCCTCCGATAAGCAGGCGCTTGGCGCGTGGCATGATTTTCTCTTGGCTCTGCGGACCGCGAGCAACGTAACCCTCGCGGCCGCCATGATTGAACATTAACCGGTATCGGCGATCGGCTCGTACACCGCACGAGCCAGTCGCATGGTACGATGTACGAGTCAATCGTTCAGGATCGACATTCATCGCGTTGCCGGTCAAAATCGATGGCCTGAACAGCGGGGAAGACGGATGGCAGCCAAACGCAGCGGCGCCCGGAGCACGCGGTCTCAACGGACAAGCGGGCGGCTCCAGCCCGTGCAGGAGTCGCGCAGTGAACCGCCTTTGTCGCGGGAACGTATCGTGGCGACCGCGGTGGAGCTGCTGGACGCTCAAGGGGTCGACGGATTGACGATGCGTCGGCTGGCCGATCGCCTCGGCTCGGGCGTGATGAGCCTATATTGGCACGTCGACAACAAGGAGGATGTCTTTGATCTGGCGCTCGATTCGGTGCTCGAATATCGTGGACCGCAAATGGTTGAGTCTCGAGACTGGCGCGGGCAAGTCGTCCATATGCTCGAAGACTGGCGCGCCAGCATGCTGCGCCATCCTTGGTCGGCATCGCTGTTGCCGCGCCGGGCGCTCGGCCCGAACATCCTCGGTCGCCTGGAACTGCTGAGCAAGACCTTGTCCAGGGCCGGTGTGGCGGACGCAGATCTGAACGTCGCGATATGGTCGCTGTGGAACTATGTGATGGGCGCCACCATCAGCCGGGCGAACTTCGACCTCTCGGACGACGGCAGGGCCGCCACGCAGCAGCGCCATACGCGTCTCAGCGAACGCTACCCGACAATTGAGCGCTCCCGTCTGCTGTTGGATAACGATTGGGATGGTGCTTTCCGGAAAGGCCTCGGCTTCCTGCTCGATGGCCTCTCTTCAAGAGGATGAACTCTTCCTTCACAGGCGTCGCTTCCTGCCGTGAACGGCCGAGATTCGAACTCGGTCGTTCAAAGGGATCAGTTTGTTTCGACCCTGACTGCCCCGTCCGACGGCGAGGGAACCCAAGCCTATTGCGCATCCGCGTGCGTGCTCAATTCGGCCCTCTTCCCATCCGAGACGACTGCGAGGTCGAGGACCTTCTGCAATTCGGCAGCATGCCGGAACGACGGTTCGGCCTGGACGCCGTTGCGGACTGCATCGACGAAGCGCTGGTAGTTGGTCGCCACCGTTCCGGCGTCGAGAACCTGCCATTTGGCGTTTTCGACATCTTCACCGATGCAGGCTTTCAGCTCCGAGCCGGTCAGATTGTGCACGACTTCGATGCCACCCTTGTCGCCGTAGATGCGCAGCCGGAGTTCGTTCAAATGGCCGGTTGCCCAGCGGCTGGCATGGACGACGCCGAAGGCGCCGTTGCTGAAATCCAGCGCCATGGTGAAGCTGTCATTGGCGTCGAGCCCGTACTCGCCGATGCGGTTGCCGGGCGCCTTGTCGAAGGATCTCAGCCGGCAGAACACATGGTCGATGTCGAGCGCCGCGCCATAGCTGGCGAAATCGAGAATGTGGATGCCGACGTCGCCCAGCACGCCATTGGAGCCGTGGCCGCGCGACAGCCGCCACAGCCATTTCGGATCGGTGCGCCAGTCGCCCCAGAACTTGGACACCAGCCAGCTCTGCAGATAGGACGCCTCGACATGCCTGACCGTGCCGATCTCGCCGGCCAGCACCATGGCGCGCGCCCTCTGCAGCGGCGCGACATTGCGATAGGTCAGGTTGACCATGTTGATGATGCCGGCCCGCTCGGCGCCATCGGCCATTTCACTGGCCCGCTGGTAATTTTCGGCCAGCGGTTTCTCGCACAGCACCGGCTTGCCCGCCGCGATCAGCATCATGGTGGTCGGATGGTGGACGCGATCGGGCGTCACGTTCGCCACCGCGTCGAACTTGCCCCATGCCAGCGCCTCGTCCAGCGACGCGAAGCGGTTGCGGATGCCGTAGATGTCCGAAAACTTGTCGACGCGCGTACGGTCGAGATCGACGGCGCCGATCAGTTCGACGCCCTCGATCTTGCCGAACTGCCTGGCGTGCTCCTCCGCCATCCAGCCGGTACCGAGTATCAACAGACGCATGATTCTTATCCTTAGGACAGGGCTTTATCTTCTTGTTCGATCATGGATTTCCCGAACCAACGGTTCGAGATCGTAGCCTAGCGGAAGCCGGCTTCGCCCGCGGAATGCAGCTTTCCGCCACGCTCGACGATCGGCTCGAGCGCCTTTTCCACCGGCACGTTCGGCGCATCGAGGATGGCCGGATTGGCGCCTTGCGGGTTGTGCGCCCATTTCACCGCATTGCGCAGCACCTTCTGGACATTGGCGTCGTGATAGGTCGGATAGGTCTCGTGGCCGGGCCTGAAATAGAAGATGTTGCCGGCGCCGCGGCGATAGGTCAGCCCCGACCGGAACACTTCGCCGCCCTGGAACCACGAGATGAACACGGTTTCCAGCGGCTCCGGCACGGCGAACTGCTCGCCATACATCTCCTCGTTCTCGAGCTCGAAATACTCGCCGATCCCGGCAGCGATCGGGTGATTGGCGCTGGTCACCCAAAGCCGCTCGCGCTCGCCCGCCTCGCGCCATTTCAGCGTGCACGGCGTGCCCATCAGCTTCTTGAATATCTTCGAGAAATGGCCGGAATGGAGAACGATCAGCCCCATGCCTTCCCAGACGCGGCGCGCCACGCGCTCGACCACTTCGTCGGCGACGCCGCCATGGTCCTTGTGTCCCCACCACAGCAAGACATCGGTCTCGGCCAGACGGTCGGCCGGCAGCCCATGCTCCTTCTGCTCCAGCGTTGCCCACGATACCGAAATCTCCGGGTCGAGCTTCAGCGCATTGGCAATAGTCGCATGCATGCCCTCGGGATAGATGCCCGCGACCACCTCATTGGTCCGCTCATGGATATTCTCGCCCCAGACGACAGCGCGTATTGTCATGATGTCCTCGTGATTGTTTGAAGCTGGAGCCGCCCCGGCCGGTCAGTCATAATATCCTCGGCCGGGAATGAAAACCGTTTCGCGGCCGGCTACTGACAATCTGTTGGAAAGCGGGCGGGAACGTCCGGGCGGCAAAACCAGCGATGCCGGGGGGCGAAGGATCGCGACAAAACGGCTTTCATATTGCGTCGCTGCCGCTACCGTCTACGCGCCGCGGCCCTCTTGGGCGACGCGTGTCAACGGCTTCGACAGGCGCGGCACCACGACGAGGCGCTTGATCTTGCCCTTCTTGTAGGCGGCGAGGAAGCGGGCATAGTCCTTGAAGACGACGCAACCATTGGATTCGGCGCGGCCGCCGCGCAGCATGTAGGTGTGGGCGAGCAGGCCGTCGCGGCCATATTTGTTGCTGCCGCTGGCAGGGGTGAGACGCAGTGCCTCGACGCCGTGGAAGCGCGATTCCCGCAGCGTCAGATTGTAAGTGTCGGGCGGTGTTGGACCGACATTCTTTTTGTGAACATAGCGCGGCTGGTCGACCATCGCGCCCAGTCCCGAATGCGCCTCCAGCCGCGAGCCGTCAGGCATATAGACGGTCTTAGCCGAAATGTCGTAGACGGCGACGCCGCTGCCCATGTTGGGCGTGGTGAACAGGTTCCTGAAGGCCCCGCCGAGACCGCCGGAAGGCATGTCGGGCTTGGCATAGGCCAGCATGTCGCCGCCCTGCGTCTTCGACCGTTTGCCCGGCTTGCCCGACACCGCCGGCACTGCCGCTTGTGACGAATTGCGAGGCGACAGGCTGCCGGGTTGCGTTTCGGCCGGCGGAGCGTCGGCCGTCTGGACCTTGCTCGCCCTGGATGCCTGGGTCTTGGATGCCTGGGCCTTGGATGCCTGGGGCGGCTCCGTTTCTGCTGCTTGATCCTTTGGCGCCCGGTCTTTCGGCGCCTGGTCTTTCAAGGCTTGAGCGCGAGGCGCCGGCTCATCGATGTCCGCCCGCGGACGCAGCGTCGGCAGCGGAATGCTGTCGGGCATGTCGTCCTGCGGCGGCAGCGAGGCCAGTTGGACCTCAGGTTCTTGCGGCTCTTGCGAACCCGCGGGCTCGCTTGCCGCGACGGCTGCCGGAAGCACGTCGATCATCTGTTCCGGCAATGTATTCGCCAGCGCTAGCGCCAGTCGCGACGAGCGTTCGATCTCCGCCACCTCCGGCCCGAAGCGCACCGATGCCGGGCCGTTCGGGTCGGGTATGCGTACCGGCTCGGCGAACCGGGCGTCGGCCGGCAGGCTTGCGAGCATGACGGGTGAGCCGGAGGAGGCACGGGCAAAGGCGGCGGCAAGCTTTTGCGGCGACAGCGCGGCTTTGGCCACCACGTCGTCGAAGCTTGGATGCCGCGATGCGGCGGCGACAGGCGGCACGGTATTGCGCTTGAGACGCGCCGATTTTCCCTGGTGAACGAAGTTCGACGCCGACCGCAGGCAATTGGCATCGCATTCATGCTGCAGCAGCTGGGCCGACAGCGCTGCGTTTGCCGCGGCCCACGTCGGGGCCTGCGCCTTTGCAAGGCTGCGGCGAGGATCGGCGAGCGCGATGGTGCGCGGCGCGAGCAGGCTTTGCGGAAGACCGTTGGAAGCGGCGGTGAGCGAGGTTGCCATCGAATTGAGGCCGGCCAAGGTCGCTACCGACCATAAAGCAATGGCTGCGCCGACGGCCGGAACCGCGACCCAGCGCAGGCCGGGCCTCATCGAAGTCAATCCAGTTGCAGGACTGTCACCCCGGGTTTTCGCACTTACAAACGCCATTCAACCACTCTCAATCGGCCGATGCCGGCTAGCGGATTTCGCAGCCGTGACATTCACAGTTCGCCTGGTGCCCCCAGCACACTTCGCGTCTGTTGCCGATTGATTCAAAAGATGGACAAAGTTGGTTAACCAATCCCTCTACCGACCGCCGATTGGGCGACGGTCACACCGAAAAACGCCCTCCAAAACCTGCATAGTTGGCAAAACTGCCCTCCAATGATGACTTTGCTGCCCGTTTTTGTCGGCCGAGTCAAGAAAGCGAAATGACTAGACCTTGCTGGGCGGAGTCGGCCATGGCTGCCAAAATGAAGTCGGGCCTACCAGAATCGCGCGGCCGGCAGCCGCCGCCATCAAGCCCCGGCTATCGGTCAACGGCCACTTGTCGAACTGCCACTTGTCGACTGCCACGCGGGCGAATGAACGGTTAACGTCTGAGAATTTGGGATAGCGGCAAGATGTTTGCCGCATAGCAGCTGAATGTCGCGAAGGCTGGAACGGGATATTCAAACACCTAGGCTACAGCCATGATTATGTGAGCCTGAATTTTGGCAGCAACCTCGCCGCTGCCATGCCTGTCTGCAATCGCGGCTGCGGCATAATCGGTTGCAGCGTCCAGCTTTCCCGCCTGCCTGGCCTCGATTTCGTTGCGAAGCAGAGTACCCTGGCAATAAGCAACGGCCGGAAGGCGCGGCGAGGACGCACGGCTTTGTTCGGCCCTCGTCTCGATCACCACACCGGAAAAACCTGCGTCCTCCAGCTCGCTGCGGATCAGTGCCGTATCGTGGTAGCCATGCGGCGTGCGTGCCAGAAAGCGCGGCGGATCGTTCGGAAAAATCCTCGCCAGAGCATTCGTCACATCGTCGGCAAACACATTCTCTTCGATGCGATCCCATACGCTGAATAGAAAATGTCCTCCGGGTTTCAGGACTCGCCGGGCCTCGCGGTAGGCAGATGAGCGGTTGGGAAAGAACATCGCACCGAACTGACAACAAACGAGATCAAAGGCCGCATTTTCAAACGGCAGCGCCAGGGCATCCGCCTGACGCCATTTGATGCGATCGTCGGGAGCTTGCTGCGAAGCGGCGTAGTCGAGCATCGGCTGGTTGAGGTCGGTTACGACATAGCTTGCATCGGGGGACAGTTTTGGCGCCAATGCGCGGGTGACAACCCCGGTGCCCGCGGCGGTTTCCAAAACGGCGCTTGGCGACAAGGACGCTGCTCGTCGTGCAAGATCTGCGGCGAACGGCTCGAAAATCAAAGGCACCATATAGCGGTCGTAGTTTTCCGGAATTGAGCCAGCGAACACCTTGTCCGTTTCCAACATTGCTATCCCCGTCGCCCGTTTGATGGCTCGCCAGCATAGCATGGAATTGTTTGCTATTCGGTCGCATTCGACCGCGAGGCGTTTCGCTCCCGGAAGCTACGGAACGCCGTGCTGCAATTACCTGCATATGTGTTAATATATTGCGGCCATGCGCATTGGTGCATGGCCAATACAATGGGAGGATGTGATGAAAACCATAAATCGCAGGTCTGCAATCGCGCTCGGCGTGACGGCGGCCGCGGTAATGCCTTTGTTCACGCTGGCGGCTGCTGCAAAGGTCAAGAAATACGGCCCGAAGGAAGGCAAGGAGATAGCCCCTGGCGTCAGGCTCGTTGAGGTCGGCACGGGCAATTCCGATATCCCCGCCTACAAGAGCATCTCAATTGTCGATATCGTCTTTCAGCCGGGAGCAGCCGCTCCTGCAATGGTAATGGACAACGACATGGTGTGCACCATTACCGCCGGTGAATTCACCATCAAGAAAGCCGACAAGCAATTCAAGCTCAAGGAAGGTGACGTCTATACCTGCTCCAAGGGCAAGACCGACGAGGCAGCCAACACCAGCAAGGTGGTCGGCATCCACCGTATCGCCGTCTTGATACCTGCCTAGCGCATGCCAACGAAAACCGGCCCGCGCCCCTCTTCGGAGACGCGGGCCTTTTGATGATCTCCCTGGCCTAAGCGGCGCGCAAATTCTCCAGGGAACGCAAATTCTGGTTCATGCGGAACAGGTTCAGCGGATCATAGCGCTGCTTGATCTCCAGAAGCCGCTGATGGTTTCCGCCATAGGCGGCTGCGACCCGGTCGACTTCGTCGTCCGGCATGAAGTTGACGTAGACCGTGCCAGCGGCGAAGGGCCTCGTGCCTTCATAGATGCCGCGCGCCCAGTCGATGCAGGCGCGGTCCATTGCCGGTTCGCGCCAGCGCGCGTGAACATTCATGACGTAGTGCGCGCTGCGTTGCGGAAACGCCGTTGCATCCGCTGTCACACGGCCCGCGGCACCGCCGAGATGGGCGAAGAATATCTCGCATTCCGGCCCCGGAAGCCGGGGTATCGCGGCCGTGACGACCTCGATCGCGCTGTCGGACAGCTCGGTGAAGTCATGGCTCTTCCAGTAGTTTCGAGCGCCTGGCGCCAGCAGCGGATCGAATGCCTGCTCCCAGCCGGTGAACGGGTTAGGACCGACAACATCGGCAATCGGTGTGCCGATGGCGCGAAGCCTTTGCGTCGCCTTCTCGCCCTCCCGGAGGTCGCCGCAATAGCACATAGCCAGGACCAGCACCTCCTTGCCATGCCATTGCGCCGGCAGGAACGGCAGCGGCGGCGCCTGCCGCATGACCACCCAGCAGGTCAACTCATTGGGCGCCGCTTCAAGCGCCGCCCGGTACTCACGCAGCACGTTTTCGGCATCGGCAAAAGGATGAACGACAAGTCCCGACAGGACCTGTGGACCGACCTGATGGAGCTTGAACTCGAAGGCCGTGACGACGCCGAAATTGCCGCCGCCACCGCGCAGCGCCCAGAACAGGTCCGGATTTTCCGTCTGGCTGGCGCGCAAAAGCTTGCCGTCTGCGGTGACCACGTCGGCGGAGAGAAGACTGTCGATGGTCATGCCGAATTTCCGCGTGATCCAGCCGAAGCCGCCGCCCAGCGTCAGGCCTGAGATGCCGGTCGTCGAGTTGATCCCGGTCGGCACTGCCAGTTCAAACGCCTGTGTTTCCCTGTCCACATCGGCGAGCGTCGCTCCAGGTTCCACCCATGCCCGCCGCGTCGCCGGATCGACCCGCACCGACTTCATCGGCGACAGATCGATCATCAGGCCGCCATCGCAGACGGCGCTGCCGGCGATGTTGTGGCCGCCGCCGCGAACCGCGAGCAGAAGCTTGTTTTCCCTGGCAAAATTCACGGCAGCGATAACGTCGGCGGCGCCGGCGCAGCGCACGATCAGCCCGGGCCGCCGATCGATCATGGCATTCCAGATGGTGCGCGCTTCGTCGTAGGCGGCGTCGCCTTCACTCAGAACAGTGCCGCGCAATTGCGCCGAAAGCGCCTCTAGAGCCGCGGCATCGACGGTCGTCTTGCCGCGCTCCAGTGTGGTGAGGCTCATGCTGTCCATGGTTTTCCTCCCGATTTTGCTTATGAGCCGTTCTCCCTCCGCCCGCTTTGGAAGTGTGCACTTATATTAGAAACCACGCAAGTTTCTGGCGGACTGGCGGCCGGGTACGACGGCCTACATTGGCGACCTACGAAATGGCCCGGTGCTCTTCCCGAGCGGCCTCCCAGACCTCGCGCGCCGCATCTGCATTCAGTGCCGCGATTCCCAGGCCGACGATCAGATCCGGCCATGCCGAGCGCCATAGGAAGGCCGTCACCAACCCGGCCAGTATGATCGCGATGTTGGCGACGGCGTCGTTGCGGGCCGAGAGGAATGCCGCCCTGGTAAGACTGCCGCTGTGGTGGCGGTAGCGCGCCAGCATGTAGGCGCATGACAGGTTGACCGCCAAGGCGCCCAACCCCGCCAGCGTCAGGGCCGTTGGCTGCGGCGGCACCGGCATGTTGAACTTTTCCCACGCGGTCCACAGCGTCGCCAGGCCCGGCACCAGAAGGATAAGCGCCAGCGCCATGCCGACCCGCGAGCGGGCACGCAGCGACCATCCTATGGCGAGCAGTATCAGGAGATTGACCGAGGCATCTTCCAGAAAATCGACGCTATCGGCGAACAGCGACACCGAGCCGATCGCCAGCGCCACGGCGAATTCGATGCCGAAATAACCGAGGTTCAACAGCGCGACGACAAGCACCACCCGGCGAAGGCCGTCCGACGTAATGGCTTGCTGCATGGTCTGTCCCGATGTGATGCCGTTAATGTTATTGCTGGCCGCCCCGTTCCTCGACGGTCTCGATCTCGCAGGGGCTTGCAAAAACCGCTATTTGAGGCCAGCCTAGGCCGAAGATGGCACGTCTGTCACCCAAACACCTTCTGACTATGCTGCTCGCGATGGTCGTGACCGCCGGGTTCAGCCTGTCAGCCGCCCAGGCTGCCGTCATGTCGGCGAGGATGGCGATCGACAGCCGCATGATGATGGCCTCAGATGCCGGCACCACCGGCGCCGACATGGCCAAGATGGCCGATGCCAAGGGCGGCGACTGCAGCGCTTGCCTCAAGAGCTCAGCCGACAACGACAAACCGATGCAATGTGCGCCGACCTGCGTCGCACCGGTTCTGGCGGTGCTGCCGGAAGCTCTCCCCGTAACGGGACTGCCGCAGGCGGAGCTGCCGCCCGCGCTTCCCGCCGCGTTCCTGCATGGGCGAAGTCTGCTGCCCGAGCCATTCCCTCCAAGACCCAGCACTCTCGTCTGACGCCGTTCTGCCGTTTCCGCGGTTGATTGACGGCGTCTGATCGCCCGCTTGCGTGTACCGCGCAGCGGGCGCGGCAGCAATTCAATCGATGTCGCGACGTTCGCCGTCGGTTACCGCAGGGGTCACAAGGGTGAATTCCGTTTCAAGTCCGTTCATAACGCGCCGCAAATTCCTGTTTGCGGCAGCGAGCATTGCCGCCTCCGCAGCGATCCGCCCTGCACTGGCTACCGACGAACACCGGATCAGGGTGGCGCCGGGCCAGGCACGGCTCGTCGGCCCCGATGGCCCGCGCACTCCGGTATGGACCTATGGTGGCACGGTCCCAGGCCCGACACTGCGCCTGCGCCAGGGGCAGCCCGCTCGCATCGTCGTCGAGAACGGACTTGGCGAAGACACCACGGTTCACTGGCACGGCATCCGGCTGCCGAACGCGATGGACGGAGTACCCGGCCTGACGCAGAAGCCGACCAGGCCAGGTGAAAACTTTATTTATGAATTCACCCCGCCCGATGCCGGCACCTTCTGGTATCACCCGCACGCCAACAGCCTGGTTCAGCTCGGTCGTGGCCTTGCCGGCGCGCTGATCGTCGAGGAGGCCGAGCCGGTTCCGGTCGACCGTGACATTCTGTGGCTGCTGCAGGACTGGCGGCTTGCGGCCGATGGACGGATCGCCGCCGGCTTCGGCAGCGCGATGGATGCCGCCATGTCCGGCCGCGTCGGCCGTCTCGTGACGCTCAACGGCGCGCACCCGGCGGACCAGAAGGTGCGGACCGGCGAGCGCCTCCGGCTGCGGCTGGCCAATGCGTCGCTCGCCCGCATCATGGCCCTGCGCTTCGAAGGCCACCGGCCGGTTGTCATCGCCATCGATGGCCAGCCCTGCGATCCGCACGAACCTGAAAGCGGCCGCCTGGTGCTGGCGCCTGCCATGCGCGTCGATGTCCTGCTCGACCTGCAGGGCGACCCCGGCAGCCGGCACGCGGTGATCGACGATTACTACGATGGCCTCGCCTACACCCTGACCACGCTCGCCTACGACGCCGGAGCGCCGCTGCGCGACCATCCTCTCGATGCGCCGCTTCGCTTGCCGGCCAATCCGCTGCCGGCCCCCGACCTGGCCAAGGCCGAACGGCATGAAATCGTCCTGCAGGGCGGCATGATGGGCGGCGGCAAGCTGGCCGGCGTCGGCGGCATGATGGGCATGGCGATGCCCGGCATGAACGGCGCCGCCGCCTGGGCAATCAACGGCATGTCGATGACCGGCGACGGCCACGCTGGAATGGCGCCGCAGTTCACGCTGTCGCGCGGCGCCACCTGCCGTCTCACCATGCGCAACGAAACCGCCTGGTGGCACCCCATGCACGTCCACGGCTTCAGCCTGTCGGTGCTTTCGCGCAACGGCTCGCCGGTACCGCACCGGCAATGGCAGGACACGGTGCTGCTCGCCCCCAAGGACACGATCGAATGCGCCTTCGTTGCCGACAATCCCGGTGACTGGATGCTGCACTGCCATGTCGCCGATCACCAGATGGCCGGCCTGATGACAGTGTTCCGCGTGACCTGAAAGTTTTTATCCAACCAAGGAGAACTGCAATGAAACTGACCTACCGCCTGGCCACACTGTCCCTGTTGATCGCAACGCCGCTGCCTGCCTTCGCCGCCACGATCAACGCCGTCATGTACAAGAACCCGCAATGCAGCTGCTGCGAATCCTACGCCAACTATCTCGAGCACAACGGCTTCAAGGTCGATATCAAGCCCGTCGACAATCTCTCTCAGATCAGCAGCGATGCCGGCGTCCCGGCTGACCTCGAAGGTTGCCACACGCTGATTGTCGACGGCTATGTCGTCGATGGCCTGGTGCCGGTCGAGATCGTCAAGAAGCTTTTGACCGAACGCCCGGCGATCACCGGCATAACGCTGGCCGGCATGCCGACGGGCGCTCCGGGCATGGGTGGTGAGAAGCAAGGCCCCTTCGTCGTCTACGCCTTCACCAAGGACGGCAAGGCACCCACCGTCTACGCGACCGAGTGAGGCTGTTGTGAGCAAACTGGCCATGGTCCTGATTGGCATGCTGCTGGTGGCATTTTCGCTGTCGGCATCAGCCGCCGAGCCACCGCAGAACTTCGTCGTTAACGAGGCGCCCATCCCCGTACCGGAAATCAGCTTCGAGGACGGCAATGGCAAGCCGAAAACGCTTGCGGATTTCCACGGCAAGGTCGTGCTGCTCAACATCTGGGCGACATGGTGCGCGCCCTGCCGCAAGGAGATGCCGACGCTCGATCGTCTGCAGGCCAAACTCGGCGGTCCGGATTTCGAGGTCGTCGCGCTGTCCATGGACCGTGCCGGTCCTGAGATTGTGAAGAAGTTCTTTGCCGAGATCGGCATCAAGCTCCTCGCCCTCAACATCGATGTCTCGGGCAAGGCAATGTTTGCCATCGGCACCGTCGGCCTTCCGGCAACCCTGCTGATCAATCGCGATGGCAAGGAGATCGGCCGGCTGATTGGGCCGGCCGAATGGGACGCGCCCGACATGGTCGACTTCATCCGCAGCCGCATCGCTGCCGAGTGAGAAAGGAACAGATATGTCCGGGTTGAAGGCTCGCTGCCTTGCATCGGCTTTGAACGAGTGGAGGTGTTTGCTGCTAAGCGTAATTGCCATTGCGGCGCTGACCGCGGGCTTTTCGTATCAGGCCCAAGCCCACTCACTCGACGAAATCGACGCCATGCTTGAGGGCGACGAGAAATATTTCCAGGCGATCGACAAGCCGGCGCCTGATTTCACGCTGCGCACCGCCGATGGGCGTATTGTGCGAACGGCGGACCTGCGCGGCAAGGTGGTCGTCCTCCACTTCATCTACACATCGTGCCCGGATGTGTGCCCCCTGCATGCCGAGAAGATCGCCGAAGTCCAGAAAATGGTGAACGGCACGCCGATGAAGGGCCTGGTCAGCTTTGTGACCATCACCACCGACCCGACCAGGGACACGCCGGATGTGCTCGGCAAATACGGGCAGGCGCACGGGCTCGATCCCGTCAATTGGCTGTTCCTGACCACGACCCCGGACCAGTCGGAGGATGCGACCCGGAAGCTGGCGGAAGCCTTCGGCCACAAGTTCACGCTGACGGATGATGGTTATCAGATGCACGGCACCGTCACCCATGTGATCGACAAGGAGGGCCGCTGGCGGGCGAATTTCCATGGCCTGAATTTCGCTGCGGTCAATCTCGTCACCTTCGTCAATGCGCTCACCAACAATGTCGAGCGCCCGCACCATGAGCCGGAAACGGGATGGTGGGCGAAGATCAAGGGCATGTTCTGACGCACCATTCACACGCCGGCGGTCCGGCGAAACAGAGGGAAGGAGAACCCTGTGATCCACAAGTCCAATCCATTGCGCGGAGCCATCGGCAAAATGGCCCGTGCCTTCGTCCTGGCCGGCGCGACGGTCTGGCTGGCGCTCGGTCTTCACGGTCAGGCGATCGCCGCGGGCGAGATGTCCCAGGACCAGTTCGACCAGCGCGTCCACGATTATATCCTCGCGCATCCCGAGGTCGTCATGGAGGCGCTGCAGAGCCTCGATGCCCGCCAGCGCGAGGCCGCGGCAAAAGAGGCGAAAGCCGCCCTGGCGGCCAAGGCCGACGATATCTTCCGGGACCCGGCGAGCCCGGTCGGCGGCAACGCCGAAGGCGACGTCACCATGGTCGAATTCTTTGACTATAACTGCCCCTATTGCCGGCAAGTTGCGCCGATCATGGCGCAAGCCATGGCCGACGATCCGCAGCTCAAGATCGTCTACAAGGAATTCCCGATCCTCAGCACGGATTCCGTATTTGCTTCCAAGGCGGCTCTCGCCGCAATGCGCCAGGGCAAGTACATGGCATTCCACAAGGCCTTGTATGCGGTGAAGACGCGGGTGACCGAAGCGGTCGTGCTGAAGGTCGCTGCCGACGTCGGTCTCGACGTGGCTAAACTGAAGACCGACATGCAGCGGCCCGATATCCAGGCGTCGATCGACCGGAATACGCAACTCGCCCAGGCGCTGAAGATCAGCGGAACGCCAAGCTTCGTCGTTGGCGAGCAGATTTTCGCCGGCGCGACCGACCTCGCAACGATGAAGAAACTGATCGAGCAAGCGAGGAAAAGCAAATGAGCCGGATATGTTACCCAACCCGACGGACGGTTGTTCTAGGTAGCGCCTTTGGCGTCGCTGCGGCTGTCGGCTTGCTCAAGAGGCCGGATTTGGCGCTCGCCGCGCAGGATTCCGATCTGGTGCGCCGTTTTAAATATCTCAGCCAGAACGGCAACAGCACGTGTTCGGCCAAGTTCACGGAGTCGATCGCGACCATGCCGGCGATGTCGCGGATCACGGGCTCGTGCTGCAGCCCTATGGAGACGAAGCGCTATGCCGAGCAGGTGAGCGGCCTGGCCAGGTACCGCGAGATCGCAATGATCCCCAGCGATCCGTACGATATTCCGGCCGGCATCGCACAGAAGATGCTGCCCTATTACGATGTGAAACTCTCCGGCGACGAGCAGCACGCCTATGACTATGCAATGGCCAATTCCAACGAGAAAGGCCCATGCTGCTGCCCATGCTGGCGCTGGAAAGTGTATGGCGGATTGGCGAAGTTCCTGATCCGCGAGCATGGTTTCACCGGCAAGCAGGTCGTCGACGTCTGGGATCTCTCGGACGGCTGCGGCGGAGGTATGTGAGACGGCAAGGACAGGACACTTCCGGTTGGCAGGACACGGCGGCAGGGTGGCCGATCGGGGTTTCCTCGTCGTCTTGACCGAATTCCCCGGCGAGCTAATTGCCTTCGCAGTCGCCGATGCTTACCGACGAAGGCGGGCCTTCACTGACCGTAAAGGTGATTGCAATGATGAATGGTCCAATGGGTACATGGATGATGGGCGGCATGGCGCTCGTCTGGGTCCTGGTGTTCGTCGCGCTCTTGCTCGCGATTGCAGCGCTGGTCAAATACCTGCGAACCTGAAGTCGTAGATACCTTCAGGTATACGACTATGTGATGGCAAAATTCCGAGGAGAAGCGGCAGCCGCTGCCATCTGTGGCGGTGGCATGTAAGGCGAACCAGCGCAGCACGACGCCCCACCCTCGTCAGGCAAAGCCTGGAACCGGCTTGGTCTTGCCGCTCAGTTGCGCGCCCAATGTCAGTGCCTGCGGGAAATTCCGGACGATCGCCGCCATCAAGGTGGCGCTGCCGGGGCGAAGGGCAATTCCGGCAAGAGCCGCGGCGGCGTAGACCCGCGTCGAAAACAGTCTTTTCCAGGCCGCTTCATAGCGTCTGGCGGCGGCCTCGCGCCCTGCCGGGCCACTTGGCGCGGATGCGAGTTCGCAAGCCAGCAGCCAGCCGGACTGAACCGCCATCGAGATGCCCTCGGCGATGACTGGATGAGACTCTCCGGCCGCATTGCCGACGCGGAAGATGTCCCCTTCGTAGCACGAGCGAATTCCCGGCCGGATCGGACCCGCGGCAAGCCACGGACCGTCGAGAAGCGCCGGTTCCAGGGCATCCCTGACGCCCCGGCACGAGTCCACGAGATGGCGGAAGACCGCATCGGCGGCCGGCACATGGCTCCGGCGTTTGGGGCCATGTTGCTTGCGCAACCGCGCGAGCATATCGCGGCGAATGCAGCACGACACCGACAGCCGGCCGTGATCCGCCGAGACCATGCCGCCATAGCCGCCGGGAAAAGCCAGCAGAGGCATCAAATCCGGCGCGAGCGACGACCCGGTGAAATGCGCCTTGAAGCCGAGCAGGTCAGACGGGCGATTTGCCTTTCCGAGCTGGCTGGACAGCGGCCCTGGTTCCCACGAGCCGTGTGCGGCGACAATCACCGGCGCACGCAACATGGTCGTTTCGTCCCCGGCCTGAATTCGCACCCGTTGCATCTGGCCATCCCGCTCGATGGCGACGGCGCGGCAGGGCTGAAAGATTTCGACACCCGCAGGTCGCGCCGCTTGTAGAAGCAGAGAGTCGAGAATGTCGCGGCCGAGCGCCCGGCCGAAGCCATCTTTTGCACGTGGCCCAGCTCCTGCACGTGGCATTGCCGCCTCGACGCAGGTCTCGCCGGAAAACATGCCGACGCGGCGGATTTCGGGGCCGGCATTGGCACGCCAGGCATCGCCGATCTCCAGCCGGTCCAGAAGCGCAAGATTGCTTGCCGAGATATATTCGCCGCAGACCTTGCGGCGCGGAAATACGGTCTTTTCCACAATGGCCACGGCCCATCCGCGCCGGGCCAGCGTAAGCGCGACGGATGTGCCCGCCGGGCCGGCGCCGATGACGATGGCGTCATGGGTCGACAATCGTGTCATGGGTCGACACTGGCACCGGCGCCGACGAAGATGTGGGAAAACAGCCCGGCGCGTCGTTCCTCGACCGGTTGGCCGTTGGCCGCAAGCCAGAGGCCGGAAAGCTCGCCGCCGCGAAAGCCGGCACGCACGCTTTGCGCCGCGTCGTTTTGTGTGACGTCATTGGCGCCGATTGCCGGCAGAAGACGGGTCGCGGCCAGCGCCAGTTTCGCCCGCAGCGGCTCGGTCGCGATGAGCAACGGGGCTATTGGCCTGATCAGCGAAAACAGGCGCACGAGCTGCGCATCGTCGAGATGGTGCAGAAACAGATTGACCGTGACGGCGTCGAACCGTGCGCCCTCGAACTTTCCTGTCCAGTCGAAGACATCGGCGGTGATCCCTTCAGCCTTCCATCCCAGCCTGTCAAAATCATCGCGCAATTGCGCGGTGACGAGGTCGACGCGGTCGAGCATTGCCAGTTCGACCCCAGGCCAATGCCTGGCCATGCGCCGCGCCACCGCAAGCATGAAGGAGCCATCGCCGGCGCCGATCTCCAGGATGCGGCGTGGCGGCTTTGGCACAAACCTCTTGAGCAACGACGTCATGATCGGCACCTGAAACATCAGCATATTGATGCGCCGAAGGTCGCGGCGCGCGGTCAGCGCTCGCGGATCGTCGGCCGCAAGGCCGTCGAGGATTTCCGGCGCAAGCTGCCGGTGCTCCAGGCCGCTCATGACACGGTTCGAAAGAGCATGGTTTCGGCAGTCAGCCCGGGACCGAACGACATGCCGCAGCCGAGCAGGCCGGGTGGCGCCTTCAACATCTCTTTCATCACGAACATGACTGTCGCAGACGATATGTTCCCATACCGGCGCAAGACCTCACGCGATGGTTCCAGCGCGGTGGGTTCCAGTTTCAGGGCCCTTTCGACGGCGTCGAGCACCGAACGCCCCCCCGGGTGCACGGCCCAAAGGTCGATGTCTTCCGCCGATCGACCGCCGAGGATGGCGGCCTGGTTGCTCCGCAACGCTTCATGAATCGCTGCCGGCACCTGGCCGGAAAGAACCATTTCGAAGCCGTGGTCGCGAATGTTCCAACGCATCAGGTCCCGCCGTTCCCTCGCCACCAGGCAGTGAAAGCTATCGAGCTCGATGCCGGCCGGCTCGGCAGTAATGAGCGCAGCCGCGCAGCCGTCGCCCCAAAGGCAGAACGACAGCAGTTTTTCCAGCTCGGTGGTTTCGCGCAGATGCATCGTGCAGAGTTCGATATTGACCAGCAGGACCTTGGCCTGCGGGTCGGAGCGGACGATGTGGCGGGCCAATTTGAGGCCGTTGATCGCGGCATAGCAACCCATGAACCCGATCATTGTGCGTTCGACGCTGTCCGGCAGCCCGCAGCGCGCAACCAGCTCGAGATCGATGCCCGGCGCCGAAAAGCCGGTGCAGGTGGTGACGATAAGATGGGTGATGCGGGAAGCGTCGTCGCCAAGCTGCAATCCGTCGATGCCCTTTTGCGCCAGGACGGGTGCGGCATCGTCGAACATCGCCATCCTCATGGCCGTTCCGGGAAACGCGCCGCGGATGAAGGTCCCGGCCAGGTCGGCGGACGGTCCTTCGGGGTTGGACGCCGGCGCAAAGCAGGAATAGCGGTGCTCGATGCCGGCAAGATCGGCCATGCGTTCGAAGAGCCTCCGGCGATCGGCCGCGAGCATGGAGGCCGCGAAACGCAGGTAGAATTGATGAACCTCGTGCTCCGGCACCGCTGTCGCGATCCGGTTGATATAGGCGTTGACGGGCATGTTCTGTCTCCTCGACGTCTGCACGGTGTAGCGTGCCGCCGGAGGGTCCTTGCTCATCGGCACCCGGAGTGGGCTCCGAGTTTGAGCGCTGTTCGATAAACGTTTCCGAAAACTGATTTCTTCCCGAAGGTCCAGTATGTGCTGTTGGCAGCAAACGGTTGGAGCGGGCGGGCGGTTGCGTCGGGCATCCAAAATCGCCACATCAGGTTGACCTTCCATCTACTGGAATGTCTATTTCTTCCGACAAAGGAGATTTCCGCCATGAACATCGGCGTCGCATCCGAGAAATCCGGCCTGCCGGCCAAGACGATCCGTTACTACGAGGATATCGGGCTCTTGCACCCGGCCCGGACAGACAATGGCTATCGCGATTACTCGACGGCCGATATTCACCGGCTGCGCTTCCTGCAGCGCTCGCGAAGCCTGGGGTTTTCGGTCGACGAATGCCGCCAGCTGCTGTCGCTGTACCAGGACAGGGAACGTGACAGCGCCGACGTGAAGGCGATCGCGAGCGCCAAGCTGGTGGAGATCGACAGGAAGATCGCCGAACTGGTCGGATTGCGCGGCTTGCTCCACCATCTGGTCAGTCACTGCCACGGCGACGAGCGGCCGGATTGCCCGATCATCGACGAGCTGGCAGGACAAGGCGTGACCCAGTGAGGCTCGCAGCCGCTGTAACGGTGCTGTCGCTTGCCTGCGTCTCTGTCGTGCTCGCTGCCGCCCATTCGAGCCGTGATGCGGTCATCGAGGCTCGCCAGGCCTCGATGAAGGAAATGGCCGCGGCGGCAAAGGCGATCGCCGGGATGTTCGACGGCAAGCAGGCCTACGACGCCGCGGCTTTCAAGGCGGCGGCCGAGACAATCCGCGCCCGCACCGGCCCTGCCCTGATTGCCGAATTCCCCAGTGCGACGTTGGGTCCGCCTTCAGGCGCCAAGCCGGATATCGACCCCGCCCGCGCGGAGTTCGAAGCACTGGCTCGTCATATCGGGACGTTGGCCAGCGCCCTGGCCTCCGACGCCGAGCGGGCGCCGCCTCGCATCACCGACGATATGAGAATGGGTTCCGGCCTGGCAATGGGCGGTGGCAGCCTGCTTGGCAAGCGGCCGGCGGCGGAAGCCGATCCCGCTAAATTGCCGGCGGAGCACCTCCTGCATCTCATCTTGCAGGATTGCTCGAGCTGCCATTCCAAGTTCCGGCAAAGGACCATGTGAAAGCCCACCGATCCGCGAGATATATTGCTGCAGGACCGGATGGCTGCTTGGTCGGGTGCGGCGCTGGACTACAAGCCTTGGCTGATCGAGCGTGACCGCCTGTTCTCAGCCGTTGACACGATCGATGGCGATGGCGGCACAACGCGCGGCTTGCTGCTTATCGTAACACTGTTCGGGACAGCGACAGGACGCGCGTCGTTCCAGGGCGTGACAATAAAAGTCCAATGTCGGCAAAGTGGTGGGACCGGACGTTCTCAATGCGGCTTTAAGAGCGAAGCTGAACGGACGCGATCAGTTCGCGCTGTCACGCGAGACCAACATCACAGTCGGCGGGTCATCTGCGACGACGTCCAGACAGGTCGATCCAGTCACGCAGCGAAAGTGTTTCGCTCCCCGATAGCTGTCTTTAATCGCGGGTTGATGGAGTAGAAAGTCAGCACCTTCGACCTGATAGAGAAAATGCTCCCCAATCAGCCCTTGTCGGGTTATTGGCAGATCCTCGAGGTTCAAGACGTGCTCGTCGCACATTCTCATAACATAGCTGGCATGAAAGTGGACACGAAGCGCCTTGGTTTTATCGTGCGGCACGATGAACGTCGCCAAAATCGCGTTGCCGTCAGAGCGAAGGCTGATGAGGTCGCTGACGCTGCTTCTGATCGGCGTGTCTAAGGACAACGGTATATACAGAACCAAAGGGGGCCTCCGGCGGATGACGGTCGACGAGTGGTCGCAAGCAGTCAGTCCAGTTATCATCATACGACCTAGGCCGTCGACCTAATGTCCCGGCCCGGCGCTTAACTCGATGCGGCGCCATGCGGCCGGCGATATCCCACTGAGCGCTTGAACTCGCGCCCGAAATGACAGACGTCGCAGAAACCGCAGGCCTCGGCGACCTCGGCCAGCTTACGGTTGCTCCGCACCAGCAGCGATTGCACCTGCATCAGCCGCTCCACTGGTGCGGGCTTGTCCGCAGATTCGTTTGGAATAACCGCCGGATCTGCGAGGGGCCGAGGCCGGCAAACACGAAGCTGGTCCGCCGCCGTCCAAGCGCTTCCCGGTTCGCCGCGCATGCGACGGGCATTCTTTGTCGTCAGCTCCGCTGCAGCTGACCCGCCATGAAATTGCGCCAGCCGCCGAAATGCGAAATCTCCTCTGCATCGGTAAGGCCGGCACTTTCAACGAGGAAGCCTTTCGGCGAAGTTCCGTCATCAAGCAGAAGCGTGCCGATGCCGAGCGGCGGCGGGATCGCGGAGACGAAGCGGCCGAAGGCTTGCGGCGACAGCCGCCAGACTTCGACCTCGATCGCTGTCCCCTTGCCATTGCAGATCCGCTCGAGCCCCGGTCGCGGCACCGACTGGCCGGCGAGCGCGTAAAGCCGGTAGAGCGGCGCCGTTCTTGCCGCCCGGGCGAAAATCGCGCCGAGCTGCTGCAACTGGCCGTTCAGCGCCATGCCCGACAGATGCGCGCCGACCACGGCCAGTTCGATCGTGCTTTCATCCACGTTCGCGCAAACATCGCGACGCGGCTGCGACCAGCCGGTAGCGCCCAGCGCAAGGCCGCTTGCCGCATGGATGTCGCGGGCAAGCGAGGCCGTCAGGTGGTCCTTGCCCGCCGCCGCAAGCAAGGTGACGCTCATCGGCAAACCGTCGCTACGAATTCCGGCCGGCACGGCTATGCCGCACATGTCGAGCAGGTTGACGAAGTTGGTGTAGGTGCCGAGCCGGCTGTTCGTGACGATCGGATCGGCGAGAACCGCCTCGACCGTGTAGTGGGTCGGCGCGGTCGGCACACAGAAGAGATCGACCGAGGCGATGACCGGCGCGAGCCTGGCCTTGTAGGCCTGCAAGGCATAGAGCCCGTTGAAGGCGTCCGCTGCGGAAAGCTTTCGCGCGCCGCCGATGATCTGCCGCGTCACCGGATGCATGGCGGCCTCGTTGGCGTCCATGAAGTCCTTGATCGCAGCATAACGCTCGGCTACCCAGGCGCCTTCGTAGAGCAGGTTGGCGGTGGCGTAGAAATCACCGAACGGGATTTCGACCAGCCTGCAGCCCAGCGTCTCCAGCGAGGCAAGAGCGGCCTCGAAGCCCGCCCGCATCGCCTGGTCGCCGAAGAATATCCAGTCGGCCCTGGCAGGCACGCCAACAGTCAGCACGGGCGGGCGCGCGGCAAGGCCCTGGACGCCGAGGTCACGCGAATAGGGATCGGCGCCGTCCTTTGCCGCCGCGACCTCGAACACGTGGTAGGCGTCGTCGACGGCGAGCGCGAAGACCGAGACGCAATCGAGCGTCCGGCAGGCCGGCACGACGCCGGCGGCTGATAGCGCGCCGATGCTCGGCTTCAGCCCGACGATGTTGTTGAGGCCGGCGGGTATGCGCCCCGAACCGGCAGTATCGGTGCCGAGCGCGAACGAGACGATGCCACGCGCGGTTGCGACGGCCGAGCCGCATGAAGAGCCGCCCGGCACCAGTTTCGGGTCGATCGCATTCCTCGGGATCGGATAGGGCGTGCGCACACCGACCAGGCCGGTGGCGAACTGGTCGAGATTGGTCTTGCCGACGACCAGTGCGCCGGCGGCCTTGAGCCGCGCGACGACTGTGGCGTCTTTCGCCGGCAGGTAGGCATATTCGGCGCAGCCGGCCGTGGTCGGCATGCCGGCAACATCGATGTTGTCCTTGACCGCGAACGGTACGCCCCACAGCGGCTTTGCCACAGGGTCGAACGGGCCGAGCTTTTCTGCTTCGGCCAGCATCTCCGCCCTGCTCGCCAGATGGATGAAGATGCCGGGGTCATCGGCCGCTGCGAGCCGCGCATCGACCGCATCGATCATCTCGCCGATGCTGACGCCGGCCTGATAGGCAGCGTGCAAGCTCGCTATGTCGAAGCGGATGTCGCTCATTTGGCCTCGCCCAGAATGACTACCGGCAGGTTCCACTGAATGAGCACGACGCAGCCATCCTTTGTCCATACCGAATGCTCGGTTCCGACCGGGTTCAGGATCACGCTGCCCGCGGCAAAATCGCCGTTCTCGTCACTCTGTGTGCCTTCCAGCACAAGGATCGTTTCCAGCCCGGCATGGCGATGGCGCGGCACGCTGGCGCCGGGCCGATAGTTCAGGATCGCGACCGACGGTTCCGTCGGTCCGCCCTTGAGCAGCCAGTGCGCCGCAATGCCATCGCGGAAATGCTCGAACGCCAGATCGCGCCAGCCACCATTGAGGAGGCCGGCAAAGGCAAGGTTAGGCATTGGCAATCCCCTCGAGCACCTGGTCCGTCGTCGCCGTCCAGCCGACGATGGCGCCCTGAGCCCTGATCATGGCAAGCGCAGCCGCCTTGAACGCGGGGAAGTAGCTCTCGGTGGCATCCTCCGCCAGCAGGCATTCATAGCCGCGGTCGTTGGCCTCGCGCATCGTCGTCTGAACGCAGACCTCCGTCGTCACCCCGGCAAAGACCAGTTGCCGTGCGCCGAGCCGCTTCAGGTCGTCGCCGAAGCTGGTGGCATAGAACGCGCCCTTGCCCGGCTTTTCGATGACGATTTCGCCGGGCAATGGGGCAAGTTCATCGAGGATCGCCGTTCCCGGCTCGCCGACGATCAGCACGCGACCCATCGGCCCGACATCGCCGATCCGGATCGACGGATTGCCGCGGTTGCGCTTGGCCGGCGGCAGATCCGAAAGGTCTGCTTTGTGGCACTCCATCGTGTGGATCACCGGCAGGCCAGCGGTGCGGAACCCCTCGATCAATCTCTTCACCGTCGGCACAATCGCCACCACCCGGCTGACGTCGTTGCCGAGGCTGGCGCCGAAGCCGCCGGGTTCAGCGAAATCGCGCTGCATGTCGATGACGACCAGCGCCATCGCCTCAGGCTTGAAGGCGAACGGAAACGGCAGCGCCTCGATCTCCGCCATCAGTGATGTCCCGCCATGTGCTCGCCGATCGTCTGCACGCTCGCCTGCGCGATCGGCGTCTCGTAGACCAGCGCGCCGTCCGACATGACGAAGATGCGGTCCGAGAGCTCGAGCAGCTCATCAAGGTCCTCCGACATTAGGAGCACCGCGGCGCCGGCATTGCGCGCCTTCATGATGCGGGCGCGAATTTCGGCGACGGCGGAGAAGTCGAGTCCGAAGCAGGGGTTCGACACGATGAGCAAATCGACCTCGCCGGTCAGTTCCCGCGCCAGCACCGCGCGCTGCACATTGCCGCCCGAGAGCGACGAAATCGGCGAAGCGAGGGATGCCGTCTTGACCTTGAACTGTTCGACCAGACGGGCCGCGTAGTCCCTGATCGCACTCATCCTGATCCAGCTGACCGGCTTGCCGGCTTCGTTGAGGTCGAAGGTGCGGAAGGCCATGTTTTCCGCCACCGTCATCTTCGGCGCGCAGGCATTGCGCAACGGCTCCTCCGGAATGAAGCGGACATTGAGCGTGCGCGCCTCGCTGCGGCTGGCGCCATAGGGCGAGCCTTTCACCAGAACGTCGCCGCCATTGCGCGCCCGCTGTCCGGCAAGGACCTCGAGAAACTCCTTCTGGCCGTTGCCGGAGATGCCGGCGACGCCGACGATCTCACCGGACTTCACATCGAGCTCGCCGATGTCGATGGTTTTCAAGCCGGTGCGGTCGGGCGCCTTCAGCGATTTTACCGTCAGCACCTGCCTGGCGCCGGCCGGCACCGGAGCGCGGCTGTCGAGTGCTGCAATCGGCTGGTCACCGATCATCATCGCCGCCATCTGCTTGTGCGAAAGCTCCGAGACTTTGCCGGTTCCGGTCAGCCTGCCCTTGCGCAGCACAGTGATGTCGTCGGCAAAGGCCGTCACCTCGTGGAATTTATGCGAGATCATCAGCACGGTAAGGTCGCCGGTCCTGGTCATGTCGCGCACCAGGCCAAGCACTTCCTGTGCCTCGCCGGGAGTGAGCACCGAAGTCGGCTCGTCGAGCACCAGGAAACTGCGGCCGAGATAGAGCTGCTTGATGATTTCGAGCTTCTGCTTCTCGCCCGCGGCAAGCTCGGCAACCTTGACGTCGAGCGGCAGCTTGAACGGCATGCGCTGCATAAATTGCGCAAGTGCGGCGCGCTCCTTGCGCCAGTCGATGACGCCGGGCACCTTCTCGCGCGAAATGACCAGGTTCTCGGCGCCGGTCAGCGACGGGACGAGCGTGAAATGCTGGTAGACCATGCCGAGCCCGAGCGCCGAGGCATCCTTGGGGCTGGCGATCGCGGCCTCGCGGCCATCGATCAGCATGTCGCCCGAGGTCGGGTGGTAAAAACCCATCATGCATTTGACAAGCGTCGACTTGCCGGCGCCGTTTTCGCCGAGCAGCGCATGGAATGATCCCGCCGGCACCTTGATCGAGACGTCGTCCAGCGCGGTGAAGGCGCCGAAGCGCATGGTCATGCCGATGGTCTCGACGCCGACGGCTTTCTTGCCGATGCTTCCGCTCAAGGTCGTGTCCTCACGGCAGTTGCGCGACGAAGGATGCCGAGTTCGATACCGCGCCGAACACCCCGCCCTGCATCTTGATCATCTTGATTGCAGCGAGATGGTTGCCGTAGTCGGTCGCGCCGCAGCAATCCTCCAGCATCACGCATTCGAAGCCGCGATCATTGGCCTCGCGCATCGTCGTGTGCACGCAGACATCGGTGGTGATCCCGGTCAGCACGATGTTTTCGATGCCGCGCTGGTGCAGGATCAGCTCCAGGTCGGTGGCGCAGAACGAGCCCTTGCCCGGCTTGTCGATGATCGGTTCGCCCGCCGCCGGATAGAGGTCGGGGATGATGTCCCAGCCGGCTTCGCCGCGCACCAGGATGCGACCGCAAGGTCCGGGGTCGCCGATGCCGGCATTAATGCGGCGCGAGCGCCAGCGCTTGTTGGCCGGCAGGTCGGCGAGATCGGGCCGGTGGCCCTCGCGCGTGTGGATGATGGTGTAGCCCTTGGTCCGCATGGCTGAGAGCACCGACTTGATCGGCTCGATCGGCGCCCGCACCAGCGAAAGATCGTAGCCCATATGATCGACATAGCCGCCCGGCCCGCAGAAATCAGTCTGCATGTCGATGATGATCAGCGCCGTATTGTCGGGCCGCAGCTCGCCATTGTAGGGCCATGGATAGGGATCGGCATCGATGTAGCGCTGGGTGATCTCGGCTCTGGCGTTCATCGGGAAAACTCCAGTCATTTGGTGATCGACAACTCGCCCGGCGCGCCGGCAAGCGTGCGGCTCGGCGACGAGGTGGCGATCATGATGATGAGCGTGAGGATGTAAGGTGCGGCGTAGAAGAGATAATAGCCCTGCGTCACACCGACCGATTGCAACGCCGGGCCAAGCGCGCCCGCGCCGCCGAACAATAGTGCCGCGGCAAAGCAGCCGAGCGGATTCCAGCGCGCGAAGATGACCAGCGCCACCGCCATCAGGCCCTGCCCCGACGAGATGCGTTCGGTCCAGCTGCCGGGGTAATAGAGCGACAGATAGGCGCCGCCGATGCCGGCGAGCGCGCCGCCGACGCCTGTCGCAAGCAGGCGCACGGTGTTGGGATTGAGGCCCATGGCGCGCGCCGCATCGGAGCTGTCGCCGACGACGCGCACGATCAGGCCGGCACGGGTGTTGCGGAAGGCCCACCACAGGAACACGGCAAGTGCCGCACCAATCAGGAACAGCACGTTGACGTTGAGCGCCGCTTGCACCTGCGGAATGTTCGACCAGCCACCGAAGGCGATGGCCGGCAGGTCTGGCGCCGAGGGCTGGATGAACGGCTTGCCGAAGAAGAAGGCGAGACCCGAGCCGAACAGCATCAGCGCGATACCGATGGCGATGTCGTTCACCCCGCGGAATTTGCAGATCCAGCCGTGGAACAGACCGAAGCAAAGACCGGCACCTGCGGCGGCCAGCAGGCCGAGCCATGGCGAGCCGGTCATCACCGCTACGGCATAAGCGGTCATGGCGCCGAAGACCAGCGTGCCTTCGAGGCCAAGATTGATGCGGCCGGAGCGCTCTGTGATCGCTTCGCCCAGCGAGACGAAGACGAAGGGCGTCGAGACGCGGATGGCGCCGCCGAGAATGGCGAGCGGCACGCCCCACAGGCCGATCTCGGTCGCGTCCATCAGGAGCCCCTCTTCCACAGATCTGGATTGAAGACCTTGAAGCGCCCGTAAAAGGTTTCGCTGAACAGGATGACGACGAAGAGCATGCCTTGCAGCACCAGCACGGTGGCGTCGGGTAGGTCCATGCGGCGCTGGATCAGCCCGCCGGACGCGCCGATGCCGCCGAGCAGGAAAGCGACCGGAATGATGGCGAGCGGATTGTGGCGGGCGAGGAAGGCGACGAGGATGCCGGTATAGCCATAGCCGGCGGCAAGCGAGGCGTTGGCGCTGCCTTGCACGGCGCCGACCTCCAGCATGCCGGCCAGCCCGGCGAAGCCGCCGGCCAACCCGGTGAAGCCGACGATCAGCGGCCCGACGGCAAGCCCTTGCACCTGGGCCGCCCTGACATTGCCGCCGGCGATGCGGGCGGCAAAGCCCCAGCGCGTCTTTTCGATCAGCAGCCAGGACAGGACGCAGGCGAGAATGCCGACGACCAGGCCCCAGTGCACGTCCATGCCTGGAATGTTGCCGATGCGGTAGGCATCCACCAGCGGCTCGGTCGAGGGTTTGTTGAGCGAGGCCGGATCGCGCAGCGGCCCTTCGACAAGATGGTTCATCAACGCGATGGCGATATAGGCCATCAGCAGGCTGGAGATGGTTTCGTTGACGGCGCGGTAGTGGCGGAGTGCGCCGACGGCACCGATCCAGATGCCGCCGGCGACCACGCCCGCCACGCCCATCAGCAGGATGACCAGAAAAGCCGGCGCGCCATTCGCCGCGACGCCGATGGCGGCGGCGGCAACGCCGCCCAGCACGATCGCGCCTTCGCCGCCGATGACGACCAGGCCGAGCCGTGCCGGCAGTGCCACGCAGAGCGCTGCCAGTAAAAGCGGTGCTGCTCGCGACAGCGAGTTCTGGATCGAGAACCACGAGCCGAAGCCGCCGCGCCACATCGTCTCGTAGAGTTGCACCGGCGATTTGCCGACCAGCGCGATGAACACGCTGAACAGCGCCATGCCGACGATCAGCGCCGCGAGCGGTATGACGAAGGCTTCCGCCCGCCGCGCCGCCCATTCGAGCGCCGCCGGATAACTCCTGGCGCCAAACAGCGCCGGTGCGCCCGCAGTGCTGACCGTGTCTGCCATTGCCCCGTCTCCGATCCGGTTCAGGCGGTCGAACCGACGACGCCCTCGACCAGGTAGTCCATGCTTTCGAGTTCAAGCGCGGTCTCGACGAAGGCCTGGCCCTCGGTCGCGACGACGACGCCCTTGTTACTCTTCAGCGGACCCTTGATGACCGAAAATCCGCCTTTCATCATTTCGGCCAGCGTGCCGTCGAACTGCTTGCGGGCGGCGTCGCCAACAGCGGGGCCGAGCGGGCTCATCTTGACGAAGCCGTCGGCCAGGCCGCCGCGCGTGAAATTGGGCAGCGGCGTGCCGCCCACCAGATCGTCGACGAACATCTTGTAGACCTTGGCCCAGTTCCATTCCGCGCCGGTCAGGTATTTTTCCGGTGCCAGCGGGCTCTGGTTGGCATGATAGCCGCAGACGAAAACGCCACGCCCGGCCGCCGTCTCGACCACCACCTTGGGGCTGTCGACATGACAGGTGATGACGTCGGCACCCTGGTCGACCAGCGCGTTGGTGGCCTCGGCCTCCTTGACCGCCAGCGACCACTCGCCGGTGAAGATCACCTGGCAGGTGATTGTCGGGTCGACCGAGCGCGCGCCGAGCAGGAAGGAATTGATGTTGAGCAGCACCTGCGGGATCGGCTTTGCCGCGACGAAGCCAAGCTTCTTGGTCTTGCTGGTGTGGCCGGCGACGACGCCGTTCAGATACTGGCCCATGCCGATATGACCGAAATAGGAACCGGCATTCATCGGATGCTTGTCCTTGTTCCACATGCCACCGCAATGGCGGAACTGCACGTCGGGGAATTTCGCGCACATGGCGAGCATGTGCGGATCGAAATAGCCGAACGAGGTCGGGAAGATCAGCGACGCACCGTCGAGATTGATCATCGATTCCATCGTCTTCTGGACGTCGACCGTCTCCGGCACGTTCTCCTCCTCGACGACGGAAATGCCTTCGATCCCCTTCAGCGTGGCGGCGCCTTCGGCATGCGCCTGGTTGTAGCCGTAATCGTCCTTTGGCCCGACATAGATAAAGCCAACGGTGGCCGTCGCGGCGAAGGCCCTGCTGATCGGAAACGATGCGGACGCAAGGCCGAGCGCCGCTCCGGCGGCGGAGGTCTTGAGCAGGTCGCGGCGGCTAAGCATGAATCTCTCGGACATTGAATGCTCCCTCTGTGGGGCCTTTGGGGCCGGTTAACACCTCAATGAAAGAAGTGTATGCAATCAGCGTGCCAGTTTCAGAATCAGGATTTATTCAGCAATATCAATGAGTGTGCCGATGTGGGCTGCACAAAGCCGGAGCAATTGCATACACTTTTTGCCTTCAAAATCGTCAATTTGACATGAAGGCTAAAACATAGGCATACAGAGCTGCGGAGGAATCGAGGCCGGTGAGTGGCTCTCGGCTCTAGCGAGAGGACTGGACGGAGGAGACGTGTCGGGAAAGCGCAATTTGATCAGGTCGGGCACGACCGTCGATCAGATGGTGAGGGCGATCAGCGACCGGATCGTCACCGGTTTCCTGCGCCCAGGCGAAAAGCTCGACGAGGCCTCGCTCGCCGCCCGCTTCGATGTCTCACGTACGCCGATCAGGGAAGCGCTCAGCCGGCTCAGCGCCATGGGACTGGTCGAAAGACGGCCGAACCGTGGCGCCACCGTCGCCGTGGTGACGCAGGAGCACCTCGCCTCGATGTTCGAGAGCATGGCCGAGCTTGAAGCGATCTGCGCGCGCTTCTCGGCCGAGCGCATGACGGCCGGCGAGCGCCGCACGCTGGAGGCCGAGCATCAGGCATCGGCGCGCTTGGTGCAGCTCGGGGTCGAAGAAGAGTATGAGCTTTTCAACACCGAGTTCCACACCCGGCTCTATCGCGGCGCCCACAGCAAGCACATTTATGAGTTGACCGTCATGACCCGCGGCCGCCTCGCGCCGTTCCGGCGCGCGCAATTCATGCTGCCCGGGCGGCTGGCCCAGTCCTGGCAGGAGCATGACGCCATCGTCACCGCAATCATGCGCGGCGACAGTGCGGCGGCCGGAACAGCCGCCAAGGATCATGTCTCGATCGTCAGCGAGGCGAGCGCCGTCTTTGTCATCGGCGATCGCCCCAAAGGCAAGGCCGAGCCGTTCCCGACATCGGTTTCCTAACCGTCAATCGACCAACACGGCGACCACGGCAGCGCAGTCGCCGGCCCTGACCAGCCCCGGAAAATGCCGCGCCGCCAACAGACCGGACATTTTGGCCCGTATCTCCTGCGGAGCGCCGCCGGTGCGGCCTACGGAATGGACGCGTGCCAGCACCTGGTTTTCTGCCACCGGCTCGCCGAGATCGATCATGGTTTCGATCATCCCGTCGTCCTCGGCGAACGAGAAGCAATCGCCCGACGGCATGTCGAGCCAGCGGGTCGGCTGCATCTCGACCGCGCCGGCGACAATGCCGGCATGGCGCAGCACGTTGAGCACGCCGCGACGCGCGATCCGCACCGTTTCCGCGCGCGAAGTCCCACCGCCGCCAAGCTCCGTGGTGATGAAAAGCTTGCCCATCTCCTCAGCGGCGGTGTCGAACATGCCGACCGCATCGATCTCCAGCATCTTCATCGACCATGGTGCGGAGAACGCTTCCACGGCAGCGAACCCTTTCGCTTCCAGCACCTTGTCGGGCCGGATATGGGCGGCGCAGAACGGCACGAAGTCGAGCGTCTTGCCGCCGGAGTGGAAATCGAGCGCGATGTCGGTGCGTGGCAGAAGTTCGCGCTGGAAAAAGTCGGCGATCTTCTCGGTCACCGTGCCGTCGGGCCGGCCGGGAAAGCTGCGGTTCAGATTGCCCTTGTCAATCGGCGAGGTGCGCGTGCCAGCGCGGAATGCCGGATAGTTCATCGCCGGCACGATGATGACCGTGCCGCTGACTTGCTTCGGGTCGAGCATACGGGCGAGGTCATAGAGCGCCAGCGGCCCCTCGTACTCGTCGCCATGATTGCCGCCGGTGAGCAACGCGCTCGGCCCCTTGCCGTTGCGGATGACGCAGATCGGGATCATCACCGATCCCCAGGCGGAATCGTCGCGGCTGTAAGGCAGGCGCAAGAAACCGTGCTGCACGCCGTCGCGCTCGAAATCGACGCTCGGCGTGATCGGTGATGGACGAAGGCTGGACATCGGGCTCAATTCTTCACCACCAGCTTGCGCGGCACATTGGCCAGGCACTCGACGCCCGTCTCGGTGATCAGGATGGATTCGGTGATTTCCAAGCCCATCGTCTCCAGCCACAAGCCGGTCATGAAATGGAAGGTCATACCGGGCTTGAGCTCGGTGCGGTCGCCGGGACGCAGGCTCATCGTGCGTTCGCCCCAGTCAGGCGGATAGGAAAGCCCGATCGGGTAACCGGTGCGGTTGTCCTTGACGATGCCGTACCGCTTCAGCACCGCGAAGAAGGCGTTGGCGATGTCCTCGCATGTGTTGCCGGGCTTGGCGGCGGCAAGTCCCGCCTCCATGCCTTCCAGCGTCGCCTTTTCGGCATCGAGGAATTCCTGCGTCGGTTTGCCGAGGAAGACGGTGCGCGACAGCGGGCAGTGATAGCGGTTGTAGCAGCCGGCAATCTCGAAGAAGGTGCCCTCGCCCGATTTCATCGGCCGGTCGTCCCAGGTCAGATGCGGCGCCGACGCGTCGGCGCCCGACGGCAGCAGCGGCACGATCGCCGGATAGTCGCCGCCGATGCCGTCGACGCCGCGCGTGCCGGCATCGTAGATCTCGGCGACCAGGTCGCATTTGCGCATGCCGACCTCGATCTTGTCGACGATGCGCTGGTGCATCGCTTCGACGATCCGCGCGGCTTTGCGCATGTAATCGATTTCGGTCGGGCTCTTCACCGCGCGCTGCCAGTTGACCAGTGCAGTGGCATCGACGAAGCGGGCATTGGGCAAGTGCTTCTGCAGCGATGCGAACGCAGCGGCCGAGAACCAGTAATTGTCCATCTCGACACCGATGCTGAGCTTCCCCCAGCCGCGATCGGAGAGCACGCTGGACAGAAAATCCATCGGATGGCGCTCGGTCGACTGCACGTAGTTGTCGGCATAGCCGACGATGTTGTCGTGCGCGAGATAGGCGGTGCGCTTTGCGCCGTTGGCGTCCTGGCCGCGGCCGTACCACACCGGCTCGCCCGACGGCGGCACGATGACGGCCTGGTGCACATAGAACGACCAGCCGTCATAGCCGGTCAGCCAGGCCATGTTGGACGGATCGCTGACGATCAACAGATCGACGCCCTTGGCCCCCATCGACTTCCGCGTCTTGGCGAGGCGCTCCGCATATTCGCCACGCGAGAATTTCAAACTGGGCTGCATTGTTCTTGGTCCTCGTTTGTTGGGCCTTGCGGCCAGCATCAGCTTTCGAAAATCGTACCGGTCTTGGCCGCACGCGCACGGTCGCGGGCGAGCGTGGCGATTGCCGTGTCCTGCACACCGGTGCCGGTCAGATCGGCGATGGTGATGTCGCTGTCCGAACGCCGGCCATGCCTTTCGCCGGCGATGATGTGGCCAAGCTCGGTGATCTCGGCATCGGCCGCCATCACGCCCGCCGCGATGGCATGGTGCAGTTCGCCCAAGCGCCGCGTCTGCTTGGCGCTATCGGCGACGTAGAGATCGGCCATGCGCAGGATCGCCGGCGCGATCTCGTTCTTGTGCTCGGCGTCCGAGCCCATCGCGGTGATGTGCTGGCCGGCGGAGACGAAGCCGGCCTTGATCAGCGGCTCGGTCGACGGTGTCGTGGTGACGATGATGTCGGCATCGGCAGCTGCCTTTGCCGCGTCGGGCTCGGCGTGAACGGCGATGCCCAGTCTTTCGGACAATGCGTCCGCCGCGGCTTCGGCCTTGGCGGCATCCCTTGCCCAGATGCGAGCCTCGGTGATCGGCCGCACCAGCATCAGCGCCTCGAGCTGCAGTCCGGCCTGAACACCGGCGCCGAAGATCGCGGCAATGGAAGAGTCCGCCCGCGACAGATGTTTGGCGGCGACCGCGCCGGCGGCGGCCGTGCGGATGTCGGTGAGATAGCCATTGTCGAGCAGCAGCGCCTCGACCAGCCCGGTTTTGGACGACAGCAGCACCATCATGCCGTTGACGCTGGGCAGGCCGAGCTTGGGATTATCGAAAAAGCCGGGGCTGATCTTGATCGCAAAACCATCGATACCCGGCACATAGGCGGTCTTGACGTCGACCTCGCCGCGATGCTCTGGAATGTCCAGCCGCAGGATCGGCGGCATCGCCACCGGCAAGGTAGCGAGCGCCCGGAACGCGTTCTCGACGCAGGTGACGGCATCGAGATCGAGCTTCACGATCTTGCGCAATTCGGCTTCGGTGAGGATCGTCATACGGCTCATGCTGCGCTCTCCGCAATTGCTTCGCCGCAGATGATCTTGCGGTGCAGTGTCATATCGATGTTGCGGCCGGACAGAACGAGCACCGTCGGGCCATTCGCCTTGACCTTGCCGGCAAGCACGGCCGCGATGCCGACCGCGCCGGCGCCTTCGACGATCTCGCGCTCCTGTTCATAGGTGTGGCGGATGCCGGTGGCGATCTCGTCCTCGCCGAGCAGGATCACATCGTCGAGCAGGTCGCGGCACATGGAAAAGGTCAGCCGGTTGTCGAGGCCGATGCCGCCGCCAAGCGAGTCGGCCAGCGTCGGCAGTTCCTCGACCAACACCGGATGCCTGGCGTCGAGGCTCGCCTTCATCGCCGCACCGCGCGCCATCGAAACGCCGACGACCTTCGTCGCCGGGCTGACGCCCTTCACGGCAGCAGCGACGCCCGCCGCCAGCCCACCGCCGGAAAGCGGCACCAGCACCAAGGCGGCGTCCGGAACCTGTTCGATGATCTCCAGCCCGAGCGTGCCTTGCCCGGCGACAATGGCGGGATGGTCGAAAGGCGGCAGCATGATCAGCCCGTTTTCGGCGACCAGCCGTTCGACCTCCCGCTGCGCATCGTCCTGGCTGTTGCCGACGATGCGTATCTCGGCGCCGAGCCGACGGATCTCCTCGAGCTTGTTCTCAGGCACCAGCCGCGACATGCAGATCGTCGCGTGGATACCTTGCAGTTGAGCGGCATAGGCAAGGGCCCGGCCGTGGTTGCCGGTCGAGGCAGCGACGACGCCACGCGCCTTCTCCTCTGGCGTCAGCGAGGCGATGGCGTTCGAGGCACCGCGCAGCTTGAAGGCACCGGTGGTTTGCCGATGTTCGAGCTTGAGATAAACAGCAGCGCCCAAGTGCTGGGAAAGACTCGGCGAAGGGACAGTCGGCGTACGCTCGACCTTGCCTGCGATGCGCTCGCGCGCGGCGCGGATATCGGAGAGGCTTATCCTGGACGTGGTCATGGCTCATCAATCAGTTCAACGGCAGCGTCATCAGACGGCCGAATTCAGGGCGCGACATCTCATCTCCGCAGAGCCGCAGGCAATTCCAGGCCGTCGCCTGGTTGCTGGTGACCACCGGGCGGCCGATGGCCTCTTCCATGCCGACAACTGCCGCCGCCGACCGCAGCGCAGTGCAGGACACGAACAGCGCGTCGGCCTGCGCGGCCATCGCGTCACGGGCCAGATCGACCAAGGATTTCGGTGCAATCCGCGCCATCTCGCGGTCGTCCTCGAAACCGAGGCAAGTGAAGCTGACGATCTCGAATCCATGCTCGGTGAAATAGGCCGCCATCGGCCGGCTGGTCTCGACCGTATAGGGAGTGAGGATGCTGATCGTCCTGGCGCCCAGCGCCTTCAGGCCGCGCACCGCGGCCATCGGCGGGGTGACCACCGGCACGCCGGGCTTCGCGGCCCGCACCGCCGCCTCGATTTCGGCATCGCCGATCACGACGGAAGCCGAGGTGCAGGAATAGCAGATCGCATCGAGCGGCTCGTCGGGCAGGATCAGGCCCGCGGCCGCCGTCAGTGACGGCTGCATCTTGCGCAAATTCTCCGGCGTCGTCGGATTGGCGTACGGAATACGCGCGACATAGACGCCGACACGGTCGCTTGCCACCATACGCTGAAAATCCGGCTCGCTCGTGTGGTCGGTTGCGAGGATGATCAGGCCGACCCGCTGTTCCAGCGGACGCGCGTCGAGCGCCGGCCGGGCCGAATGCAGGCGGATTTCGGGTGCAGCGCTCATCGTTCGATCCGCCCATAACGGTGTTCCAGCCAGCGCAGCAGCACCACCGAGAACAGGCTGATGGCGAGGAAGAAGGCGCCGACCAAGGTGATCGGTTCGATATACCGGTAATAGGTATTGGCGACGCTCTTGGCCTGGTTCATCAGTTCCAGCACGGTGATCGCCGACAGCAGCGGCGTCTCTTTGAACATGGCGATGAAATAGTTGGCAAGCGCCGGGATCATCGGCGGAATTGCCTGCGGAATGATGATGTGCGTCCAAGTCTGCGTGGCGTTCAGATTGCAGGCCTTGGCCGCTTCCCACTGGCCGCGCGGCACATTGTCGATGCCGGCGCGGTAGACCTCGGCCGTGTAAGTGCCGTAATGCAGCCCGAGACCGATGACGCCCGCCACCAGCGGCGGCAACAGGACGCCGAAATCCGGCAGCACGTAGAAGATGAAATAGAGCTGCACCAACAGCGGCGTGCCACGGATGAACTCTGCAAGAAAGCCGACCGTGCGCGACAACGACCTGTTCGGTGACCGGCGCGCCAACGCGATGCCCAGTCCAACGACGGCCGCCAGCACCGAGCCGAGCAGCGTTGCCAGGATGGTGATCTTCACCCCCTCGATCAGCGTCGGCAGTATCTGCCGGACAAAATCCCAATCCCATTCCATTATCAGGCCCGATCCATCATACGCGCACCCCGTCGAGGCCGCGCGCCATGCGGCGTTCCAGCGACCGCACGCCCCATGAGATGAGCAGCGCCAGCACGAAATAGATGACGAGGATGGTGCTGAACGGCACCAGTGTATTGCCGGTCTGCGAGCGCACCACCTGCGCCTGGAAGGTCAGGTCGGCGAGCGAGATCAGCGAAACGACGGCGGTGGCCTTGAGCAGCTCGATGGCGTTGTTGCCGAAGGTAGGCAGCATCACCAGAAGCGCCTGCGGTAGGATGATATGGCGCATGGCTTGCCAGCGGCCGAGATTGAGCGCGGTGCAGGCCTCATATTGTTCGCGGCCGATAGACTTGATGGCGCCACGCACCACTTCCGCTGCATAGGCCCCGACATTGAGGCCCAGCGCCAGCACCCCGGCCTGCAGCGGCGTCAGCGAAATGCCGGCAAAGGGCAGTACGAAATAGGCCCAGAACAGCTGCACGAAAATCGAGGTGCCGCGGAAGAACTCGATATAAGCGGTCGCCAGCGCGCGTAGCACGAAAAACCGCGACAGCCGCCCCAGCCCGGCAAGAAAGGCCATGATCAAGGCCAGCACCGACCCCATCAACGTCAATTCGATGGTGACAAGCGCTCCTTGCAAAATCAGGCCGAAATAGCCGGACCATTGGGTCATGAAATTCGAAAGTTCCTAACGCTTGCGGTTGTGCGAGGCAGGTGGCCTTGGATCCTTCTCCCCGTTGACGGGGAGAAGATGCCGGCAGGCAGATGAGGGGCGTCGCGAACTCACGAAAGTATGGCGCTGCCCCTCATCCGTCACTTTTCGTGACACCTTCTCCCCGTGAACGGGGGGAAGGCAAAAGAGGCGCCTACTTCGCCGAGCAGAGCTTGTCGCGGCTCGTCGACATCGCCGCCGCCGCCGAGAAGCCGTAGGGCTCGATGATCTTGGCGAACTCGCCGGACTTCTTCAGTTTCGCCAGCTCGACATCATAGGCATCACGTAGCGCTTCGTCGCCCTTCTTGAAGGCCGCGCCGTCGCAATAGACCGGCGCACCGACCACCGGCGCGATGACTTCGAGGTTCGGATCATTGGCTTTCTTGACCAGGTCGTTGATCGACAGCACGGGCAGTGAATAGGCATCGATGCGGCCGTCCTGCAGCATCTTCAGGCCGCTCTGGCCGTCCGGCACGACGATGACGCGCTCGCGCGGCACACCTGCGGTGAGCGCCAGCTTTTCCTCGGTGCCGCCACCCGGTGCGCCGATCGTCGCGCTGGTGTCCTTGGCGACGTCCTCGTAGCTCTTGAAGCCCTTCGGGTTGCCCTTCTTCACCAGCATCGCCTCGGCGTCGCACAGCACCGGCTCCGAATAGGCGACCGCAGCACAACGTTCCGGCTTCATGAACAGGCCGGCGGTGACGACGTCGAAACGGCCGGCCTGCAGGCCGGGGATCATGGCACCATATTCCGAGATCGAGGCGACGATGTCGTTGACGCCAAGGCGTTTGAAGATTTCACGGGCAACGTCAGGCGCCGCACCCGAAACCTTGCCGTCGGCAGCGACCGCCGTATAGGGCGGCTCGTTGGCGATGGCGACGCGGGCAAAGCCTTGCGCCTTGAGCTCTTCGAGCTTGCTGTCATCGGCCGAGCCGGCCGTCGAGGCGGCCAGCACCGCCGTCAGCGCAATACCGGCGACGCCGGCCAAAATGGCAAATTTCTTCATTGTTCCCAACTCCTTGTTTGTCTGTCTTCTTGGCTTGCTTGAGGCGTCGCCGCCTCGCATGGCAGTCAGACCCGATGTCCGGCTGCAATGATCTTCTTCAGGAAACCTTGCGTGCGCTCCTGTTTGGGATGGCGGAAAATCTCGTCGGGCTTGCCCTCCTCGACTATTCTACCGCGATCGAAGAACAGCACCCGGTCGGCGAAGTCATGGGCGAAACCCATCTCGTGGGTGACCAGCAGCATGGTCATGTCGGTCTCGGCGGCGAGCTTGCGCATGACGTTGAGCACCTCGTCGACGAGTTCCGGGTCGAGCGCCGAGGTGACCTCGTCGAACAGCATGATCTTCGGCGACAGCGCCAGCGCCCGGGCAATCGCGACGCGCTGCTTCTGTCCGCCGGAAAGCTGCGCCGGCATCGCTTTGGCCTTGTCGACCATGCCGACCATGTCGAGCAGCTCCATCGCCCGCTTCTCGGCGGCGGCCCGCGGCACTGCTTTGGTCAGCATCGGTGCGAGCGTCACATTGTCGATGACGCATTTGTGCGGAAACAGATTGAACAGCTGGAAGACCATGCCGATCTTCTGGCGCATTTTTGCCAAATGCCGTTCATCGGCCGTCAGCAGGCGGCCGTTGCGCTCCATGTGGTACAGCTGTTCGCCGTCGACCTGGATGTGGCCGCTGTCGATACGCTCTAGCGTCATCAGGATGCGCAGGATCGTCGTTTTGCCGGAACCCGACGGGCCGATCAGTGCCAGCTTCTCGCCGGGCATGACCTGCATCGAGAGGCCGTCCAGCACCTTGAAGGTGCCGAAGCTTTTCGAAATGCCGTCGATCTTGATGATGGGCGCCGACAATGAATTTCCCGTGCTGGAGAAGCGATGCTGTTAACGATGCGGATCGCGGCAAATCATGTCAATCAAGAAAATAATATCATGACAATATTTCGGATTCCGCACAATTTCCCGCCATTTGTCGCTTAGATTGCAAGCAGGAGATGCTCGGGATCGCCGAGCAGCAGCTTGGTGACAACGCCGAGACCGGCACGCAGTTCCCCCTCCGTGGTCGAGCCAAGCGAGATCCGCACGGCCGGATGCCAAGGCGTCTGCGAAATGCGAAACGACGTGCCGGGAGCGATCGCCACGCCCTGCAGGCGGGCCTGGGAAACAAAGCTTTCCTCGCCGCGGTCATCCGGCAGTTGCAGCCAGACATGCAGCCCGTCGCGATGAGCCCGATAGTCCACTCCGGCGAGCACCTCGGCGGCGATGTCCAGACGCCGCCGCAAAGCCACGCGCTGCCATCGCACGAGTTCCATCGCGGTGCCGTCGGTCACCCATTTGGTGGCGATCTCGGCCACCAGCGGCGTCGCCATCCAGTTCGAGACGAGGTGGCGGTTGGCCACCGCGGCGACATAACGATCGGGCGCCGCGAGATAGCCGATGCGCAGGCCCGGCACCACGATCTTGGTGAAGGAGGTGACGTAGAGCGTGCGCTCGGGTGCAAACGCCGCGACCGGCGGCGGCCGGTCCTCGACCAACGGGCCGAGGACGTCGTTTTCGATAATGGCGATGTCGTGCCTGCGCGCTACCGCAGCGATCTGCTCGCGCCGGGCGGCATCCATCAGCGTCGCCGTCGGGTTGATCACCGACGGCTGTACGAACACGGCGCGGATGTCGGACAGCCGGCAGGCCTCGTCGAGGGCTTCCGGGATCAGCCCATTGTCGTCGATCGGCAAACCCTCGAGGTTGAAGCCGAGATAGCGCGCCAGCGGGACCAGCGTGTGGTGGCCGATCGCCTCGGTGGCGACGGTCGAACCCGGCGGCGCCACGCTCATCAGCGCCACCGTCATGCCGGCCGTTGCGCCGTTGGTCAGGCTGATGTTCTGCGGCGACGCGTCGAGGCCGCAGAGGCGTAGCCACTCGACACCTACCGCGCGGTGGCGCGGGAACACCATGTTCGGCCTGAACGACAGTGCCGAACTCGACGGCAGGTTTTCGGCGAGCCAGCCCAGCGCCTGCCTCAGCCGATCCAGATGCATCGGTTCGCAGACCGGCTTCAGGATGGAGAGGTCGATGACCTCGCCCAGCCGCTCCGGCAGATAGGGCGGCTCCGGCTCGCGGCCCTGTGTCTGCACGAAGCTGCCGCGGCCGACCTCGCCGGACACCAGCCCGCGGCGGATCAGCTCCTCATAGGCGCGGCTGACCGTCTGCACGGAAAGTTTCAGATCGTCGGCGAGCTGCCGGTGCGTCGGCAAACGAGCGCCATTGGCCAGGCGCCCGTCATGGATGGCGCGCGCGAACTGGTCGGCGAGCGATTGGTAGGCCGGCCGCCGGATAAGAGCGGGATCTGGTCGCCAAAATGTCATGACTTATTAGAGATCGAAATCAGTGCAATTGACAATCGAAATAATGCGCCGTCATGGTGTCCGGCACTGGAAGTGGACGATCATGGCTGCAGCGAAACTCGATCCGATCGATCTCAAAATCCTCGACGCCATCCAGCGCGACGGGCGCATCACCAAGCTGGCGCTGGCCGAGAAAGTCGGCCTGTCGCCGACGCCGTGCTGGATGCGGCTGCGCAAGCTGGAAAAGGCCGGCATCGTCTCGGGCTACCATGCCAGGATCGCCATGCGCGCCATCGCGCCGGTTGCCACCGTGCTGATGGAGGTGACGCTTGCCAGCCACCGCCAGGCCGATTTCGACCGTTTCGAGCGCGTCATCCGCGACATCCGCGAGATCGTCGCATGCTGGTCTGTCGGCGGCGGCGTCGATTACCTGCTGAAGGTGATGGCGCGCGACATCGACGCCTATCAGCGGCTGGTCGACACTCTGCTCGAACGCGAGATCGGCATCGACCGCTATTTCACCTACATCGTCACCAAGACGGTGAAGGAAGAGAGTGTGCTGCCGGTGGCGGATCTGTTGCCGGCATCTTCCTGATACCGGAGAGATCGTCTGGCTGGGCAGGGCAATAGAGACATTCTCTCTACGTGCAGGCACGCAAACAGCCTCTCTGTTTGCGCGGCAGAGATAGTCTTGCAGCATCACCCGAACCGGGAGCCCGATGATGTCCGCACATTTTGCCCGCTCGCACCGCCATGAAGCGCTTGATCGCCTTGCCGACCGGCGGCTGCTGCGCGAACTCGCCTATGTCGCTGGCCACTGGACGGCGAGCGAGACCGCGGAGAGTTTCGAGGTGACCGATCCGGCCACCGGATCCACCGTCGCTTTTGTTGCTGCCCTCGATGCCCGGCAGACGACATTGGCGATCGATGCGGCATCGCGCGCCTTTCCTGCCTGGCGCGCATTGCTGCCGCAGGAACGTTCGAAAATCTTGCGCAAATGGTTCGATCTGATCGGCGCCGCCAAAAATGACCTGGCCCTGCTGATGACGCTCGAACAAGGCAAGCCGCTGAAGGAGTCGCTCGGCGAGATCGACTACGCAGCCTCTTTTGTCGAGTGGTATGCCGAGGAGGCAAAACGCCTCAACGCCGAATGCGTCACCAGTCATCTGCCAAACGCCGAGATGATGGTGCGGCGCGAGCCGCTCGGCGTCGTCGGCGTCGTCACGCCGTGGAATTTTCCTGCGGCGATGCTGACCCGCAAGGCGGCTGCCGCGCTTGCCGCCGGTTGCACCATTGTCGCGCATCCTTCCTCGGAAACGCCGCTGTCCGCACTGGCGCTGGCCGAGCTCGGCGAGCGCGCCGGCGTGCCGGCAGGCGTGTTCAACGTCCTCACCGGCAAGGCTTCGACCATCGTTGGGCGGATGTGCGAAGATCCGCGCGTCCGCGCCATGAGCTTCACCGGCTCGACCGAGATCGGCAGGTTGATCGCCGCGCAGAGTGCGCCGACGATGAAGCGTCTGGTGATGGAACTCGGCGGTCATGCGCCGCTGATCGTCTTCGCCGACGCAGATCTCGACAAGGCTGTGGCCATTGCGGTCGACGCCAAATTCGCGACCTCCGGCCAGGACTGCCTCGCCGCCAACCGCATCTATGTCCAGCGTCCGCTATACGATCGGTTCTGCGCTGCTTTCGCCAGACGCGTCGAGGCATTGCGGGCCGGCAATGGCCTCGCTGACGACACCGAAATCGGACCCTTGATGCACGAACGCGCTGTCAAGAAGGTCGAGGAGCAGGTGGCCGATGCGCTCGCCAAAGGCGCGCGTTGCCTGACCGGCGGCAAGCGTCATCTGGCCGGGCCGCTGTTTTACCAGCCGACCCTGCTAGCCGATGTTGACGACGACGCCCTGATCATGCGCGAGGAGACCTTCGGTCCGGTCGCCGCCGTGACGCCCTTCGACAGCGAAGACGAAGTCGCCGCCCGCGCCAATGCCACCGAATACGGCCTCGTCGCCTATGTCGTGACTGAGAATGGCGGTAGGCAATTGCGCATGGGCCGGGCGCTCGACTATGGCATGGTCGCCATCAACCGCGTCAAGATCACCGGCGCGCCGGTCCCGTTCGGCGGCGTCAAGCAGTCCGGCATTGGCCGCGAGGGCTCGCGTCATGGGCTCGAAGCCTTTACCGATCTCAAATATCTCTGCCTCGACGTTGCGTAAGCCGCGCCCGACACATTTTCCTCAGGAGTAGAAAAATGCTCGACCAGTCAAACGAACTCGCCGCCTGGGATCGCGATCACTTCTTCCATCCCTCGACCCATATGGGAACGCATGCGCGTGGCGAGAGCCCGACGCGTGTGATCGCCGGCGGCGAAGGCGTCACCATCTGGGACAACAACGGGCGCAAGAGCATCGATGCCTTCGCCGGGCTCTATTGCGTCAATGTCGGTTATGGCCGCCAGAAGATCGCCGACGCCATCGCCGCGCAGGCCAAGAACCTCGCCTATTACCACGCCTATGTCGGCCACGGCACCGAGGCGTCGATCACGCTCTCCAAGATGATCATCGACCGCGCGCCGCAAGGCATGTCGAGGGTCTATTTCGGGCTCTCCGGTTCCGACGCCAACGAAACCAATATCAAGCTGATCTGGTACTACAACAACGTGCTCGGCCGGCCCGAGAAGAAGAAGATCATCTCGCGCTGGCGCGGTTATCACGGCTCCGGGATCATGACCGGATCGCTGACCGGCCTCGACCTGTTCCACAACGCCTTCGACCTGCCGCGTGCGCCTGTCCTGCACACCGAGGCGCCCTACTATTTCCGCCGCGCCGACCGCTCGCTGAGCGAAGAGCAATTTTCGCAATACTGCGCCGACAAGCTCGAGGAGATGATCCTCGCCGAAGGGCCGGAAACGGTCGCCGCTTTCATCGGCGAGCCGATCCTCGGCACCGGCGGCATCGTGCCGCCGCCGGCCGGCTACTGGGAGAAGATCCAGGCGGTGCTGAAGAAGTACGACGTGCTGCTGGTCGCCGACGAGGTCGTCACCGGCTTCGGCCGATTGGGTACCATGTTCGGCTCCGACCACTACGGCATCAAGCCCGACCTGATCACCATCGCCAAGGGCCTGACCTCGGCATATGCGCCGCTCTCCGGCGTCATCGTCTCCGACAAGGTCTGGCAGGTGCTCGTCCAAGGCTCCGACAAGCTTGGCTCGCTCGGCCATGGCTGGACCTATTCGGCGCATCCGATCTGCGTGGCCGCCGGCGTCGCCAACCTGGAACTGATAGACGAGATGGATCTGGTCAGGAACGCCGGCGAGACCGGCGCCTATTTCCGCGCCGAGCTGACGAAGGCCGTCGGCGGCCACAAACACGTCGGCGAGGTGCGCGGCGATGGCATGCTGGCGGCAATCGAGTTCGTCGCCGACCGGGACGACCGCGTGTTCTTCGACGCCTCGCAAAAGATCGGGCCGCAGATCGCGACCGCACTTGCGGCAAGCGGCGTCATCGGCCGCGCCATGCCGCAGGGCGACATTCTCGGTTTCGCGCCGCCGCTCTGCCTGACGCGGGAAGAGGCCGACATCGTCGTCTCCAAGACGGCCGATGCGGTGAAGAGCGTGTTTGCCAACGTCTGAAGAACCGACATGAATGCCATGACCAAGACCATCCCCGCCACCATGGCCGCCGTGCAGTTGATCGGGCACGGTGGGCCGGAAAAGCTCGTCTATCGCACCGACGTCAAAGTACCCTCGCCCGCCCCGGGCGAAGTGCTGGTCAAGGTCACCGCTTGCGGGATGAACAACACCGATGTCTGGGTGCGCCAGGGCGCCTACGGCACTGAGGAGGATGCAGCCGCCGTGTCGACATGGCGGCGGCAAGGCAACACACTGACCTTCCCGCGTATCCAGGGCACCGACACGGTCGGCAACATCGTCGCCGTCGGCGACGGCGTGTCGCCGGCCCGCATCGGCGAACGGGTGATGGTCGATTTCTCCATCTACAATCGTGACGACGATTCATTGGCCGACATCGACTATATGGGCCACGGCCGCGACGGCGGCTATGCCGAATACCAGGCCGTGCCGGCCGAGAATGCCCATGTCGTCAGCACCGACCTGACCGACGTCGAACTTGCCACATTCTGCTGCGCCTATCTCACCGGCGAGCAGATGTTGGAACGCGCCGCATTGAAAGCCGGCGAGCGTGTGCTGGTCACCGGCGCCTCGGGCGGCGTCGGCTCAGGCATCGTGCAGCTGGCGCGGGCACGCGGCGCCATTCCCTATGCCATTGCCGGCAAGGGCAAGGAACAGGCGGTGCGTGATATCGGCGCCGAGGCGGTGATCACCCGTGGCGTTGCCGATCTGCCGGCCGCCGTCAGCGCTGCGACCGAGGGCCAGCCGATCGACGTGGTGGCCGATCTGGTCGGCGGCGCGATCTTCAACGACCTCCTGCGGATCTTGAGGCCGGAAGGCCGCTACACCACGGCTGGTGCAATTGCCGGCCCGGTCGTGCAGCTGGATCTGCGCACCATGTATCTGAAACAGCTGCAACTGCATGGCTCAAGCCAGGGCACGCGGGCGGACTTCCGCCGCATCGTGCGCTACATCGAGGAGAAGAAGATCCGGCCGCTGGTCGGCGGCGTCTACAAGCTGTCCGATTTCCATCGCGCCCAGGCCGATTTCATGGCCAAGGACTTCGTCGGCAAGCTGGTCGTCGTGCCGGACGCGGTCGGGGTCGCTAAATAGCGCGATCAGCTTGGCGATCGGACCTGCTTGACGGCAGCCTCGAGCGACCGTTGAAACGCGTCGATCACCTGGTCGACCTGCGGCTCGGTGATAATCAGCGGCGGGCAGAAAGCCAGCGCATCGCCCATATTGCGCGAGATGACGCCGTTCTGCTGCATGAACCCGTTGACGAGCCCGCCCAGCGCCCCGACCGTGCCCCACGGCGCCTTGTTTGGCTTGTCGCCGACCAGTTCGACCGCCGCGATCAGGCCGATGCCGCGCACCTCGCCGACAAGCGGGTGCGAAGCGAGCGTGCGCAGCCGCTTCTGCATATGCGCACCGACCGTGCGCGCATTGCCGACGAGATCGCGCTCCTCGATCAGCTTCAGGTTCTCGAGCGCGACCGCTGCCGCAACAGGATGGCCGCCGCCGGTAAAGCCGTGGCCGAAGGTGCCGATACGATTGCTTTCGTCGGCGATCGGCTCGAAGACCTTCTCGTTGATCAGCAGGGCCGAGATCGGCAAATAGGAGGAAGAGATCTGCTTTGACAGCACCATGATGTCGGGCCTGATACCGAAGGCCTGCGAGCCGAACATCTCACCTGTTCGGCCAAAGCCGCAGATCACCTCGTCGGCGACGAGCAGGATGTCGTATCTCGACAGCACCGCCTGTATCTTCTCCCAGTAGCCGGCCGGCGGAACGATGACGCCGCCGGCACCCATGATCGGTTCGCCGAAGAAGGCGGCGATCGTTCCCGGTCCTTCGGCGAGGATCAGCTTTTCCAGCTCGTCGGCGAGCCGGCTCGAAAACTGCTCTTCGCTTTCACCCGGCAGCGCCTCGCGCCAATGGTGCGGCGTCGAGGTGTGCAGCACATTGGCGATCGGCAGATCGAAGGAGATGTGGTTGTTGGGCAGGCCGGTCAGGCTCGCCGAGGCGATGGTGACGCCGTGATAGCCCTTCTTGCGGCTGATGATCTTCTTGCGCGCCGGCTGGCCGAGCGCATTCGACCTGTACCAGATCATCTTCATGGCCGTATCGTTCGCCTCGGAGCCGGAATTGGTGAAATACGCCTTGCTCATCGGCACCGGCGCCATCTGCACCAGTCTCTCGGCGAGATCGATCAGCGGCGAATGCGATTTGGAGCCGAAGTCGTGATAGTAAGGCAGCTTCGACATTTGCCGTACTGCCGCATCGACCAGCCGCTTCTCCGAAAAACCGACCGCGACGCTCCAAAGCCCGGCCATCGCCTCGATATAGCGGTTGCCAGCAAGGTCCTCGACATAGATGCCGTCGCCCTTCTCGATAATGAGCGGCCCCGACTCCTGATGCTTGCGCGCATTCGTATAGCCATGCATGTGAAAGCTTATGTCGCGGGCTTCGGGAGAATTCGGTCGTGCGTCCATGACGGCTCCTGTGCTGCACGCGGAACAGTCCTGCCGCCGGTTCGGCTCGGCAGGTCCCCGTGCATTATGCCGTTTGATGCATCTTTCTCGAACGGTATAGTGTCAAGCGCTTTCGACAGGGCCAGCGGATGGATGGACGCATGAAGAACTTCGGCTTGACCTGACCGTGGACCACGTCGACTGTATTGTCGCCGGCGCCGGCGTTGTTGGCCTGGCGATCGCGCGAGAGATGGCGCAGCGCGGCATCGATACGCTGGTCCTGGAAGCCGAGAGCGCTATCGGCACCGGGACAAGTTCGCGCAATTCCGAGGTCATCCATGCCGGCCTCCATTATCCGGTTGGATCGCTGAAGGCCCGGTTCTGCGTGGCCGGCCGGGAAAGACTCTATCGCTATTGCGAGGAGCGGGCGATCCCGCATTCGCGCTGCGGCAAGCTCATCGTTGCCACAAGTGCCGAACAGGAGCCGGTGCTCGCCTCAATCCGCGCCAATGCACGCACTTGCGGCGCCGGCGACCTGGTGCCGTTGCGCGAAGCCGAGGCGCATGCGCTGGAGCCCAGCCTCAAGTGTACGGCGGCGTTGCTGTCACCCGCCACCGGGATCATCGACAGCCATGCCCTGATGCTTGCCTTGCTGGCTGATGCCGAGGCGCACGGGGCGGCACTCAGCCTCAACACCCGCGTCGTCTCCGGCCGCATCGAAGCGGGCCGCGTCGTGCTCGAGACGGTGGACGCTGCCGGCGGCGAGCACTTCGAGATCGCCACTCCGCGCTTCGTCAATGCCGCCGGGCTTGGCGCTGCAGCACTTGCCGGTTCGCTTGAAGGGCTCAATCAGCAATTCGTGCCAAAGCTCCATTATGCCAAGGGCAATTATTTTTCGGTGGTCGGCCAGACGCCCTTCTCGCGATTGGTCTATCCGGTGCCCGAACCCGGCGGGCTCGGTGTTCATCTAACGCTCGATCTCGACGGCGTCACCCGCTTCGGGCCGGACGTCGAATGGACCGATCAACTCGACTATCGCGTCGACCCAGCTCGTGGCGAGCGCTTCTACAGCGAGATCCGCAAATACTGGCCGGACCTGACCGATGGCAGCCTGCAGCCCGCTTACAGTGGCATCCGGCCAAAACTGTCCGGTCCCGGTGAGGCCAATGCCGACTTCGTCATCCAGGACGTGGCGGTGCACGGCGTGGATAGCCTGGTCAACCTGTTCGGCATCGAAAGCCCCGGTCTGACCTCCTGCCTGGCGATTGCCGACCATGTCGCGCGGCGCCTCGCGCCGAAGTTGTAGCGTGCGGCGCCCCGCGCCACGATCTGCATTGTATCAGGGCGCATTGCGTGAACTTTCAGACACAAGTCGCCTATGAGGCACATCGCGCACTTGCAGCCCGCTCCGCGCTCTGATTCCCTGCATTCTGGGCTGTCCTGATTCGCACTGCCCGGTTCAAAGTTTTCGCAGTGCGCCCGGGACAAGCTTCCAGCGACCACTCGGCGTATCCAGGGAGAACGGCAATGAACACCGCGGCGAGGCCGGTAATCTCGGAAATGAGGCCCAAGATCACCGTCGTCGGGGTCGGCGGCGGTGGCGGCAACGCCGTCAACAACATGATCGCCGAAGGCCTGCAGGGCGCGGAATTCATCGTCGCCAACACCGATGCCCAGGCCCTTGCCATGTCGAAGGCAACGAGGCTGATCCAGTTGGGCGCTCATATCACCGAAGGTCTGGGCGCCGGGTCCCTGCCCGAGGTCGGCCGTGCCGCGGCCGTGGAATCCATCGACGAGATCATGGATCACCTTGCTGGAACGCATATGTGCTTCGTGACCGCCGGCATGGGAGGCGGAACCGGCACCGGTGCCGCGCCTGTTATAGCGCAGGCGGCGCGGGCAGCCGGAATACTGACCGTCGCCGTCGTTACCAAGCCATTTGTCTTCGAAGGCAGGCGCCGCATGTACGCTGCCGATGAGGGCATCGAGCGCCTGCGCGAAAGCGCCGATACTGTCATCGTCATCCCCAACCAGAACCTGTTCAGAATCGCCGACGCCAGAACCACGTTCGCCGACGCCTTCGCCATGGCCGATCGGGTCCTCTATGCGGGCGTCGGCTGCATTACCGATCTGATCGTGAAGGAAGGCCTGATCAATCTCGACTTCGCCGATGTAAAGTCGGTGATGCGCGACATGGGCCGCGCCATGATGGGGACCGGCGAGGCAGCCGGAGAAGGCCGCGCCAAGAAGGCGGCGGAAGCGGCAATCGCCAACCCGCTGCTAGATGAAGCTTCGATGATGGGCGCCAAGGGCGTCCTTGTCTCGATATCGGGCGGCATGGACATGACGCTGTTCGAGGTCGACGAAGCCGCTACCCGCATCCGCGAGGAGGTCGACAACGATGCCGACATCATCGTCGGCGCCATCTTCGACAAGGCACTCGCCGGAAAATTCAGGGTGTCGGTCGTGGCGACCGGTTTGCGGCGTGGCCTGGAGATTCCCCTGCTGGCGGAACCGGAAGTTCGCATGAACTGAACGCGTATCGCTGCAACTCGCTCAGCCGGCTGCCAGCCTCGCGTCACCAGGGCCGCGCGCCGTCGATGACTTCCATGGCACGTACAGCGAAACGGCCGGCCAGCGGTGCCACATCCGCCGCATCGGCCGCAACCGCGCTGCCGGCAAGCACGCGGTCGGCGATGCCGACGAAGATCACCGCAAAGCGGAACATGGCAAACGCCAGATGGAACCGCTGCAGCGGCGCCGTCGGCACGGCGTGGGCGAAGTAATGATCGAGGAATTCGCGTTGTGTCGGAATCCCGAGCGCTGCCTGATCAAGGCCGAGGATGCCGCCATATTCGTCTGATGAGGAATGCCAGGGCATCGAACAAAAACCGAGATCGGCAAGCGGATGGCCGAGGGTCGATAACTCCCAATCGAGTATGCCGATCACCTCGGGCCGCTCGGGATGGAAGATCAGATTGCCGAGACGGAAATCGCCATGCGCGATCGAGACGTGGCCGTCATCCGGCGGAAGATGTCGCGGCAGCCATTCGGCGACGGCTTCGAGCGCGGCAATGCGTTCGCTCGGCGATTCCCGCAACTGTCTGGTCCAGCGCGCGATCTGTCGTTCAAAGTAATTTCCGGGACGGCCATAATCGCCGAGCCCGACCTCTTCCGGCAGGACGGCGTGCAACTTCGCCAGCGCCTCGGCCATGCCGAAATAAATGCCGCGCCGCTCGTCCCGCGCCAGTCCCGGCAACGAGCCGTCGTGGAACACCCGGCCGCCGAGCCGCTGCATCAGATAGAACGGCGTGCCGAGCGGCTCGTCGCCGTCGTGAAAGAGCACCGGCCGCGGCACCGGCACCTTTGTCGACGCTAGCGCCTCGATCACCCGGTACTCGCGATCGACGGCATGGGCGCCGCGCAGGATCGGTCCCGGGGGTTTCTTGCGCAGCACCATGCGGCGGCCGCCATAGTCGACGAAATAGGTCGGATTGGATTGGCCGCCGACGATCCGCTCAAGCGACATCTGGCCATCGCCAAAATGCGCTCTCAGAAAATCCTCCAGGCGTACTGGATCGAAATCCATCCTCATTGCCGGCTCAGCGGTTCCCGCCGCCACCTGTTTCGTCTTGCGTGCCGGCTTCGACATGCCAGCGCCAGAAGCCTGTACCTTCCTCGTTGAGAAAGCGGTTGAGCACCATCTTGTGGACCTCGTCGGCGCCGTCGACCAGGCGAGCCTGGCGGGCGTAGCGGTAGATCCATTCGAGTACAGTGTCTTTCGAATAGCCGCGGGCGCCGTTGATCTGGATCGCCACGTCGGCGGCGTCATGCAGCACGTTGGCGACCTGGATCTTGGCCATGGAGACCTCCTTGCGGGCAAAGCCGCCGCGGTCGAGTTCCCAGGCCGCCTTCATCACCAGCAGCCGCCCGATCTCGATGCGCATGGAAAGGTCGCCGAGCATCAGCTGGATACTCTCGCGGCCGGCCAAAAGCTGCCCGAAACCGCTGCGCTCGGCGGCATAGGCGCGCGCGATTTCGATGCAGCGCTTGGCAAGACCGAGCCAGCGCATGCAATGGGTGAGCCGCGCCGGACCGAGCCGGACCTGTGTAACCATAAGGCCGCTGCCTTCACCGGCAAGCACGTCCTCGACCGGGACTTCAAGGCCGTCGAATTCCAGCTCGCAATGGCCGCCATGTTCTTCCGGTCCCATGATCTCGATGCGCCGCAGGATCCGCCAACCCGGCTGGTCCTTGTGGAACAGCAAGGCCGAAAGGCCGTGACGCGGATTGTCCGAAGTGCGCGCTATGAGAATGAAATGGCTCGCCTCTTGCGCCCCGGTGATGAACCATTTGCGGCCTTTGACGACGTATCTGTCGCCGCGCCGTTCGGCTCTGGTCGAGATCATCGATGGGTCGGAGCCGCCCCCCGGATGCGGTTCCGTCATTGCAAAAGCCGAGCGCACCTTTCCCTCGACGATCGGCTTCAGCCATCTTTGTTTCTGCTCCGGCGTCCCCAGCCGTTCCAGCACCATCATGTTGCCGTCATCGGGGGCCGCGGAATTGAATACGACCGGACCGAAGATCGAGCGGTTCATCTCTTCATAGCAGACGGCCATATCCACCTTGGAAAGGCCGGCCCCGCCGGTCTCGGGTTTCAGCTGCAGGCACCACAGGCCGGCTGCTTTCGCCTTGCCCCGCAGCGTTTCGAGCAGCGGCAGCGCAATATTGCCATGGCCGTCATAACAAGCCTTGTCTGCCTCGAGCGGCAGGATCTCGCGCTCGACGAAGTCGGCGATCCGGCTGCGGAAGGCCTCGGTGCGGACGGAAATGTCGAAATTCATGGCGCTCACAAGGATGAAACGAGATGCCGCCATCGGCTCAGATGGTCGCGCCGGTAGTGTAACTGCCGTCGTTGACTGGGAGCAACAGCAGTGCGCCGGGCCCTCATTTCGCAGTGCAAAGCCGCCCGGATCGATATGAATCGATGCCTGCGGGCGTGCTACCGATCCCGGTCGTTCCTACGGATTTTGACCCGGCCACTTCTTCGGATTGAAGGTGGGAGAGCGCACTGGCCCAGGCCCGAAGGGGACGCCATTCCTATGCTCAGGCCGCCCGAACGCTGCGCGCTCCACGCGCCCAGGCCGGCAGCCAATCGCCATGCGCAACCAGCAAATCATCGACCAGCGACCATATCTGGTCGAGGTCGAGCTCAGCCGCCGTATGCGGGTCCATCATCGCCGCGTGATAGATGTGCTCGCGGTTCTCGGTCATCAGCGCCTGGACCGTCAGCTCCTGGACGTTGATATTGGTGCGGATCAGCGCGGTGAGCTGCACCGGCAGGTCGCCGATGAACGTGGGTTGAATGCCGGAGGCGTCGACGAGGCATGGTACCTCGGCCGCGCAATTATATGGCAATGACGTGATGCAGCCATTGTTGCGGACGTTGCCGTAGATCACCGACGGCTCGCCGGTCCAGACCGAGTTCATGATCGAGGACGCATATTCCTTCGACTGCTCCACTTCGATCTTGTCAGCCGAGCGATAGGCTTCCGCTTGCCCCTTCCAGCGTTCGATCTGCTCGATGCAGCGCTTCGGGTATTCGTCGAGCGGGATACCAAATTTCTCGATCAGATCTTCGCGCCCGTCCTTGATGAAATAGGGCGTGTATTCCGCGAAATGTTCGGAGCTCTCGGTGACGAAGTAACCGAGGCGCTTCAGCATCTCGTAGCGCACTCTGTTTGGGCAGCGCGGGTTCCACCCCGGCTTCGGCGCCCGCCCTTCGCTGTAGGCGCGCAGCAGATCCGGATAGAGGTTGCGGTAGGAGCCGTCCGGCTGGCGATGCTCGAACTTCAGGTAGAAGGCCATGTGGTTGATGCCGGCCGAGCGGTAGCGAATCTCCTCGTAGGGAATGTCGAGATCATGCGCCAGTTCCATCGCCGTGCCTTGCACCGAATGGCAGAGGCCGACCTGCTTGATATCGGGATATTTCTCCGCGATGGCCCAGGTGTTGATCGCCATCGGGTTGACATATTGCAGCATGATCGCCTGCGGGCAGACGGCGAGCATGTCCTCGCAGATCTTCCAGAGATGCGGCACGGTTCTCAAGCCTCGCATGATGCCGCCGACACCGAGCGTATCGGCGATGGTCTGGCGCAGCCCGTATTTCTTCGGAACTTCGAAATCGGTCACCGTGCAGGGCTCGTAGCCGCCGATCTGGAAGGCGACGACGACGAAATCGGCGCCCGCCAGCGCCTTGCGCTGGTCCGAATAGGTTTCGGCTTTGGCCTTGACGCCAAGCGTCGAGATCAGCTTGCCGACGACGATTGCGCTTTCCTCGAGCCGTTGCGGATTGATGTCCATCAGCGCGATCGTCGAGCCGGATAAAGCCGGACGCTGCAATATGTCGCCGACGATGTTCCTCATGAACACCGTCGAGCCAGCTCCGATGAAAGCGACCTTGGGATTTCTTGCCACAACGACCTCCGGCATAAGCAATCAGGCTACCTCGAAAGCGGCTTTGACCAGCCGTTCGGTGTAAGCGGTTTTGGGATGGGACAGGACTTCGTCGACCGGCCCCTCTTCGACGATCTTGCCGTGCTGCATGACGATGACGCGATGGCACAGCGCCCGCACGACCTTGAGATCGTGCGAGATGAAGATGTAGCTCAGGCCCCGTTCGCGCTGCAGCTTGCGCAGCAATTCGATGATCTGCGCCTGGACCGAGAGATCCAGCGCCGATGTCGGCTCGTCGAGTACGATGAATTCTGGTTCGAGCGCGACGGCGCGGGCAATTGCGATACGCTGGCGCTGGCCGCCGGAAAACTCGTGCGGGAAGCGCGACAGGATATCGCCGGGCATGCCGGCGCTGATCAGCGCCTCGCGCACCCGCTCGATCCGATCGTTCCTGGTGGCGCCGATGCGGTTGACGACCAGCCCTTCCTCGATGATTTGGCCGATCGTCATGCGCGGGTTGAGCGACGAGAACGGATCCTGGAAGACGACCTGCATGCGCGACCGCAACGGCCGCATTTGCGCGCGCGAACAGCCATGGATCGGCTGGCCATCGAAATAGATCTCGCCGCTGTCCGTGGTGTTGAGCCTGAGCAACGCCTCGCCGAAGGTAGTCTTGCCCGATCCGGATTCGCCAACGAGACCCAGCGTCTCGTGCCGCCGAAGGGTCAGGCTGAGGCTGTCGACGGCGACGAGTTCGCGCAGGTCCGGCCTCATGAACGTGCCATGCCGCAGCATGAAAGAGACGCGCACATTCCTAGCTTCAAGAATGACGTCGGCGCCTTCCGGCAACGGATTGGCCTGGCCGCGCGGCTCGGAGGCAAGCAGATGACAGGTGTAGGGATGCTGCGGATCGGCAAACAGCTTCTCCGTCACATTGTGCTCGCGCATCTCGCCATGCTGCATGACGTAGACATAGTCGGAGAACTGCCGCACCACGGTCAGGTCGTGCGTGATCAGGATCACCGCCATGCGCAGTTTCTTCTGCAGGTTGCGGATGAGATTGAGGATCTGCGCCTGAACCGTAACGTCGAGCGCCGTCGTCGGCTCGTCGGCGATCAGCACATCGGGATCGTTGGCCAGCGCCATGGCGATCATCACACGCTGGCGCTGACCGCCGGAAAGCTGGTGCGGGTATTGCTTCAGCCGCGCCTTGGGTTCAGGAATCTGCACCTGTTGCAGCAGCTCGAGCGCTCTTGCTTCGGCCTGCCTGCGGCTCATCTTGCGATGCACCCGTATCGCCTCGACGATCTGGCTGCCGATCGTGTAGATCGGGTTGAGCGAACTCATCGGCTCCTGAAAGATCATCGAGATGCGGTCGCCCCGCAGTTTGCGCCGCGCACGCTCGGAAAATTTCAGGATGTTCGCCCCATTGTATTCGACGGTCGATTTCGGCGACACGACCGCGCGCTTCGACAACAGCCCCATGACGGTGCGCGCCGTCACCGACTTGCCCGATCCGGATTCGCCGACAATGGCGATCGTCTCGCCGCGATAGAGCTGGAAGGAGATGTCCTTGACGGCTTCGACCATGCCGTGCTCGACCTTGAAATCGACGGCAATGTTGCGGGCATCGATGACCGGGTTTTCCGAACGGCCGTCATGGTCGAGCCGGACAGGCGGTGCGAAGGATTTGACGAGCGCGTGTTGCATCATGTCACGCTCAATAAGGATCGACCGCATCGCGAAGTCCATCGCCAAGCGCGTTGAACGCGAAGACGGTGACAAGCACGAAGCCGACCGGTGAGAGGATCCAGGGATAGGTGCCGATGACCGAATAGGTCGCGGTGTCCTGCAGCATCAGGCCCCAGGAGATCAGCGGCGGCTTCACTGCGAAGCCGAGAAAACCGAGGAAGGATTCGAGCAGGACCACGCTGGGGATTGCCAACGTGACCGCAACGATCACGTGGCTCATCACATTTGGAAAAATGTGTTGCATGATGATGCGGCCATCTGTGGCGCCGACCGCCATCGCCGCACGAACGTAGTCGATCCGCGCCAGTGCCAAGGTCTTGCCGCGCACTTCGCGCGACATCTGCGCCCAGCCGAGTGCCGACATGACAACGATTACGAAGGCCAGGAAGACATTCGTCGGCGCCGTCACCGGAACCAGCGAGGTCAGCGCCAGATAAAGCGGCAATTGCGGAAATGCGAGCACCAGTTCGACGAAGCGCTGGACCCAGACATCGAATGTGCCGCCGAAATAGCCCGACACCATGCCGACCGTCGTGCCGATCACGGTGACGATGAAGACCACGGTCAATGCGATCATCAACGAGATGCGCGAACCATAGATCGCACGCGCCAGCACATCGCGGCCGAATTTGTCGGTGCCAAGGAAGTGGACCGACTGGCCGTCGGTCGAGCCGAAGAAGTGCCGGTTCGCGGGAAGCAGGCCGAGCAGTCTGTACTCCGCTCCCTTGACGAAGAAGCCGAGCAGCCGCGGATGGTCGTAGTCCGGTCCGACGACGGGTTGGAAGGTAACCGGGTCGAGGTCTTCCGAATCCGTCAGGGCATAGACGCGTGGCTGGAAGACGAAGTTGCCGTCCTTGTCATGGAAGCTCATCATCTGCGGCGGGGCAAAGCCGACATCGGTCACCTTGGGATCCATCGGTGCGAAGAAGTCGGCAAAGACCGCCAGCAGCACCAGAAACGCGACCAGGATGAGCCCGGCCATGCCGGTCCAGGACCGTTTCAGGCGGCGCCAGACGAGTGCGATGTAGCTCTCATTGCCGCGCGGCTTGATCTTGGCCGATTCCTCGGCAAGTGGCGGCAGCGAGGGCTCGAACGCAAGCATCTCAGGACCCTGCATATTGGCGTACACGCGGGTCGAGCATGACGAGCAGCATGTCGGCGATGATGTTGCCGACGATCAGCGTTGCCGACAGCACCATCATGAAGGTCGCCGTGACATAGACGTCGCCGACCGCCATCGAGCCAACGATCGCCGGGCCGACGGTCGGCAGGGCAAAGATGATCGCGGTCTCAATCTCGCCGGTCAGCATATAAGGCAGCACCACACCCTGATACATGACCAGCGGATGCAGCGCATTGGGCACGGCATGACGCATGACCACCGCACCGCCGCTGAGGCCCTTGGCGCGAGCGGTTTCGACATATTGCGCGTTCAGCGTGTCGAGCAGATTGCCGCGCATCACCCGCATGTTGTAGGCGAGCCCGCCGAAGGTGGCGATTGCGACAACCGGCCAGACATGCCGGACGAGATCGACGAACTTCGCCCAGGACCACGGCGCCCCCCCAAATTGCGGCGAAAAGAAGCTGCCGATCTCGGAGACGTTGAACTGGAAGACCAGCAGATAGACGATGATCAGCGCCATCAGGAAGCGCGGTACCGTCATTCCGAGAAAGGAAATCGCTGATAGCGTACTGTCGATCCAGCTGTACTGCCGGGTCGCCGCCCAGATACCAAAGCCGATGCCCAGCACCGAAGCCAACAGGTGGCAGACAAGCGCAAGCAGCAGCGTGCGCGGCAGCCGCTCGCCTACCACGTCGGCGACGGGCTTGTTGTAATACAGGCTGTGGCCGAAATCGCCGCGGGTGACGATGCCGGCGATCCAGTTCAGGTATTGGAGCGGAACCGGCTTATCGAGGCCATGCTCCACGCTGTAAGCCTTCGCCTGGGCGTCGGCCTCGGCAAAGGAGGCTCCACCCTGGTTGATAAGCTGCAAGCGAATGTAATCGGCATAGTTACCCGGCGGTGCCTGGATGATCGCGAAGGTAACCACGCTCAAAATGGCGAGAACCGGTATTGCGGATGCTATGCGCATAAGCAGAAATCGCAGCATCGACCGTTTTTCTCCTCGCTCAGGTTCTCAGTTATGCCTCACCGCTGGCTTTGTCCCGGCCGCGCCAGCAGCGCGGCCGGGAATTTTCAAGTCAGGGGAGGAAACTCAGTTCGTCGGACCCTTGTCGCCGGGCTTTCCGGGAAGCTGCTCGGGAAACAGTTCATATTTCTGCTGCTTGTCGGCAGCGACAAAGACCCGCTCGCGGACGATCGAATCCTCGGCCCAGTTGAACATGAAGATCGGCGTGCCCTGCGGAATGTTCGAAAAGCGCTTGTTGATGATCAGCGCGCCGGGATATTCGGTCAGACCGACATTGTAGACGTGCTCGGTCGAGATCTTCTGGAACTGTTTCATCAGGCTGGCGCGCTGGTCATTGTCTGACGAGGAAACAAACTTGTTGACGATGTCGACAAGGTCCTTCTCGAACGGCATCAGATCGACCTGGCCGTTTTCCGGAGCGCGGTGGTTCCAGCTAGTGCGTGGGCCGACCGGCGCCAGTTGCTCGGTGTTCTGCACGACCGAGGTGAGCTCTGTTTCGTTGCGCCTTATCAGCCAGTCGAAGCGACCGGAGTAATTGGCCTGATCGCGCTGGGTACCGTTCAACCCGTTCAGGACAACGCGAATACCTAACTTCTCCATCTGACCGACGACGCCCTCCGCGAGGCTCTTGTCGGTGGTGTAGTCGTTGTTGACCAGCATCACGATCTCGACATTCTTGCCGCCGGCGGTGCCGGCAGGAAAATTGACGAAGCCGTCGCCGTCCGTGTCCTTCAGGCCTGCCTTGGCGAGTTCCGCCTTGGCGCCTTCGAGATCGAAGGGGTAGTAGACCGTCGACTTCCGGTCGTAGAAGCTCGTGCCCGAGGAGAAGCCGCCTGGATAGATGGCAGTGAACGGACCCTTGACCAGCGAGTCGCCGAGCGCCTTGCGGTCGAGCGCCATGGTGACGCCCTTGCGGAAATCCGGGTTGCGGTTCAGCTCGCGTATCGCCTGTCCGCGCTCGTCGGGGTTGCCCCAGCCATTGGCCGAGAAATTCATGCGCAGATTATAGCCGATCAACCGCGGGCCGAAGGCAAGCCGTGCCGGTGCGTCCTTTTGCGCCGCGCGCTTCAGCGAGGCGACGAAGTTCTCCGGCTGCTCCAGATTGGAGAAGTCGCCCGCCCCGGAGACCGCCTGAACGTCGCGATCGGCCCAGGTCGACAATTTGTAGTGCAGTTCATTGAGATACGGCAGCTGGTTGCCCTTCCCGTCGACCTTCCAATAGTACGGATTGCGCCGCAGGACGATGATGTCGTCGGGGCGGTATGCCACCGGCACCCAGGCACCCATCACCGGCATGTTCATATATTCCGGCGGGAAGGCGTTCTTGAACTGCTCGTAGGTGTTCGTCGAATATTTCGGATGCTGCGGCTTGAGGATATGCGACGGGCCGGGGCAAAAGGTGCCGTAAGCCATGGCGTAGAGATATTGCTTCGGAAAGGCGTCCTTGAAGGTCCACTCGACGGTGTAGTCGTCGATTTTCTTCAACGTCGTGCCGACGCCGAAGGTCTCCTGCGTCGCGCCGTTCAGCGGCGAGACATTAGGGTCGATCACCTCGTCGTCCCAGTAGAACATCACATCGTCGGCGTTGAACGGAACGCCGTCAGACCATTTCGCGCCCTCGACCAGATGCATCGTCAGCGTGTGGCCGTCCTTCGACCAGTCCCAGCTCTTGGCGAGGTTAGGCAGCGGCTCCGTGTCCTTGGCCTCGACCTGGAAAAGCGGTGCGGTGCGCGTCAGGCATTCGGAAAGGCCGATGTCGATACCGCCCCAGCCTTGCGTCTGGCCCGCGCCGTAGTTCCAGCCCTCCGGTCGGCCGCCGATGACATGGCGCATCGTATCGCCGTAGACGCCGATGCCGTCCGGCATGTTGCCGGTCTTGAAGACCAGCGGCTCCTTCGGCAGCCGGTCCTTGACGGGCGGCAGCTTGCCTGCCTTGACGTATTTGTCGGTAACCCAATCGGGCTCGTGGTATTCCGGAAGTGCCTTGAACTCCAGGATCGAGTCGCGCGCGACGTATTTGATCTTTCCCTCGGCGGGAAATTGCGCGGGCACCGGCGGCACGGTCGGCTCGGATGCATACGCGTTCAGCGCCGAGGCCGAGACGCTAAGCGCCAGCCCGGCGAGAATGCCAATGTTTCGAAAATTCCTCATCGTCTCTCCTCCCTGTTGTTCAGGAGCGCGTTGACGCTGCTCCATCTCTCCTCGAACAATGTACAGACGGGTGCGGAAAATCCTCCCGAAAGCTCGCCGCGATCCGTCCTGGCGAAATTCAGACGGCCTGCTTGAGAGCCGTTTTTTCCGCACGTAGTTCCTCGATCGAACGCACGTCGCGCCGCGCCGCACCCGCCCATTCGCGGGTCTTGACCCTGGATTTCGAAAGCCGTTCCTTCGCGGCCGGCACCGCATCGGCATATTGAGGCAGCCAGCGGGCCTGGGCGACGACCATCTCGTCCACCATTTGCCAAACCTCTTCCGGCGTCGAAACCGCGCCGACCAGCGGGTCGTGCAGGACCGCGAGCTTAAGCAGGTCGATATCGCCGGAGATTGCAGCATGAACCGACATGCGCTGGACGTTGATCGAGGAAATGCAGGTGGCAGCGCAGGCCTCCGGCAGCGTGATGCCGGCCGCCATGTTGATGCCGAAGCGATCGACGAAGCCGGGCGACTCGATGATGGCGTCCTGTGGCAGGTTGGTGATGATGCCGTTGTTCTTGACGTTGAAATGGCCGCGATAAACGCGGTTCGTCTCCAGCGCCTCGAGAATATGGCTGGCATGCTCGTTGGAGCGCTTGGCGGGATCGATCGGCCTGGCGGCGGATTCCAGAAATTGCGGGAACTCGGTTTCGAACCAGTTGCGTGTTTCGGTCGAATAACGAAGGTAGCCGCCGGTCTCGCCGTGGATCCAGTCGGACATGTCGATCCAGCGGGTGATTTCGTCCGGCCGCTTGCGATACCAGGGCAGGTATTCGGAAAGGTGGCCGTTGCTTTCAGTCGAATAGACGCCGAAGCGCTTCAGGACGTCGATGCGCAGCTTTTCCTGCTGCGAATAGACCGGATGCGCCTCGAAGGCGGCAACCAGCTCGTCCTTGCCGATCTTGCGGCCGTTGAGACGCAGGTCGATGAACCAGGTCTGGTGATTGATGCCGGAGCAGACGTAGTCGAGCTCGGTGCGCGACTTGGCGCCGAGCACTTCGGCGATCTGGTCGGCGCCATGCTGGACGCCGTGGCAGAGGCCGACGGTATCGACCCTGCCATATTCGATCGCCGCCCAGGTGTTCATGGCCATCGGATTGGCGTAGTTCAGGAATTTCGCCCCAGGCTCGGCGACTTCGAGGATATCCTTGCAGAAATCGAGGATCACCGGAATGTTGCGCTGGCCATAGAGGATGCCGCCGGCGCAGATCGTGTCGCCGACGCACTGGTCGATGCCATACTTCAACGGAATGCGGATGTCGTCCGCATAGGCTTCGAGACCGCCGACGCGAACGCAGCTGATGATGTAGCGGGCACCCTCGAGGGCAGCACGGCGGTCGGTCGTTGCCGTAACCTTGGTCGGCAGCCTGTTGAATTCGACGACCCTGTCGAGGATCGACTTGATCATCTGGAGGTTGCGCTCGCTGAGATCGGTCAATGCGAATTCGACATCCCTGAATTCAGGAACGCACAAAATGTCGGTGAAGAGCTTCTTGGTGAACCCGACGCTTCCCGCACCGATGATAGCGATCTTGAAACTCATCAGTCCTCACCTCGACCTGATCAAACGCTAGGGCAAAGGCGGCGAAAAGAAGCCTGGCCCGCCTGCCACGCTATGCAGGCTGGAATCCGGCACTTCCTCCCATCCGCTCTTTGACCGCGGTTTCTTTTGCTTTTCTCGAGGGATTATGCGCCTTATTCGGCACGCGACCAGAGAAGGATTATGCTTTTAGGGGTAATTTTGTGCTGCGGAACTTGATCGACATCGGCCCGGCGGGCAGGACGGTATCGCTGCCGCGCGGGCGCCAGCGCCTACACACCATGCCGACAAGCACCGGCTATGAAGTGCGCGAGAACGAGGCCTACGACTGGGATGGGCGCAAGCGCGGCCAGACGCCATTTACCGTGCTCCAGCATACGATCAGCGGCACCGGTCGATTGCGCTACGAGAACCGGAACTACCGCCTGCAAAAGGGCGACACTTTGCTGGTTCTCGTGCCGCACAACCACCGTTACTGGCTGGCCAGGGGCGAGCGCTGGGAGTTCTTCTGGATATCGATGAACGGCGAGGAGGCACTGCGCATCCACAAGTCGATCCTTGCTGCCGTCGGTCCGGTACTGCGGCTGCAGCCCTCGACGATCGATCATCTCGCCGATTGCAGCGTGCGCCTGATCACGGGCGCGGTCTCGCCGGGAGCCGCCTCGGCCGTCGCCTATGAAGCAGCCATGGCGCTCTACGACGATGTCTTCGGCTCGCATGCCGTCACCGACGACAAGAGCGCCATGCAGCCGGTCATCGATCACATCAAGGCCAATCTCGACAGGCCGCTCCGCGTTGCCGATCTCGCCGAGATCAGCGGCCTGAGCCGCGCGCATTTCTCGCGCTGCTTCGCCGAGAGCGAGGGACTTCCGCCCGCCGAATTCGTGCTGCAGCAGCGACTGCAGCGCGCGGCGAAGTTGCTGACGAAGGCCGATTTCCTGCCGGTCAAGGAAGTCGCCATCATGTGCGGCTTCGAGGATGCCAATTATTTTTCGAAGGTCTTCCGCCGCCTCTACGGCATCAACCCGACGCAGTTCCGCACTAACGGAATGTATGCCAGCCTGGGAACCGCCCGATAGCCCGATGGATTGGCACCGCGCTTGGCATCGGGTGCGGGAACGCTTTTGCTCCCCCTTGGTTTAGCACAAGAGAGCCTTGATCGCCGCTGCGGCAACCCAGTCTTGGCGGAGATCAGTCACAGATGTCAGGGGAGTGATCGATGAACAATCCCGATCCGAACAACCCGAATCCACTGCCGGACAATCCCAATCCTGAGCCGGCCCGGCCGCCTGCCCCGCCGGAGACGCCGCCGGGAGAACCTCCAGGCGTACCCCCTCCCTCGCCGGATCCAATTCCAACGCCGGACCAGGAGCCGATCGGAGTTCCTCCTGGCACGCCTTCCGAAATTCCTTCGGAACCGACCTTTCCCGGGCCGACCGCCTGAAGGGGCGGTCGGGTGGAAGATGGCAAGGGTGATTCCGGCGAAGCGCTCGAAACGGGTCCTGCCATGGAACGTTTTGCGCTGGCGCTCATTCACCCTTCCATCACGGAATTCGGCGGCGGGCCTGCAACCAGCGGAGGTCAAAATGAAAGTTGGCAACTGCATGACAAAGGACGTCGAGATCGCCAATCCGCAGCAAACCCTGCGCGATGCGGCAGAAATGATGGGGCGCCTCGACGCCGGCGCGATGCCGGTGGGCGAGAACGACCGGCTTGTCGGCATGGTAACCGATCGCGACATCGCAATCCGTGGCGTCGCCCAAGGCAAGACACCTGACGCCAAGGTACGGGAAGTGATGAGCACCGAGGTCAGGTATTGCTTCGAAGACGAAGACGCGGAGGATGTTCTGCGCAACATGGCTGACCTGAAAGTGCGCCGGTTGCCGGTGCTAAACCGCGACAAGCGCCTCGTCGGCATCGTTTCGCTGGGCGACCTCGCCACCAACAGCGAGACGGCGACAGCAGGTGAAGCGCTAAGCGGCATCTCGCAACCCGGCGGCGAGCATTCGCAAACGATACACTGACCGCGCAACCCCGGCCGGCCTTTGCTACGACCGAACCGCCGGCTGGATAGACGCCGGCCTGCCGGCGAAACTGTTCAGAGGCAAACTGGACTGCAACCCGACGAGGAGCGAGCCATGATTACTATGAAGGCCGTCCGTATCCACGATTTTGGCGGACCGGAGGTTCTTTCGCTGGATGCGGTTCCGTTGCCTCAGCCGCATGACGACGAGGTCACGCTCAAGGTCTACGCGGCAAGCGTCAATCCCGTCGACTACAAGGTTCGCGAGGGATCTTCGGGCGCGGATCTGCCCGTCACGCTCGGCCGCGACGTATCCGGCGTGGTGGAACTGTGCGGCACGCGGGCCCATACGCTGAAGAAGGGCGATCCGCTATATGCCATGCTCGGCAACGACCGCGGCGGCAACGCCGAATATGTCGTCGTCAAGGCAACGGAGGCGGCGGCGAAGCCGCAACGCTTAAGCCACACAGAAGCGGCCGCCGTGCCGCTTGCGGGCCTTACCGCGTGGCAAGGCCTGTTCGATCACGGCGGCCTCAAATCCGGGCACCGGGTCCTCATCCATGGCGGCGCCGGCGGCGTCGGTCATCTGGCGGTGCAGTTTGCAAAGGCCGCGGGCGCCTTCGTCGCGACGACCGTTTCCGCGCAGGATTTCAATTTCGTCCGCGCGCTTGGCGCCGACCAGGCGGTCGATTACAAGAACCAGCGCTTCGAGGAAGTTGTCGAGGACGTCGACCTCGTCTTCGACCTGGTAGGGGGTGAAACACAGGACCGCTCGTGGGACGTGCTCAAGCCTGGCGGGACGCTCGTCTCAACGCTTTCCGAACCATCAGCGGAGAAGGCCCGCCTGCATCGGGCTCGCGGCGTTTCCTATTTGACCAAGCCGAACGCGGCGCAGCTTGCCGAAATCAGCCGCCTCATCGACGCCGGGAAGGTCAGGCCGTTCGTGCAGGCAATCTATCCTCTCGAGGAAGTCGCCAAGGCCGAGGAACGGCTCGAAAAGCAGCACACGCGCGGCAAGATCGTGCTTCAGGTAGCCGCCTGAGCACTCGCCGAACAACAGGCCGCAGGCCAGTTTGCGGAGTGCTCGGACACAGGCCGTTTTCTGCAGCCCAGAAGCCCGGCGGCCGAGAGTTTGACACAGGACGGCGCGCCGGGCCTGGCCGGCTTACACGGGTGCCGGCTGAAGCAGCATGCGCCGGGTTTGCCGGGATGCGCAAATCAAACAAATCAAGGAGATGCAACGGATTGTGAGGCACGTCGCGACGACATCGTCGCACGCGCCGCCGTCAGTTAACTGCGAAGCGCAGGGCACAGCGTTTGCCGACAGGCGGGCTAGGTTTCTACCGGCCGCAAGCCGCAAAAAACCCCTTCAAACCGTCGGACACCGGCGATAGGTTCGAACCATGTCTCAATCCGCTAGTCCGATCTCCATTGCCCGTCACGATCAGATGTTTCCAGCGCTGGCTGAGGCGGACCTGGACCGCATGGGCCGTTTCGGCGAAGCCGTGTCCTATGCCACAGGCGAACGGATCGTCAAAGCCGGCGAGCTGGCACCCGGTCTGATCGTGGTCCTGTCCGGCAAGGTGGATATTATCCAGGGCGGCAGCTTCGGCCGGCGCGAAACAATCGTCACGCATGGTGCGGGCAATTTCGTCGGCGAGTTGGCGCAGCTTTCAGCCCGGCCCTCACTAGTGGATGTGGAGGCGATCGAGCCGGTCGAGGCGCTCGTCATCCCCTCACAAAGGCTGCGGGACCTGATGGTACAGGAAGCAAACCTCGGCGAGCGCATCATGCGGGCGCTGATCCTGCGCCGTGTCGGCCTGCTCGAGAGCGGCACAGCCGGACCGATCATTGTCGGACCGGTCGACAGCGGCGACGTGTTGCGGCTGCAAGGTTTTCTGGCCCGCAGCGGTCAGCCGCACCGGGTTCTCGATTCGGCTGCCGATCCCTGCGCCAGGACGCTGATCGAACGCTTCCATGTCGATATCCACCATTTGCCGATCGTGCTCTGTCCGAACGGCAAGCTGCTGCTCAATCCCGGAGAGAACGAGCTTGCCCGCTGCATCGGCCTCACCAGGCCGATCGACTCCAGCAAGCTGTACGACGTAGCCATTGTCGGCGCCGGACCGGCCGGCCTTGCGGCGGCCGTCTATGCGGCTTCCGAAGGGTTGTCGACGATCGTGCTCGATTGCCGTGCCTTTGGCGGACAGGCGGGCGCCTCCTCGCGCATCGAGAACTATCTCGGTTTCCCGACCGGCATTTCGGGGATGGCGCTGATGGCGCGCGCCTACAATCAGGCGCAGAAATTCGGCGTCGAGATGGTGATACCGGACGAGGCGAAGCTGCTGGGCAGTGCAAGCGACACGTCCGGCGCCCATTACACGCTCGCTGTCGGCAGCGGGGAGACCGTGCGGGCACGGTCGGTGGTGATCGCCAGCGGAGCGCGCTATCGCCGGCTTGACATGGCAAACCTGGCGCAATTCGAGGGAACCTCCGTGCATTACTGGGCTTCGCCGATCGAAGCGCGGCTTTGCGCCGGACAAGATGTGGCCCTGGTCGGCGCCGGCAATTCGGCTGGCCAGGCTGCCGTCTACCTGGCGGCGCATGTGAAGAAGGTATGGCTGCTGGCGCGCGGCAGCAGCCTGGATACGAGCATGTCGCGTTATCTGGTGGAGCGCGTCAGGGCACAGCCGAACATCGAAGTGCTGGCTGAGACGCAGATCACGGCGCTGGAAGGCGACGACGGCAATCTTGGCAAAGTGCGCTGGCGCAACCGCGACACCGAGACTTCGCGTCCAATCCGCCACCTCTTCCTGTTCATCGGTGCCGACCCCAACACCGATTGGCTGGCGCAATGCGGCGTGGCGTTGGACGCGAAGGGCTTCGTTCGCACGGGTCCGGATATTGGCCAGGAACGTGGTGCGCTGGAGACGAACCGCGGCGGGGTGTTCGCGATCGGCGACGTGCGCTCGGGCTCGATCAAGCGCGTCGCGGCTGCTGTCGGTGAAGGCGCCCAGGTGGTTGCGGCGCTGCATGCATATCTCGCGCGAAACGGCAGTCTCGCCGTGGCGCCACAACTGATCAGGAGCGTATGATGGCAGACGAATGCAGGCACGTCGGGGATATTCGCGACGTGACCCCGAGCGCGCTCGGTTGCGAGGAATGCCTGAAGAGCGGTTCGCAGTGGGTGCATCTGCGGCTCTGCCGCACATGCGGCCATGTCGGCTGCTGCGACGACTCGCCCAACCGCCATGCCACCAAGCATTTTCGGGCAACCGGCCATCCTGTCATCGAAGGCTACGATCCGCCGGAAGGCTGGGGGTGGTGCTACATCGACGAGATCTTCCTCGACCTCGGCGACCGCACCACGCCGCAAAACGGTCCGATACCGGGCTTCATTTGAGCTTTTTGCGAGCGGGCCGCTAATCCAAGGCTGCTTCGGCTTGAGTGGGCGTACCACGTCCCTCTGGTGCTGCCGATGAACGCTCGCGCATGTGCCTGACGGTCTGAAGGACACGATCGGCAAGAGATGCAAGCACACCCTGTGCCGTGCGCGTCCCGATGACGGATTCCAGCGTAACCGCCTGCGTCGAGAATTTGTGTTTGAACGACTCTGCGCCACAGAGGAAATCGACAGTGCTCAAGCCGTGATCGATTGACCACTTCACGTAATCCATCAACAGGATCACACCCGGCGACGCCCGGCCGAAATCCGGATCGAACGTCGTCACGAAGGCCATCATCACGTCGTGCTGAACGAAGTTGATCGACACAGCGACCATCACGCCATTGCATTCGAGGACGAAGATATGCAGCACGCCGGCGCGCGCCAGCGCATCGACGAGCGCGGCGAGTACCGGCACGCCCTCTTCGAAGAGGTCTGACTCACGCATGCGCTCGGTCAGCCATTTCCGCTTCAAGGCCGCGAGGCGTTCCAGTACCGGTTGCAGCGGCTCGTCGGGCGCAAGCAGGCGAAATCTCACCTCTCCGGTTTCTTCCAGCGCTTTGATGCCGCGCCGATAGTTCTGGCGCGTCTTTTTCGACTGGTCCGCCAACCATGCCGCTCCGCTTTCCCATTGTCCGGCAACGCGATAGCTGACTTCCGTTCGGTGAAAGTGACGGAGCCTGATGCCGGCGGAAGCTCCCGGCGTGAAAATTTTGCGGGCCGCCGCATCCGGCGAGAGACGACTGATCAAGGCCAGATCGAAGCCACCTGCATCGCAGAGTTGGGTCCATAGCTCCTGCAGCGCCGACAACGAGCATTCCGGAGCGACGAGAATATCCCCATAGTCGGTATAGCTGCCGGCCGCCCATTCGAGAAACCGCAGCCCCCTGCGCCTGCCGATCGCCAGCGGAACGACAGCGACGAGTCTCTCGCCCTTCCAGACCAGGCCGATCCGCAACGCGCGCTGGTCACGGCGTTGTACGGTACTCCACCATGCCGAAATCCAGGGATGGCTTTGAAAGATCAGCCCGTCGGTACGATGCCAAAGCTCCATCCAAGCGGCTTCGACCGCAGCCAGGCGATCCGCCGAACGGACGATTTCCAGGCGCTCCGCGCCTAGGACGTCGATGGAAACAGCGGTGTTCATGAAGGAGAACTGTCCTGTGGCTGCGCGACCACATTGGGCCGTCTGTGAAACAGTCGCATGACATGCCTTGCCATCTTCTTGAGCGGCAGGATGTAGAGCCCAAAGAGCGACTGGTAATCGCGCACATCGCGATCGACCAGGCCAAATTTCAGGTCTTCATCCGGCTCCGGGACAAATTGCGTTCCGAACAGACGATCCCAGAACGAAAAAAGCAGGCCGAAATTCTTATCGTAGTGACGCGGGTCGATGCTGTGATGCACCTGGTGCCAGTGCGGACACAGGATGATGTTGTTCAACGGGCCGAACGATATTTTGAGATGCGTATGGCGAACAAAGTCCATCATCAGGATGTTGCGGATGACGTAGACGTTGATGCCGAAGATAGCGACCTCTACCGGATCGAGTGCGATCAGGCTCCAGATACCGAAGCAGATGCCCGGGATGACGCCATCCCACATACGGTTCATCAGATCGTCCAGCGGATGAACCCGGTCCTTGGTGATCCCCACCATCACTTCGGCCGAATGATGTACCTTGTGCAATTCCCACAGGAACGGGAAACGGTGCTGGGCGACGTGGTAGAGGTAGTATGAAATATCATAGGCGACCAACATGGTTGCGGTGAAGATGACGATCGTCACTGGTCCCGCCGGGCCGCCTAGAAGCGGCGCGTGGATGTTAAGGAACCAGCCAATTGCCTCGCGTGTGCCATAGCCCACCGCGACGACGAAGGTGACGCCGGCAGGAATAAGCAGGAAAGGCATTATCGCCCGTTTCGTGATCCAGAACAGGGCGTCGGCTCGCGCCGACGGGTGCAGGATGACTTCCTGTGGGAAGGCGAAGTCGAAAAAGTCCCTGAGGGACTTATGTTCGGCAGTTCGCCAGTAGGCGATCACCGCGCTGCCCAGAGCGGTGAGGAGAAGCAGGCCGAGCGTGGTCAGATTGACGTTCGAAAGCTTTTCCACAATCGCTCGGGCAAATTCGGGAAACATCGTTGCAGCGGCTCCTGGTCGTAAGAAGGCAGTCTGGGGTCGCAAGAAGGCGATCTGGCGAATAGCAAAGCACAAAATCCCGCCAAACCCGCTACGCCGCCTGCAACCAGTGGCTGTTGCGGACGCAGCGGGCAAAGCAGGCTGGATGGTGCGAGACTAGCAGATCAACGGTAACGAAACCGCTAAATGTCCAAACGTAATTAATGTCGAATACGGCTGGAACTCGCCCGGCAACTCTACGTTGGCGACGGTTTTTGCCATTGCGGCTGATGAATTGGGGCAAGATGGATATTGATCCCGGCTTCGCCCACTTCGCCGTGCCAGGCGAGGCGTTCGGCTTGCTGCCTGGTGCCAAAACGCAGTGAAACCCAACCGCCTTGCCCTGGCATGTCACCGCCGGCGCCGATATCGAGCGCAGCATCGGGAAAGCGGATGGCCAACAGCGCCTCGTCGTCGCGCAACACCGTGACCGTGTTTTCGTGCCGGTCGGCATGGAGGCCGGCGGCCAGTTGGAAGACGATCTCGGACTGGCGCCTGCCGCCGAGCAGTTGGTCGGTGATGAGGATGCCATCGGTCTGGCGTGCCAAGGTGCGCTGATGCACGACGCCGAAGCGGCTTCTATAGCCGTCATGCCGGGCGCTCAGCCTCCAGTGCGTCCCCGGCTTGCTCTCCACCAGCGCTGCGACTGCCTTGTGCGACCAGTTGAAACTTCCAGCGATGGTGCTTTGGCTCTTGCCCTCGATGTTCAGCGTGTTGTGCGCCGGTGTGGAGCGGAACCAGTCGCGCCATGCGCCTCCCGAACCGTAGAGCCAGGTGCCGGGATCGACCAGCACCGGCTCACCGTCGATGCACAGGGTGAGCGACAGCGCGTCGGCATGGCCGTGGGCCGCTATCGAGAGATAGCCGAGCGGTCCATGGTCGAACGTCAGTTCGATATTGCGGCCATTCATTGCTCCGCGCCAGACGGAGAGCCCGCCTTGCGTGAACGTCTGCAAGCCATGCGCCGCGGGCGTCGGGCCCGACGGCGCACCAAAGAAAAGCGAACGAAAATCGTCGGGCTCCGGCGCGTTGCCCGGCGTCCCCAGTAAGCCGTGGATGGCGGCCGCGACCGATCGGATATAGTTCGGCTCGTCGCCCAGCTTCAGCACATGGCCCTCATCGTCGTCGCCGAAGCGGGCGGCTTTCTGTGGCAGCCAGCCGACGAAATTGGCGAAGGCGCCCAGACGCGCTTCGACGGCCGAGGGAAACGGCATTCCCGCCTGGCGTGCCGCGGCGGCGCACAGCAAGATGAGTTCGGCGCTGAAAGCTGCATAGGTCGGCGTTTGCTCGGCACCGGCGCCGTCGGCAAGAATCTGCTTGTGCGTCTCATTCAAAAGGGCGCTGCGGGCAATTTCGGATTCGGCCCCGAGCGCCAGGCCAACCAGATATTCGCCAGCCAACTCTGCGACAAGATGGTTGTTGGCGGAGGAATATCGCGACGGAAACCGCGGCAGCCAATAGGAGCTTGCCGCGAGTATCTCACCAGCTTTCCGCAGCGTCGCCGGGTCAAGCCGGTCACCGATAAGGTCCAGGGTGATGATCAGGCTGATGGCTCGCAGCGCTACTTCGATGCCGGAAGCCCAGCCAATGCCTCGGAACGGCGGATTGGCGGAATGCCAGCTGCCGATTGCCGCCTCGATGGCATTCCGGGATCGATTGTCCTCGCTGAGGAGCAGGTATGCAGCCAGTACTGGCAATTGCTGCAGCCGGTTGATCTCCCAGGCATATTTTATATCGCCAAGGTCGCCGCCATCGCGAAAATCGATATCGAAGGTATGAGCCTCGGGGCCAGGCCAAAGCCTGCCGGTCACCGGATCAAGACGCCAAAGCTCAGCAGGAAACAAAAGATCTGGCTCACGCTTTGGCCATGTCCGCCCGAGTGCCGAAAACCGGCCGTGAAGTATCTCTTGCGCGGCCGCCGCTATGGCTTGCCGTTGAGCGTCGGTCGCTGCCAGCGCAGCATGGCGAAATCCGGGCAGCACTGGGTGCAACTGCGGCGATGGATAGCGCTCCCACCCATCATCGCGGCGGCGCGACGCGATCCTTCGACGTTGCTCGCCCAGCCGGTGCAACACCTCGGCCGGTCCCATGCTGCGCAATCGGTTGATGTACCAGCCGATTCTCATGCACGCCCCGTCAACGTTTCGGTCCTTGTATACCATGCCGTCGAAAAGCTGCGGGCCGGCAATCTTCTTTCCCGTTCGTTGCGGTTAATATCTCCCGCGAGCATGCGGAGGGAGCGATGCAAAAAGCGGTGTATGTTGTTGCCTGGGTGCTCGCCTTGCTTGTGGCTGCCGACGCAGCGCCCATCCCTCTCAAGCGCGGCGTTGGCGTGCATCAGTGGCTCAACTGGTCGCCGGTGGACAAAGATGGAACCTACGTTTGGCCGCCCTATCGCAGCGAAAAGGAGTGGCTTGCGGAAAGCAGGCCGCTCACCGACTGGCCGGCCGGGGAGGTGTTTGCCCACATCCGATCGATGGGCTTCGACTTCGTCCGGCTGAGCGTCGATCCCGGCCCGCTGCTTGCCAGCGGGGACGCCAAGCGGCAGCAGGCGCTGGACATACTTGCCGCCGCCGTCGAGCGGATCACGTCGACTGGCCTCAAGGTGGTTTTCGACCTGCATGGCGTCACTCAGGTTCCAGACTACAGCATGGAGATGATCTATGGCGGCGCCGACAGCGAGGGTGTCGCCCGCTATCGTCAAATGGTTGTGGCGGTCGCCGCCATGCTGGTCAAGATAGGCACCGACAAAGTCGCCCTCGAACCTTACAACGAGCCCGCATACTACCCTTGCGATGCGAGCGGCAGCGATGACTGGCAACGGATCATGGCAGGGACCGTCCACGACATTCGAGCGGTCAGCAGCGAACTTACCATCGTTGCAACCGGCGCCTGCGGCGGCAGCATTGCCGGATTGGTCAACCTCAGCCCCGGCTTTGATGACCCAAACCTCTATTACAGCTTCCATATGTATGAGCCGCACAGCTTCACTCACCAGCGGCCCGATGACACAATCAGCTTTGCTTCGGGACTTCCCTGGCCGGCCGACAGCAGTACACCCGAAGTGGTGACCGAAACCCTTAGAGCACGGATGGAAGCTGCCGGCTTGAGCAGAGTCGAGCAGATGATGAACATGGCCACCGAGCGCCAAGCAATCGCGAAATATTTCGAGCAGAACTGGGGCCAGAGCCAACTGGAGGCGAGCTTTCGCCAGGCTGTCGACTGGGCTGAAGCCCATGGCATTCCCAGCCGGCGGCTCTTCATGGGCGAATTCGGTGCTATCCTCATGTCCGCGGACGGCCGCATGGGCGCTTTCGAGGCCGACCGTTCGCGCTATCTCAAGGCAGTGCGCCGAGAGTCCGAACGCTTTGCGATCCCATGGTCTGTCTGGGAGTTCTCCAATCCCTATGGGATGAGCCTCATCCCGGCCGATGGCGCCCCGGTACCCGACCCGGAGATGCTGCAGGCATTGGGCCTGCCATAAGTGCCGCCAGTCCCCTCACCAGCGAACAGCCGGTGGCAACCCCTGACCGCCGGGCCCGATCGAGGAACGGGCCTGTTGCAGCTTTCTCCCGGTTGGGTTGTGTTGGCACGAAGTGTTTAACACATTTGTTGTACTGGAGTGGAGGAATGCGCGCCTAGGGGGAACAATGTGTGGAATTGCCGGATGGATCGGTCGAAGGGCCGATAATCCACAAGAGCAGGCCGCCAGAATGTCAAACGCATTGCGGCATCGCGGTCCCGATGCCGAAGGCACCGAGATATTGGACCTGAATACCGGCGAGCAACAACTGGCATTGGTCCATCGCCGCCTGGCGATTATTGACTTGGCGCCTGAGTCGAATCAACCGATGCAGATTGAGGACGGTCGTCTCAAAATAATTTTCAACGGCGAGATATATAACTACATCGAGCTTCGCCAGGAACTGATCGGCCTTGGCCATCATTTTCGAACGCGCTCCGATACCGAGGTGCTGCTCCGAGCCTACGATCAATGGCACTTGTCCATGTTCGACCGGCTGAGCGGCATGTTCGCCTTTGCACTCTGGGATGCTCAGAGGCAGGAATTGATCCTCGCCCGGGATCCTTTCGGGGAAAAGCCGCTTTACCTCATGCAAAGCGAAAAACTGCTGCTGTTTGCCTCGGAGATCAGCGCATTGTTGTCGTCGCAGCAAGATGCGCAGCAACTCGATCTGGATGCCGTGCACGAGTATCTGAGCTGGCGTTATGTGCCGGGACCACGCACGCTTTTTAAACAGATCCGCAAGCTCAATCCCGGAAGCTATGCTGTTTGGTCGCAAGGGGTAGTCAAGGAAACGCGCTACTATACGCCTCCGGACCAGGCGGCCCTGACCGAGCGAATCGACGGAAAAACCGCCAAGCGGCGATTTCTGGAACTGCTCGACCATTCCGTCGAGATCAGGATGCGCAGCGACGCACCTTTTGGGGCCTTCCTCTCCGGAGGACTCGACTCCTCGGCTATCGTCGCCCTGATGGCGAGGCACAGCGCCACACCTATTCGCACGTTTTCCGTCGGGTTCGACGACGCAGCCTATAGCGAACTTGCATTCGCCCGGCGCGTTGCGGATCATTTCAAGACCGATCATTGCGAACTTGTCATCCAGCCAGGCGATCTGATGGATCACCTGCCGGCGATGGTTCGCCAACGCGGCGCACCTGTTTCGCAAAGCAGCGATATTCCAATTTACCTGATGTCGGAGCGCGCCTCCCAGGACGTCAAGATGGTGCTCAGCGGAGAAGGAGCCGACGAGATTCTCGGCGGCTATCCCAAGCATCGCGCGGAATCACTGGCCGGGATCTACCAGTCGCTTGTTCCAGCCTCGCTGCACGACAACGTCCTTTCCCCTTTGGTACGCGCCATGCCGGGCGCGTCGGCCAAGGTCGATACGTTTGCCCGCACCGCGGGCGACAGGGACTTTGCCGCCCGGATGGTCTCCTGGTTTGGAGCCGTTTCGGCGCAGCAGCGCGCTTGGCTGATCGGTGCGTCCGCAAATCGCCGTTATGAGCGCAACGACTTTCCGTTCTCGTCAAGCGCCACGGCTTCCCATCTTCGCCGCGTGCTGTTTTTCGATCAGACATCGTGGCTGCCCGACAATCTCCTGGAACGAGGCGACCACATGATGATGGCCGGTTCAATCGAAGGAAGAATGCCGTTCCTCGATCGCGACCTGGTTTCATTCGTCAGCAAATTGCCCGATCGCTACAGGCTGGGTTGGTTGCACAGCAAGCAGATCCTGCGCGACAGCATGGCCAATATCCTCCCGGAGGAAATTCTCAGCCGCCGCAAGGTCGGGTTCAAGGTACCGGTCGCCGAATGGTTTCGCGGATCGATGAGGAACTACGTGCATGACCATCTTTGCTCGCCTCACTCCGTCATTCGCAGCTATCTGAGTCCGAAGCAGCTTGATCAAATCGTCTCGGAACACACCACGCGTGCCGCCGACCACGAAAAGCTGATATGGGCGCTGTTGAATTTGGAGATATTCCACCGCGAATTCAGGCTGGAAGCGCCGCCGCGATCGTCGGCCTCAGCGCTTGACCGGTTGACGGCTTGACGCCGCCGACCGCCAAACATCGCAGATTGCGCCGACAAACGGGGCGAGTTCAAGCCGTTCCCGATGCACGGCCATGGCACCGGCACCAAGCCTTGCCCTCAGTGCCGGGTTTTCCGCAAGGCGGCTCAGCGCCTCGGTCAACGCTGTAACATCGCCTGGCGGCACCAGCAGCCCGGATTGCCCGTCGGTGATTATGTCTTCGACGGCGCCAACCGGGGTCGCCACCACCGCCAAACCGGCTGCCATGCCTTCGATCACCGACATCGGCAGATTTTCGGCGAAGGAGGGAAGAACCAGAATATCGGCCGAAGAAATCAGCGATGCGACATCGTCAGGTCCCACCCAACCCGGAAAGGCGATCCGGTCTGCAATCCCCAGCGCGGCTGATTTTGTCCGAGCCGCCTCGACTTCGCCATCGCCGGCAATCGTCGCGCGCCAATTCTTGGCAGGGCTCATGCGGTGCAGTGCCTCCAGCAATTGCGGTACGCCCTTGCGGTCGCCGATCCGGCCCAGGAACAGGATATGCACATGGTCGCCGCCGCCGACATGCGCCAGCGACGGGACTTCGGTCGCATTGGGCACGATCACGATATTGCCGGCAGCGCCCGGCGCCCGGCTGGCGACGAAATCGCGCCAAAGCCTGCCCAAGACGATCACCCGATCGGCATGCTCGAACAGAGCTTTGATACGGCGGCTTACGAAACCGCGGTCGGCTTTCCAGAATGTCTGATACTGCGCCCCGTGCAAATGCAGGACATAAGGTATCGACAGCAGCCGTGCACAGGCGGCGATCACCATCTTGCGGTAGGTGCTGCCGGAAACTGAGATGTTGATATGAATGACATCGGCGCGTCCAGCCAGACGCGCCTTAAGCATCCGTAAGCAAAAGCCGAGCATATAGAAGATCGAAAGTCCGACATGCCCCGGGCCACGACTGGCAAGGAAGCACACATCGATGTCGGCGATTTCTTGCCGTTCGAACTCCTGCTTCAGCGCCCCCATGATGCGGTCGATGCCGCCCTGCCCCGAAACGCCCGACGGCGTCGCGACCAGGACATGTATTTTTCGATCGGATATGAGGCGCTGCAACATGATGGTACTCTAAATAACACAGACCGGGTAACTGCAAAGCAAACGTTCCCGATAAGGTTTACGGCAAATCTTTTAGTTCAAACTGAATCTGTTCACCCTTCGCCGTCATCGCGCTGGATTTTCCGCCAGTCGGCGGCTAGTCGAAGGTGAGTTTTCCAGGGACACGCCCTTGCTGCTTCGTTCCACGCTCATTTATGCCCCGGCGATCCTGCTGACGCGAATTTCAGCGCTGCTCCTGCTGGTCGTCGTGACGCGTCTGATCGACCAGACCGAGTACGGCCTGCTCACCTTGGTGGTGACCGTCGGTGAAATGACCGACATTGCCGTCACCAACTGGCTGCGCATCGCCTTGCTCAGGCTTGGGGGCAAGGGCGAAGTCAGCCGCGGCAGCCTGATGCTGGCCGGGCAGGTGTTGCTTGCCACTACGGCCCTGGCGCTGGTCATATCGGTAGGCGCGTCGGCGGTGATCGTGCCGGAACGCTGGGTCGAGTTCGCGATCGCGGTCTGCGGCTATCTGGTCGCCGGATCCATCAGCCGCTTCGCGTTGACGGTGCTGCAGATGCAGCAGCGCCATTCGGTCTATTCGATGCTAGAAGCCCTGCGTGCCCTGCTGCAACTCGCATTGCCGATCGGCGCCATCCTTGTCTTCCAGGATAGCTTTCTGACGGTATCGCTGGGCTCGAGCCTCGGCGCCTTGATTGCCGGCATCGTGGCGGGCATCATGGCATCGCGACGGCTCGTTACCGGTCCGCCGCGTTTCACCCACAGGGACTTCTTTGCGCTCGGTGTACCGCTGATCATCATGGCGCTGGTTGGCTTCGGGCTCAACAGCGCGGAGCGTCTGTTCCTCAAGATCTATTACGATGCCAGCGCTGTGGCGATCTTCGCAGCAGCCTATGCGCTGGCCCGCCAGCCGATCGACATGGTCGCCAACGCCATCAACATGGGCGCCTTTCCGGAGGTGGTCAGCCGGTTCGACGAGGATGGGCCCGCGGCGTCGGGCCGGCTGCTGTCGCAACTGATGGCGCTGATGATGCGGCTTTGCCTGCCGATTGCAGCGATGCTGGTCGCGCTCAGCAGCGATATCACCGCGCTCATGCTGCCTTCGCAATACCACGGCCGCTTTGGCCTGCTGTTTCCGATCATTGCCTTCAGCGTGCTGTGCGCCAACCTCACCAGCTTCGTCTATGGCGTCGTGGTGCACGCGCACAAGCGGCCGTGGCTGCTGATCATCGCCAATCTCTTCGGTTCGGTGGCAACAATCGCATTGTCCCTGCTGTTGATTCCCCCGATGGCGGAGATCGGCGCCGCTTTGGCGCTAGCGGGCGGCTCGGTGGTGGGCTCCATAACCTGCATTATCATCAGCGAGCGGCTCACACCGGTGCCGGTGCCGTGGCGCGACATCGGTGTTTCGGTGATCATCTCGCTCAGCACGGGGCTGGCCGCCAAGCTTGCCAGCATGGTGGTGGGCGACTTGCCGGCGATCTTCTCGCTTGTCGCCGGCGGCACTGCCGGTGCTGCGGTTTTCTTCGGGCTGACCTCGTTGTTCCACCCTGTGGCAGCGACGCAATTCGTCGCCCAGCTGCGCGCGCGGCTACGGATCGCGTAGGGCCGAAGTCCAAGGCCAACGGCCCTATTTGTGGGAAAGCGAACTTATAAACCGGCGTTTCGGCGCCAGCGACGCTCCCAGAACTCCCGGCACAGCAGCCCGGCATAGGCAGTGTTGGTGTCATAGTAGCGGCGCCACAAGCGTCGCGGCTCCTGGACGACGCGGAACAGCCACTCCAGGCCGGCCGCTTGTATCAGCTTCGGCGCACGGGCAACCTTGCCGCCATAGACGTCGAAACTGCCGCCCACGCCCATCACGAAGCTTGAGGCGAGTTCACCGCGGTAGCGTTTGAGAAAGCGTTCCTTGCGCGGTGTCGGCATGGCCACCAGCAGGCAGTCGGCGTCCGAGGCGTTGATCGCCGCGACGATCCCGGCCTCGTCCTCCGGCTTGAAATAGCCGTTGCGCATTCCCGCTATACTGAGACTCGGATGGTCTTTGGCAAGTCTCGCTACAACCGCGTCGAGAACGTGCTGTTCGGCCCCCAGCAGATACGGCCTAAATCCACGCTTTGCGCAGAGGCTTAGCAGATTGATCATGATGTCGACGCCCGCCACCCGCTCGGGCAGCGCGACACCGCACAGACGTGCACCCCAAAGCACGCCGATGCCGTCGACATTGACAACGTCCGCCCCGGCCACGTCCTCGCGTAGTTCGGCATTCTGGCGCATGGTCACCAGCTTGGCGACGTTCACGACCACATGATGCAGCGGCCGCCGCAGGGTCATCGCCTCGTCGGCGATGGCCAGCGTCTCTGCCATGGTCAGCGCATGGATAGGTGCGCCAAGGAACTCCCGGCGCCGTGACGCCAACAGGGAATGCTGCGCCCATGCCGGGGCGTGCGCGTTCATGCGGCCTGCTCCCTTGCAAGCGTCACTTGTGCGACCTCTGGTTTCTTGCCTTCGATGCGGGCGTCCGGCTTGCGTGCCTTGCGCCACGTCCACAGGCCCCTCGTATCGACGAGCTTCTTGTCCTTGAGCGCCTCGGGGTCGACCAGATTGAACTGCCGATGGTCGACCAGGAGGACGACGATATCGGATTTGTCGATGGCCGAAAGTGCGTCGGTGAACACGATGCCCCTGCCCTCGAGCTCATGCGGCAGCGCATTTGTGTTGGGTTCAGCCGCAATGATCTTCACATTCGGGATATCGGACAGAAGCTTCACCACCTCGACGGCCGGGCTCTCGCGCAAATCGTCGATGTTGGCTTTGAAGCTGAGGCCAAGACAGGCGATCGTCTGTTTGCGGGAGGGGTCGAGCAAGGCCTCGATATCCCTGACCACCGACATGGGCCGCTCGGAATTGATCCGGCGTGCCGAAGCCATCAGCCGTGTGCTGTTGGGTGCAGCGTCGATGATAAAATATGGATCAACCGCAATGCAGTGACCGCCAACGCCCGGACTCGGCTGAAGGATATTCACGCGAGGGTGCCGATTGGCGAGGTCGATCACTTCCCATACGTTGAGCGAGAGATCCTGACATACTGCGGCAAGCTCGTTGGCAAAGGCGATATTGACGTCGCGGAACGCGTTCTCAGTCAATTTCACCAGCTCAGCACTTTCGGCCGTTGTCATGAACAGGTCGCCGGTGACGAAGGTCGAATAGAGTGCCGCGGTCCGTTCCGACGATTTGCGGGACAATCCGCCGATCGAGCGATCGTTGTTGATCAGCTCGGTCAGCACCTTTCCCGGCAGCACGCGCTCGGGCGAATAGGCAACCAGCACATCGGCGTCTTCGCCATGCTGGACAGGAAATTTGAGATCGGGCCGCAACTCGGCAAGCAGGCCGGTCATGATACGCGTGGTTCCCACCGGCGACGTCGATTCCAACACCACAAGGTCTCCCCGCTTCAGCACCGGGGCGATGCTTCGTGCCGCCGCGAGCACGTAGGTCACGTCCGGCTTATGATCGTGGGTCATCGGGGTCGGCACGGCGATGATATAGGCGTCCGCCGGCTGCGGCGTGCTGTAGGCCGTGAGCTTGCCGTTCGCCACGACCTTCTGGATCAGACCGTCAAGGTCCGGCTCGACGATGTGGATTTCGCCGCGATTGACCTTCTCGACCACCGCTCCGTTGACATCGACGCCAATGACGTTGAGCCCGCGGCTGGCGAAAATGGCGCAGGTCGGCAGGCCGATATAGCCCATGCCGATTACGGAAACGGTTTTGATTTCAGCCATGGTGCAGCAGTTCCTCAACAATCCGGTTACTGGCCCGGCCATCGCCATATGGGTTGTGTCGTTCCGCCATGCCGCGATAGGCAGCCTGATCGTCGAGCAGGCGATTGGCGTTTAACAGGATTTTCTCGACATCGGTGCCGACAAGACGGGCGGTGCCGGCCACGATCCCCTCGGGTCGCTCGGTATTTTCGCGCATCACCAGCACCGGCTTGCCGAGCGAAGGCGCTTCTTCCTGCACGCCGCCGCTATCGGTAAGCACCAGATAGCTCTGCTTCTGCAGGTACAGGAACGGTAGATAGTCCTGCGGCTCGACCAGATGGACGTTCGGCACGCCTTCCAGCTCTGCGTTGACCACCGAGCGCACATTGGGGTTTGGATGGACAGGGTAGACGATCTGCACGTCTCCGCGCGCCGCCAATCCCTTCAACGCCGTACAGATGCGCTGGATGCCGCCGTCGAAATTCTCGCGGCGATGGCCGGTGACGAGGATCATTTTCTTGGAAGGGTCGAGGAAGGGGAAGCGGGCAGCGAGCTTCGCGTTCATCAGCCTGTCGGCATCGATCGCGCTTGAAAAATGCAACAGCGTGTCGATCACCGTGTTACCGGTCACGAAGATGGTGCTTTCGGCCTTTCCTTCGGCGATGAGATTGTCGCGTGCCTGAACGGTCGGCGCAAAATGCCAGGTGGCGATGTCGCCGGCAATCTTGCGGTTCAGTTCTTCAGGAAACGGCGAGTTGATGTTGTGGCTGCGCAATCCTGCTTCGACATGAGCGACCGGGATACGCTTGTAGAAGGCAGCCAGGGCCGCGGCCATTGCCGTGGTGGTGTCGCCCTGCACCATGACGATATCGGGCTTCGCCTTGTCCAGCACCTCGGCCATGCCCAGGAGCACGCGCGAGGTCACGTCGAACAGCGACTGGCCGGGTTGCATGATGTTGAGATCGTGGTGCACAGGCAGACCGGTCAGCTCGACAACCTGGTCGACCATTTCACGATGCTGGGCGGTGATGCATATTTCGGTGATGAAGCCTGGATGAGCAAGGGCGGCGCGCGCCACTGGAAAGCATTTGAGTGCCTCCGGCCTCGTGCCGAACACGATCAGCAGTTTCTGCCTGGAGGGCAGTTTTGGACGTGAAAGGACGTTCATTGCTGATCCTGGTTGCCTGCAGCCTTCGGGACATGCCGACTATTGCCCGCAAGAGCCATAATAGCGCCGGGAAGCGCCTTCGTGATCTCAATTCTTAATATATGATTAATAACCAAGGCCGCGTTCTCCCGGCTTAACTCTTGTGAAAGGTTGGGCTGACAAGTAGTCTATGGCGGTAGTCTTGAAAAAGAATATATTGGATTGACTAATATTTTAATCATCGGCCACGCCGACGCATCCCGGCGCTGGGAGAATGAGCTTCTGGCGCGGTTGAGTGCGGCTGGACATGCGGTTTCGAGTTGCCGCGCGGCGGCGCCTGAACCCAATGCGCGCGGGATGGATAATGTGCTGGCGCTCGAGGGCCGGCGCTTCGGCCCCTCACTGGCAAGCCGTTCCGGGCCGCTGCCGTCAGGCGATACCGGTCCAGTCGATCTTATAGTCGATCTCACCGCTACCGCCGCACGACGGGGCACGCCTGTCCTGACGCTCGAATTTTGCGGCCATAGCAGCTTTGCCGCGGGCATGACCGAGATGCTGGCGAGCGGGCGTTTGCCAGAACTCACCGCGCGCCTCGACGGCGTTGCCGTCGCCAGGGCGCGGCCGATGATCAGCGATCGGCTCTGGCTGTCCCGAACCAGCAATGACCTGCTCGCCGGCGCCATCTCCCTGATTGCCCAATGTGTCGCCCGCTTTTCGACGGGCAAACTTGCGCCGATTGCCGAGAGCCCGGCGCCGCCCCTGAAGAAAGGCGGTTTTGTCAGGTATTATCTGCCCTTTTTCGGCAGGGGATTGCTCGACCGCGCCGTGCAAAAACTGCGACGTGGCCGGCGCCCCTTCTATTGGCAGGTCGCTTACCGGCTGATCGACGGTCCAGGTGTCGCCGAAACCGGACAGCTGGATGGCAAGCCGTTCACCGTGCTTGCCGATGACGGGCAGCGATTCTACGCCGACCCGTTCGTTCTCGAGCGCGACGGCCGTCACTATCTTTTTGTCGAGGAGTTTCCCTACGCCACCGGCCGCGGCGTGATTTCTGTCGCCGAACTTAGCACCGACGGCACTTTCAGCGTGCCGAAACTGGTGCTGGAGGAAGCGCATCACCTGTCATATCCGCAGGTGTTCGCTCACTCCGGCGAGATTTTCATGATCCCTGAAAGCGCTGCGGCGCGAGAACTGGTGCTCTACCGTGCGGTGCAGTTTCCGGATCACTGGGTGCGCGATACGGTGCTGATGACGGACAGGGATTTCAACGACGCTACGCTGCTCGAATCCGACGGCCGCTTCTGGCTGTTGGGGACCGAGCGGTTCGGTCACGGCAGCGCGTCCGACACGATGGCCGTCTATTCCGCTCCGGCGCTGCGTGGGCCCTGGGCTGCGCACGCGCTCAATCCGGTCGCAGTCGATCACTCCGCCACTCGACCGGGCGGCGCTTTTATCCGCCAGGGCGACGCTTTGCTGCTACCGGTGCAAAACGGCTTGAGAGCCTATGGCGGTGGTCTGGGCTTGATGCGACTGGATCGGCTTGATAATTTCGACGTCCGTTTCGAACTGCCCCAGCCAATCGATCCCGGGCCGGCATGGGCTCGGTCCGGCATTCACACGCTCAATCGCGCGGGCCGTGTCGAGGTTGTGGATAGCGCCGGCTGACCGGTTTGGGGTCCGGGCTTAACGGATCTCAGTCGGCTTCAATGCAGCGACCGAAGACTGGTCCCTGTAGGCAAGCAGCAACACCACGATGATCGTCATGTCCGGCGTTTTTGACGAAAGCGCGTTGTTCGACAGCGCGGCAAGCAAGAACGTTATGGTGCCGATCCATGCGGGCAGCGGCGCCCCGCGCAGCAGCCGGAAGACAAACCAGAATATCAGCGCTGTAAACAGCAGGGCTATGGGCAGGCCGAAGAGCAAGATAATTACCACAGGCGCGCTTTCGATGTAGGGCAGATGCAGCTTCTGCCTGACGATCGCCAGCAGGTCGTCAACGTTCATGCCGAACAGGATGTCGTTCCAGCTGACTAGTCCGAATACCTGGTAAATGGTCACCCGGGCCATGAAGTTTTCGTCGAAGATGGTGTTGCTGAATCGATTCAGCAGACCGCCCGCAAACAGTACAGCTACGAGCACCGCGCCACCGGCGACGGTGAACATCAGTACGAAAAATTTGGCCTGCCGCTCGTATTTGAGCGATAGGCCCGGCCAGGGCACGAACAGTAGCAGAATGAGGATTTCCGCCGTGGCGAGCATCAGCGCAGCGCGAGCGCCTGACGCAGCGCAACCGATGAATAACAGGAAGATCGCCATCACCCGCATCCAGATGCGCCAGTGCGTCAGCGGCACGAATCCAATGCTTGTGGCGCAGAGCGCGCCCAGTGCCAGCGGATGGGACGACAGGCCAGTTGGCCTGAATTGCAGTTCGTTCAAGCCATAGGGCAACAACCGATGTTGAGTCACCGCCTCGATGGTGCCGATGACAGCGCTCAGGACCGCCATTCCAAGCACGACGTCTCCCAACGCCCGCCGCACCTCTGCATTCAATGCCAGCATCAACAGGCCTGTGGCGCCGGCCACCAGATAGGTATCGATGATGAAGCCGGAGGAGCCCGCACGGCCGGTAACGAACAGATAAGGCACCAGCGCGAACATCAGCACCGAATAGCGGATCAACGCCTTGAATATTCCAATTTCATCGCCGTGCAGCAGAAACGGTCGGCTGAAAAGAACGACAGGAAGCAGCAGGATGATCGCATAGGTGCCGAAATGCAGCTTTTCGTAGAACGAGCCTCCCTGGGCCGTATAGTCGACGACCATGTTCATCACCTGCGGCGACACCGTAAAGCGAAGCAGGAGCGCGAACGCCGCGCACAGGAAAAACAGCAGCGACAGCGCGTTCTGACGGCGCGCTCGGCTGGACAACACTCGTTCCGAAGCGGCAGCGGGATAGCTCATGGCCCATCCAAATGGCGATATTCGAACGGCATTCTGGGCAACGAAATCCCTTCAACGTCCGCCGGACGGACGGGGTGTATGAACAGTAAAATGGGCCAACTTGGAAAATAAGATGTTAACGATGTTTCTGTAGAGCAGGCCAAGCGTAATGATTTAACAAGGGTTGTCACCATGTCTGCCGGTTCCGGCACACCCCCTATCCCCGCGACGGCTTCCAACAACAGTGCATTCGAGCGTATCGCCAATGCACGGCGCAGGGCAATGCTGCAACAGCGTGGCCCGGTCGCGGCGCCAAGCTCCGCGCCGGTGACGCCGCAAGCTCCAGAGCCAGTCGCGACGGTGACACTGGACAAGATCGGCGATTTCCTCGAGCTCGATTTTCGACGCCTGTTCGTCTGGCTGCGGGCCGGCCTCGCCCTGGCGTTGATGCTGGCGGTAATCGGCGGCATTGTCGGCGGTGCTTATGCGTTGCTCAGTAAACAGCGTTACACCGTCACGACGGAGGTCCTCATCAACCCATCCAATTTGCAGGTTGTGGAAAACGACCTCTACTCGCAACCGGGTCAGGTCGATAGCCAGTTGCTCAGCACGCGCAGCAAGCAGCGCATCCTGACCTCGGGCAACGTGCTTTCCCGTGTGGTGGACGAACTGAATCTGACTCACGATCCGGAGTTTTTCGATCCGGACCGGAGCACATCCTCGTCCGGCGCTGTGGCGAAGCCCGACCCGAGGCTCATCGCCTTGAAGAACCTGGCGGATCGGGTAGACGCCATCGCGGACCCGACCTCGTTTGTCACAACCCTCTCGGTATCTGCGGAAACCACCGCCAAGGCGATCCTGATCTCGCAGGCCATAGTCAAAAACTTCCAGGAAGAATTGGCCAAGGCCGAAGCTGCCGGCGCCAGCCGTGCCGCGGCTGCCCTTGACAGCCGGCTTGGCCAACTCAAGAGCGACGTGCAGGCTGCCGAAGAGAAGGTCGAGAGCTACAGGCGCAGCCACAACCTGTCGTCCAGCAACGGCCAACTCGTCAGTTCGCAGACGCTGACGCAGCTCAATGGCGAAATCGTCGATGCGCAATCGCGCGTCATCGCCGCGCAGGCAAGCTATGACGCCCTGGTTGCCTCCGGTATCAATGGAGCCAATCCCGACCCCACGGTTTCGGAGGCACTCGCAGCGCTGCGCGACAGGTCAAACAGCCTGCGGCAGCAGATCGACTCACAGTCAATGACCTTCGGTCCGCGCCACCCGACGATTGTGAGACTCAGGACGGAACTCGAGACCGTCAACTCGCAACTCCGGGCCGAGTTCTCCCGCACCGTCGGCACGGCAAAGGCCAGCCTGGACAAGGCCAGGGCCTCGTTGGCTTCTCTCAACGCCAGGATGAACGATCTGAAAAGCAATGTTTTCACCGACAGCGAGTCCGAAGTCGCCCTGCGTGAACTTGAACGCGATGCCGCCTCCAAGAGAGCCGTCTATGAGAGCTTCCTGTCACGTGCGCGCCAAATCAGCGAGCGCGAGCAGATCGACACCACAAACGTACAGGTGATTTCGACCGCGGTGCCGCCACCAGGGCGCTCATGGCCACCGCGCCCTTCCCTGGTGGCAGGCGCAGGAGCGTTCGCAGGCTTTGCCCTGGGCATGCTGCTGGCCATCGGCATGGGCATCATCCGCGACATGCGCCGGCCGCCGAACCGATCAGGCCTTGCCGCCAGCCGAGCCTGAAGCACAGGGCATGGCGAAGCGCATCGTTTTCCACATCGCCAGCCTGAGGGGCGGCGGCGCCGAACGTGTCTTCGTCCTGATGGCAAATGAACTGGCGTCGCGTGGCCACGAGGTCACGCTTTTTACCTGGAACGCGGAAGGCCCTAACGCCGCGCTGCGCTCCGCCGCCGTGCATCTGGTCGACTTCGGCCTTCTCTTGCGCGGCGAGGGTTACGCCAAGTCGGCGACGCTGAAAGGCATAGTGCGAAGCGCAAATTTGTTCCGCCACCTTGACCCTGATGCGGTCTATAGCGCCCCGGAATTCGCCAATCTGGTGATGGCGCTGTCACTCATGCTGGCTAGAAGCCGGGCAAAATTCTTTCCAAGCTTCCACGCCGCCGCCTCGCTGCCTGCCAGCGGCCTCGGCGCGAGGCTGGCGATCTGGCTTTCCGCGCTGGTTGCAGCGCGTACAACCAAAGCCATCGCCGTTTCGGCGGGTGTCGGCCGTGACATCATCGCCCGCGGTTTCCCCGAATCCAGGGTCGTCGTCATCAACAACCCGCTGTCGCCGGCTGAATCACCGCAGGGGATTTCCTATGCCTGGCAGGCAGCGTTGGCGGCAATGGGCGATGGCCCGGTCATCGCCACCGCCGGGCGCCTGGTGCCGGTCAAGGACCACCGGACTTTGCTGCGGGCCTTCGCTGCCCTGCGTGCCCGCCGCCCTGCCCGGCTTGTCATCTTCGGCGAAGGTCCGCTGGCTGCCGAATTGCACGCCTATGCCGAAGAGACCGGCATCGGCGCGCACGTGCTCTTTGCCGGCTACGTCAACGATCCCGCAGCCTGCTATGCCGCAACCGATCTGTTCGTCCTTACATCCACCAGCGAAGGCTTTGGCAACGTGTTGGTCGAGGCCATGGCTGCAGGTGTCCCCATAATCTCTACCGATGCTCCGCATGGCCCGCGCGAAATACTCGGTGACGGCCGCTTCGGCACCTTGGTGCCGGTCGGTGACGCCGCGGCCCTGGCGAAGGCGATGGCCGAGATGCTGGACCACCCCACCCCTGCTGCCGTGCTGAAAAGCAGGGCGGCGGATTTCGCAGTCGAAAAGATTGGCGATCAGTACGAAGCGTTGCTCTAGTTGTCGGTCACGGCAGCAGGGTCGCGGTTGGATGCGATCTACGTGGTCGAGTGTTGATCGCCGCAAAATCTTCACGGGCCGGGGCGCAACGATTCATGGTGAGGCGTTCCGTCGTTCCTTGAGCTGTTGGGCGAGGAAATCCTTGACCGAATCGAGAACCGCATCCCGTTCATGAGATATGCCTGGCAGCAAATCGAAGCGCACGCGCGCACCCGCCTCCTCGAACGATCGACACAATGCCATGAGGCGTTCCGGCCGTGTTAGCCCCGCATCGTTGGCGCCCGGCATCCAATGGGTGCTGCCTTGGACATGAGTGATTTCCCAAGTCTCCAGGTCAGCGTCGCCGACGATCATCTGGAAAGGCACTTTTGCCAGCGCTGCGGCATCGAAGGTGGTGCCGAACTTCTCCGGCAGATCGCGAATGCCCACCCACCAGTCACGCGTCGGATCGAGCAAGGTCACCGAGCCTGGCGCACCGATTGAGGCCGCCCAGAGCCTGTCGGGATGCAGGATAGCAAAACGATGCGTGAAATGCCCGCCGCCGGAAAATCCGAACATGGCAAAGCGGCTCCAATCCTGACTGTATTTGGCGCTGACCTCCTCAACCATGGCGAGCAGCACCTGATCGTAGCGTATGTTGCCCTCGAGGATATATTTGTACCCGCTGCGGGCATCATCGCCGAGAACGCCGATGGGAAACAGCGGACACAAAACGGCGCAGCCGTTCCAGCGTCCGAACTCGGAAAACGCGTCGCGGAATCCAAGAAAAGAGGTGCGGCCGGTGCCATGGATGGCGACCATCAGATCGACTTTGGCCCCTTCCCCCACTGCGGGAGGGACATACAGGCAATAATGAAAGCGCGGGTCTGATTTGGAAGCAAAGATGGCGGTCGCGCCAAGGTCATAGGTAGCGCGACCGCGATCCGCGACAGACCCCCTCGCAACGCTTGTCAAATCGATAACTCCTTAATACGCCCGGCATTCCGGCAACAATATACCGGTCGGCCGACCTCGTGAACTGGAGACGCCTCCAGGCAGCCGCGAGGAGGACCTCGTCGTGCACCGGAAGCAGGGCGCAGGCGGGACGATCGGAGGCAAAAAGAATGCCTCCGCCAACGCCTCGGGAAGCCGCCATTAACTTTTCGTTAACCATGCCCGGCTAGCCTTAACCAATCAGTAAGGACTCGCCTCTGTGACCTGCGTCGCTCCCATCCAAAACAAGTCCATACGCTTTCGAGCGCGCTCGTTCGTAGCCTTCACCCTCACCCCTGAGGCCCCGTTAGGGGAATGGCTGCAAAGCCTCGATCACTGGACCGAAAACTCTCCCGGCTTCTTTGCCGGCCGTCCAGTCGTGCTCGATCTGAATATGCTCAAGCCCGAGGTGGGCGAGATGCGGGATCTGGTCTCACAGCTCGCGGAGCGCGGGATTCGCATTTACGCGATCGAGGCCGATGGTAATGTTGCTCTCGATGCCGATCTGCCGCCGCTCCTCGTTGGCGCCAAGGAGGCCACCGCTGATGCGCTTTACGTGCAGCCGGACCCGAAGGCCGCCGCTGAGGCCAAGACGGAAGAGCCGCAGGCGCCGAACTCATTGATGATCAAGGCACCGATCCGCTCCGGCCAGTCGATCTTTCACCCCGATGGCGATGTGGTCATTGTCGGCTCTGTCAGTTCCGGATCCGAGATCATCGCCGGAGGATCGATCCACGTCTACGGCACGCTGCGTGGACGTGCGTTCGCCGGCGCCACGGGAAATTCCGCGGCTCGCATCTTTTGCCGGAAAAACGAAGCCGAACTTCTGGCGGTAGACGGCTGGTACCGCACCGCCGAGGAAATGGACGCCTCCTCGCGAGGAAGGCCGGTACAGGCCTTTCTCGAGGACGGCGCACTTTGCGTCGCACCGCTCAACTAACAACATTGGAGGCACAAATTATGGGCAAGGTAGTGGTTGTCACATCCGGCAAGGGGGGTGTCGGCAAGACGACCTCGACGGCCGCTCTCGGCGCCGCGGTCGCGAAAACCGGCAAGCGAGTGGCCCTCGTCGATTTCGACGTCGGCCTGCGCAACCTCGATCTGATCATGGGTGCCGAGCGGCGCGTTGTTTTCGATATCGTCAACGTCATTCAGGGAACCGCCAAACTCTCGCAGGCGCTGATCCGTGACAAACGACTCGAAACGCTGTTCCTGCTGCCCGCCTCGCAAACGCGCGACAAGGATGCCCTCACCGAGGACGGCGTCGCCGATGTCATCGACAAGCTGCGATCGGTTTTCGACTACGTCTTCTGCGACAGCCCGGCCGGCATAGAGCGGGGCGCGCAACTTGCCATGCGCTTTGCCGACGAGGCGGTAATCGTCACCAACCCGGAGGTGAGCTCGGTCCGCGATTCCGATCGCATCATCGGCCTGCTCGACTCCAGGACGATGAAAGCCGAGCAAGGTGAATCGATTGCCAAACACGTGCTCGTCACGCGCTACGACGCTGCGCGCGCTGCCCGCGGCGAGATGCTCAGCATCGATGACGTGCTCGAGATTCTGTCGACGCCTCTGCTGGGAATAATTCCCGAGAGCCAGGACGTGCTGCGCGCATCCAATGTGGGCGCGCCGGTTACGCTCAGCGAAAACACCAACCCCGCCGCACGCGCCTATATCGACGCGGCACGAAGACTCGAGGGCGAGGACCTGCCGGTCATTCTGCCTTTCGAGCGGAGGGGCCTTCTCGACCGGCTGTTGGGAAGGAGGGCAGCATGAACCTGCTCGATATCTTCAAGCGCCGCGGCAGCGCGCCGGTGGCGCGCGAGCGCTTGCAACTGCTGTTGGCTTACGAGCGCCGCAGCCGCAACCAGCCCGATCTCGTCTCCGTGTTGCGCGAGGAGATCATGGCGGTGATCGCCCGGCATGTTCAGGTCGACCAGAATTTCCTGCAGGTGAGCATGGATCACGGCGAAACGACGTCGAGATTGGAGATCGACATCCAGATCCCCAACAAGGTCGCAATGCCCATGGCCGCGGCATTCTAACGGAATCTTCCAGGCAGGGCTTGCGTCGGCTGCTGCCGAGGTTGCGGCGCCGTGGTTGGCGTGCTTGAGCCGGTTGCCACCGGCAAGTCGCGCAACTCGAGGATAATAACCATTTCCTCACCAAAACCCCGCGGCCGTTTCCAGCCGCGGGGCGCTTTGGGAGGGCCTTTCGAAACCCGTGATCAGATGTTGGCGAGCAATTCGTTGACGCGGCTTTCCATGTCGGCAAGGGCGGTGTCGACGTCCTTCTGGCCACTGATTGCTGCGCTCATCTCTTCGCCGATGATGTCCTGGATCGCAAACTGACGCTGTACGGCGGACGGCAGCGGCTTGCCGAGGTCGGCGACCGCAGAGATCGTGTTGCGATGCGGCAGGGCCTTGAAGGCGTCCGAGGTGATGACGGCCTTATAGGCCGGCAGGTGGCCGGTACGCGACCATTCGAAGTCGTTGTCGGCGAAGAACTTCAGGAATTTGCCGATGGCCGCGACCTGTTCAGGCGTGCGGTCTTTCTGCGAAACGGCCCAGGTGTGGCCGTCGGCATACTGCGCGTGGGTGCCGCCAAACAGCTGCGGATACGGATAGACCGCATAGCCGCCCTTGTTGAGCGCCGTTCCCTTGGTCTCGGACTGGGCGTTGTAGTCGCCCACCACCCAGGTGCCGTTGAGGTGGACGCCACCCTCGCCGGCAAGGAAGGCGTTGATCGAGCCGCCATAGTCGAGATCCTTGGTGGTGTAACCCTTATCGAAGATCGCCTTGTACAGCTCGACGACCTTCTTGGCTTCCGGTGTATTCAACTTCACATGCTTCGGATCGGCGAAGAAATCGGAATCCTGCTGGAAAAGATAGGTGTAGAGGTTGCGTGTGTAGAGTGCAGTCTCATTGGCCAGGTTCTGGACGAAATAAGGCTTGCCCGTCTTCTGCTTGAACTGTTCGGCCTGGGCGAGCAGTTCCTCGGGCGACTTTGGAAAAATCGGCGTGCCATCGGCATTGACGAGGCCGGCTTGTTTGAAAAGATCCATGTTGACGTGATAGAGCATCGTCCAGCTGTCGATCGGCAGGCCATAGATCTTGCCGTCTTTGGTGGCGCCATTGTGCGCTGCGTCGGTGAAGGCGTCGGGTGTCACACCGACCGACTTCAAGAGATCGTCGAGCGGCATCAACAGGCCCTTCGACTGATAATCCGACAGTACGGATTCATGGATCGTGACGATGTCCGGAGCGTCACCTGAAGCGAACTGCGCGGTCAGCTGATCATAGCCGGGCCATTCCACGGTGGTGACGTTGACGTGAACATCGGGATTGTCGGCATTGAGCTTGTTGATCAGCGAGGTGATGATGCCGCATTCGCCAACGGCCTTGGTGGGATCGGTGTTGGTGCCGAAATCGGCATCGCAGGCGCCGAAAAAGCGCTGCACGCTCAGTTCCGTGGCGGCGAAGCTTGGAGCTGCGAGCATCATTGCGCCCGCAGAAACTGCGGCAAACAGTATTTTCTTCAGTTTCATATCAGTTCCTCCTACTGAGTTTCCGCCGCTCCACCCTGGATTGGCTTTCGTGCTTCAATTGCTGCGCATTCCCCCCGGCCGTCAGGCAATCTTCGTTATCTCACCGCAGCGCCGGAGACCGCCGTGACGATGTATTTCTGGAAGAACAGGTAGACGATCAGGATCGGTGCACCGGCAAACACCGCCTGCGCCATCAGGAAGCCGATGCCTTCGGACTGGGCGAAATTGGTCTGGGTCGAGGCCATGCCGACCGTCAGCGTGAACATGTCCTTCCTCGTCGCCGAAATCAGCGGCCAGAAGTAATCGTTCCAGGCGCCGAGAAAGGTGAAGATGCCGAGCGTTGCCTGCGCAGGCAGCGTGAGCGGCAGAAGCACCTTCCAGAAAATCCTGAGCCGGCTGGCGTTATCGAGCATGGCGGCTTCGTCCAGCTCCTTCGGGATGGCCTTGAAATACTGGGTCATCAGGAAGACACCGAACGGAGCCGAAAGGCCCGGCAGGATGAGCCCTTGATAGGTGTTGTGGAACTTCAGCATGCTGAAGATCTGGTGGCGGGCGACGAGCACGGCCTGCTCCGGGACCGCCAGGCCGAACAGCACAATCACGAACAGCACGTCTCGGCCGGGGAAATTCAGCCGTGCAAAGCCGTAGCCGGCGAGCGACGACAGGATCAACGTGCCGAGCGTCAATCCGCCCGAGACGATGATGCTGTTGCGCACCCAGATGAACACCGACGAGGTGCCGACGGTGTTGATATAATTCTTCAGCGTATAAGGCGCGTGAAACACCGAATTCGGATCGGCCATCAACTCGGCATTGTCCTTGAGCGACAGGCCGATCACCCACAGAACCGGCGCGATCATGACGATCGAAAGCAGGATGACGAGGGCTAATAGCACATGGTCGCCAAATGCCCGTCCCTTGATGGAAGTGGCTGGAGCGCTCATGCCTGGTCTCCCCTGCTGCGTGTCACCAGGTACTGGGCCATGGCCGCAATCAGGATGAGGATGAACAGGATTTCCGATGCAGCGGCGCCCAGGCCGAGATCCCAGCGACGGAATGCGGTATCGTAGATGTAGAGCACGATCGGCTTGGTCAGGTTGTTCGGACCGCCGCGCGTCATCAGCCAGGCTTGGCCGAACAGCTGAAATTGCAGCACGATCTGGATGATGATCACCAGGATGAAGGTCCGCTTGATCGACGGCAGCGTGATCGAGCGTAGCGTCTGCCAGCGATTGGCATTGTCCAGGGCTGCCGCCTCATAAATATCCTGTGGAATCTGCTGCAGCGCCGAGAGAAAGAGCATCATCGGCAGGCCGATGCACCACCAGACGGTGGCAATGGCGATGCCGATCATCGCCAGGCTGGGATCGGAAATGAAGGCCGGTGCGGTCGCGCCGAACCATCCGTAGATCGTCGACAACAGGCCGACATTCGGAATGAAGACGATGCGCCAGATCAGCGTGACGATGGTGACCGACAGCACCGACGAGGAAAAGAACAGCGTCCGCAAAACCGCCGCAGTGCGCGTGCGGCGGTTGAGGCAAAGCGCCAGGAAAAGGCCGATCAGCGCCAGCGTCGGTACCGTCAGAAGCACGAAATAGAAGGTGTTCCAGATCGATTGCAGGAAAACCTTGTCGTGATACAGCCTGGCATAATTGCCGAGACCGACAAAATTTCCGGACGAGAACGTGTCGGCCTTGTGGAAACTCAGCCACATCCCCCAGAGCAGCGGGAAGAGCAGCAGCGTGGTGAAGAAGAACAAGAATGGCGCAACGAAAATGAAGTTTCGCCATTGCGGCGCATAGATGTCGGCAGTACGGGCTCTGACGCCGACAGCCAGCGTCGCGGTCGGGGACATCGCCAGCCGGTCAGCCATCTCAGGCCTCCCTCGCATGCCAGGCGCGGCCGGTCTCGTTGAACAGATGCGATTTCTGGCCGTCAAAGGCGAGCCCGATTCTGTCGCCGACGGCGACGCGGCTGTTGCCGGCATCCGAGCCGACGATCTGCTGGCCATCGCCCAGCCGCGCGTAGATCAGGGTGCGTTCGCCGAGCCGCTCGAGCACATCGACGACGCCGTCGGCATTGCCCTGCCCGGCGGCAACGATGCGCACGTCTTCAGAACGGATGCCGAAAGTGTACTTGCCGTCGGTCAATTGGCTGGAGGCGATCTCGGTCTGCACCGATATGCCGTCCGCAAAGCTGGCCGTGGCGTTCTTGCCCGATCTGTCGAGTGTCGCATCGACGAAGTTCATCGCCGGCGCGCCGACGAAACCCGCGACGAATTTGGTCGCCGGGCGCTCGTAGATCTCCATCGGGGTACCGATCTGGTCGATCTTGCGATTGTTCATGACGACAATGCGGTCGGCGAGCGTCATTGCCTCGACCTGGTCGTGGGTGACGAAGATCATCGTCGATTGCAGCCGCTGGTGAAGCTGGGCAAGCTCGATGCGGGTACGGGTGCGCAACGCCGCATCGAGATTGGAGAGCGGCTCGTCGAACAGAAAGGCCTTCGGCTCCTTGACGATCGCACGGCCGATGGCGACGCGCTGGCGCTGACCGCCGGAGAGCTGGCCCGGCTTGCGATCGAGCAGATGCGGCATTTCCAGGATGCGGGCGGCTTCATTGATGCGCGCCTCGATGACCTTGCCTGGTACGCCGATATTCGCAAGGCCGAAGGCCATGTTGTCGCGCACCGTCATATGCGGATAAAGCGCATAGGATTGGAACACCATCGCAATGCCGCGCTTGCCCGGCGGCAAATGATCGATGCGCTCGTTGTTGATGGCAATCTCGCCGCTATCGACAGCTTCGAGCCCGGCGATCATTCGAAGAAGCGTCGATTTTCCGCAGCCGGACGGGCCCAGGAACACGATGAATTCGCGTGCCCTTATGGAGAGCGACAGATGGTCCAGCACCGTCATGGCACCGAACTGCTTGCTCACGTTCCTGATCTCGATATCGGCCGTCACGTCGACGCTCCTCCTCAGCGTTTGCGCTTTCTCGATGATCCGCCTGAACTCAGAGCCTCAGGCGTATGACCTGGTAGGAATACGCCGGCAGCGACAGGCTCAGCTTGCCGCCGGCGAGCGAGGCGCCCTCACCTTTCCTGGGGCCGACATTGCCAGGGTTTTCGGCCGAATTGACGGCTTTCAGATCGGCGTGTGCCATCACCTGGTGATCGACGATCTCCGCCGCGCCGAAGCCGGTGAGGTCGACCACTGTTTCGATTGCCTCGCTCGAATGGCGGTTGACGGCGAAGAAGGTGACGTGGCCGGTTTGCCTGTCGTGCACGCCGGCAACGTCGACATAGGCGACGTCGCCCGCAACGCTGGATTTGTAGGTCGGGCTTTCCACCTTGAGATCCAGCGCATTGCCGCGGCCATAGTTAGAAGCAAACAGATAGGGATAAAAAATCGTCTGCCGCCATGCCGGGCCATTCGGAACGGTCATGATCGGCGCGATGACATTGATCAGTTGTGCCAGGCAGGCGATCTTGACGACATCGGAACGGCGGATGAAGGTGTTGAGGATCAGGCCGACCTGCAGCACATCCTCGAAATTATAGATGTCTTCGAGCAACGGCGGGGCGAACGGCCAGCCGTTGCTGCCGCCGAGTATCTTCCTGTCCTGCTCCTTGGAATGGTACCAGACGTTCCATTCGTCGAACGAGATGTAGACCTGCTTGTTGGAGCGCTTCTTGGCCTTGATATAGTCGATGACGCCGGCCACCGAGACAATGTAGTCGTCGAGCTTTTCGCTCATCGCGAGATAGTTCGGAGCGTCGTTGGCTTCGTTATCGAAATACATGTGCAGCGAGATGTAGTCGACCTCGTTGTAGGTATGGTCGAGAACCGTCGCTTCCCATTCAGGGTAGGTCGGCATCTTGGCATTCGAAGAGCCGCAGACCACCAGCTCGAGTGACTTGGAGAAGGCGCGCATGGCCTTGGCCGTCTCATGCGCCAGGCGGCCATACTCATCCGCGGTCTTGTGGCCGATCTGCCAGGGGCCATCCATTTCATTGCCGAGGCACCAGAGCTTGACGTCGAAGGGCTCCTTGCGGCCGTTGGCGATGCGCCTGTCGCTCCATTTGCTGCCGCCGGGATGGTTGGCGTACTCCAGCAGGTTGCGGGCTTCGTCTAGGCCGCGCGAGCCGAGATTGACGGCAAGCATCATCTCGGTGTTGGCGGAGGTGCACCAATCGGCAAATTCATGCAGGCCGACTTCGTTGCTTTCCGATGTGTGCCAGGCGAGGTCGAGGCGGACCGGGCGCTGTTCCTTGGGGCCAATGCCGTCTTCCCAATTGTAGGCCGAGACGAAATTGCCGCCGGGATAGCGGACGATCGGAACATTGAGTTCCCTGACGAGATCGATGACGTCCTGCCTCATGCCGTTGGCATCCGCTGTCGGATGGCCCGGCTCGTAGATGCCGGTGTAAACTGCTCGCCCCAGATGCTCGATGAAGGATCCGTAGAGCCTCGGATCGATTTCCGAGACAACATAATGCGGATGAGCCGTAACGGCTGCCTTCATGCATTCCTCCCATCGATATCACAAACGATGATTTAAATCATCTTGCCCGATATCAAAGCGGGATTGGCAGCCCTTCGTCAAGCCAAAATACCCAAATGTAGGACAATTAGACGAACGCTTTGGCACGGCAGAAAGCCAGCTAGTTGAAATTGCTGCGTTATCTTCAGAACCCGGTTTCATGATATCAACCAGTTTTGATCCTGAGCAGGATGTCCTGATCGTAATTTCCAAAGCCCTTGCCGAAAATGTTGATCCCGCCGGGGCGCTTGGCGTCGTCCTTGACGCCGATACGGACGCGGATTGAATGATGGCTCTTCAGATCGAGTGCGGCGAGGCCGGTTTCTGAAATCCTGAGGCCGTCGACATAGGTGCCGTCATTGGCAATTCGCCAGTTCTTCAGCTTGCCGTATTGCGAGCCCTTGAGCTTCCACCAGGAGGGCGTGAAGACGCCGCGCTTGTCGCCGAAATCCCCTGGCGACGTCCAGGTGCCGACATCGACGCCATTGATCGTCAGCGTGATGTCCGAGGGCCAATCGGCGCTGGTGCCCGGCACTTCCGAGGACAGCTCTATCGCCACTTCGAGTCCGGTGATCTCGGCATTGGCGAGCTTGGCATTGTTGGGGAACTGGTATTCGACAAAACCGCGCGTGAACCATAGCAGACCGGCTTTCATGCGGTCCGGATCGAGGAAAGTGTTGGGAACATCTAGCAGGCCGATGATGCCGTCCGGCGAGCAAAGGCCGCAGGGTGCGGTAACCTCGAAGCTGGTGTAAAGCCCGATCGGCATCGACACTTCGATCGCGTCGTTCTTGACCGCACGATATTCGCTCTTGAACACGACGAGCACTTCTTCGGCCGTCGGATAACAGATTTTCTGACTGCCCTTCTTCGCTTTCAGGTTCTCGGTGCGGATCAGCCCCGCATCCTCCAGCACCTGGATGTTGGTTGAGACGGTCGACTGCGGCAGCGACAGCACGGCGGCGATTTCGTTGACATTCATCGGCCCCTTCTCATGCAGCAGTTTCAGCATCGAGATCCGCGCCGAGGAGGCAAGCCCCTTGAGCACCGCAATGCCTTCCTCAGGTTCTATCACCAGAAAATTGCGACTCATGAAATTGCCCGACCTATGCAAAATCTATATCCGAAATTATCCTGTATATCGGGATATCTGATTTAATCAATGCGCAGGCAGGACGCCGAGCAATTTGTTGAATCCAGCAAGGCCGGTGGTCGTACGGTGGCCCTGCACAGAATTTGTGCAGGAGCCATATGCAGAGTGGACACCTGAACGCCTATCGCCCAATCTAGTCCGGAGCCGAGCCCGGTGATGGCGGCTTGCACTTTAACCGGTTGGACGGATCGTGACCAAAGGGTGGAAATTATACGATCAGCGACTGGCCTGGGTCCTCGTCGCGCCTGCGCTTTTGCTGCTCACCCTGCTTCTGCTGCTGCCAATCGCGATGATGACGGTCTACACATTTTTCACCTTCGTCACCGCGGGGGTGGAGTCGGCGGTGCTGACCTTCGACAACTGGAAGGAATTCCTCACCGATAGTTACTATCACGGCTTTCTTTGGAAGACCGTTCGCGTCGGCGCCATCACCGCTGTGATCTGCGCGATCCTTGGTTATTTCCCCGCCTATTTCATCTGGGCCACGACCTTCAGGCACAAATGGCTGCTGTTGCTGCTGCTCATCGTGCCGTTCTGGATCAGCTTCACTATCCGGACGTTCTCGTGGATCCATATTCTCGGCGAACAGGGGCTGATCAACGTCGCGCTCATCAGGCTGGGGGTCATCAACGAGCCGTTGCCGATGCTCTACACCGAGGGCGCCGTCATCATGGGGCTGCTGCATTTTCTGCTGCCCTATATGATCCTGAACATCTATGTCAGCCTGGAAAGTATCGACCGCACGCTGATCGCCGCCGCCCGCTCGATGGGCTGTACCAGCGCGCAGGCGTTCCGCGAAGTGACCCTGCCGCTATCGATGCCGGGGCTGGGCGCCGGGCTGCTGCTCTGCTTCGTGCTGGCGGCCGGCTCCTACGTGACGCCGCAGCTGCTCGGCGGCAGCCGCGATGCGCTGTTCGGCAACCTGATCTACGATACCATCATGGGGCAGCTCAATTGGCCGATGGGCGCCACGCTTTCCATCGTCCTGTTCGTCCTGCTCGGCGCGGCCGCGGCCGCCTACAGCCGCTATATGGGCCTATCGCAGATCATGAAGGGCCTCAGTGCATGAGAGCGGATCATCCCGATCGCGAAGGCAGATGGGCGTGGCGGCTGACCGGCGCGATCACGGTATGCGTCTACGTCTTTATGTTTGCGCCGATCCTCGCCACGATCGTGCTTTCCTTCAACGCCTCGATGTTCGGCGGCTTTCCCCTTACCGGCTTCAGCCTGCGATGGTATGAGAAGCTGCTCACCAACGAGCCGGTTCTCGACGCCTTCAGGACATCGATGTGGATTGCCCTGGTGACGGCAACGGTGACGACGCTGCTCGGCATCATGGCGGCATTGGCGCTGGTGCGCTTCGAGTTCCGTGGCAAGCAGGCGATCAACACGCTTGTCATTCTTCCCGCGCTGGTCCCCGAAACGATACTCGGCGTCGGCCTGCTGGTCATGATCAAAGCCGTCGACCAGCCGCGCAGCATGACGCTGCTGGTGCTCGGCCACATTCTGCTCACGCTCCCCTACGTGGTGCTGATCGTCCAGGCGCGTATGGTCGGCATAAAACGTTCCTATGAGGAGGCGGCGCTTTCGCTCGGGGCGCCGCGTGTGTCGACATTCCGCGAGATCACGCTGCCGCTGCTCATTCCCGCAGTGCTTGCCAGTGTTCTGCTCGCTTTCACCATTTCGTTCGACAACACCTCGGCCAGCCTGTTCTGGCGGCCGGCGGGCGTCGAGACCATGCCGACGCAAATCCTTTCGATGCTGAAGATCTCGATCAGCCCCGAGGTGAACGCGCTCGGGACCGTCATGATCCTTTTGACGGTCGGCATTCCCTTGGCTGGCGGGCTCATCCTGCAAAGCCTCACCTGGTTCAAGGCAGGCAAGTGAAAATGAAAATGGGAGAATGGAAATGAAACTGACAACCACCAAACGACTGGAACGGCTCAACGAACGCTATGCCAATGGCGACATCAGCCGGCGATCATTCCTGACCCTGACGGCCGCCGCTGCCGCCGCCACCGGGCTTTCCATGCCCTGGACGGGTCGGGCGCTGGCCGCGGTTTCGGAAGTGCGCTTCGACGGATGGGGCGGCGTGGTGCAGGAGGCGATCGATAAGTACGCGTTCCAGCCTTACACCGCCAAGTCCAAGGTCAAGGTCGTCCAGGGCACCTTTGGCGACGAGAACGAGATCATCACCAAGATCAAGACGTCGAAGCCGGGCGACTTCCAGATCGTCCATTCTTCCGGCGTGAACTACTACATCAAATACGTCAATGGCGGTTTCAATTCGGAGATAAACGAGGCGAACATTCCGAACATGGCGAATGTGCTGACCGCCATGATCGAGCCATTCCGCAAGATCACGCCGAAGCTGTCGGCAGTGCCATATGATTACGGCACCACCGGCATCGCCTACAACAACAAGGTCATCTCGCCGGAGGAAGCCAAGGAAAAGGGCGCCAACCTGCTTACCGACACGAAATATGCTGGCAAGATCGGCGGCTACGCCGATATGACGACGCGCGTCTGGTATGCGGCGCTGCAGACGAAACAAGACCCCAACAACATCCAGGACATGGATGCGGTCTGGGCCAAAGTTCGCGAGACCCGCGACCTGGCCAAGAAGTTCTGGAGTTCCGGCGCGGAACTCATGGACCTCCTGTCGCGCAACGAGATCGTCGTCACCGACGCCTGGTCAGGACGTGTCGCCGCCCTGCAGCAGCAGGGCCAGCCGATCGGCTATCTCGACCCTGCCGGCTCATACGCATGGATGGAGGACATGCTGGTGCTCAAGGGTTCGCCCATGGCCGAATGCGAGGAGCTGATCAACTTCATGCTGGATCCGGCCACGTCGATCGCCGTCGCCGAGGGCCAGAACTATCCGCCATCGCTTGACCCGACCAAGGTGAAGCTGACCGACAAGATCGCGGCACTTCCGGCCTTCGACCCGACCGGATCGATGAAGTCGCTGACCTTCGCCGATCCGCTCTACTGGGCGAAGAACGAAGACGCCTGGACCAAGCAATGGGACAGGGTGTCGAAAGGTGCATAACGACAACAGCCACGACCATCAGCCCCGGCCGGCTTCGGCCGGGGCTGATGGCGACCCGCTCGCCCAGAGCGAGAGGCAGCAGCCTATAGAAAAGCCTGCGGTCGAGTTTCGCGACATCGATATTTTCTACGGCAAGTTCGCCGCTGTGCGCGATTTTTCACTGGCGATCCGCAAGGGTAGTTTCGTCACCTTGCTGGGGCCGTCCGGGTGCGGCAAGACGACGATCCTGCGATCGATCGCGGGCCTGGTCGACATCTCCGGTGGCCAGATCTCGATCGGCGGAAAGCGGGTCGACGACATCCCGATCTACAAGCGCAACATTGGTCTGGTGTTCCAGAACTACGCGCTCTTTCCGCACAAGAACGTCTTCGACAACGTCGCATTCGGCCTGAAATACCGGAACGTGCCGAAACCGGAAATCGTGCGCCGGGTCAAGAAGGCGCTGGATATGGTGCGGCTGCCCGGCAGTGAGACAAAGCTGCCGTCACAGCTTTCGGGCGGCCAGCAGCAACGCATCGCACTGGCCCGCGCCATCGTCTTCGAGCCGGAAGTGCTGCTGCTGGACGAGCCCTTGTCGGCGCTCGATGCCAATATGCGCGAGGACATGCGCGTCGAGATCAAGAAAATCCAGAGGGAGACGGGCATCACCGCTATCTTCGTGACGCACGACCAGGAAGAAGCCTTGTCGATGTCCGACCATATCGTTGTAATGAACGCCGGCCTGATCGAGCAGATCGGCTCCCCCGCGCAGGTCTATGACCAGCCGGCCACCGCATTCGTGGCCAATTTCCTTGGCAAGGCCAACATGCTGCCCGGCAGCGTGACAGTGATAGACGGCAAGATGGCAACGATCGCGCTGGCCAGCGGCCATGTGGTAAAAGCAGCCGCGCCGAAGGCGCTCGCGATTGGCAGCGCGGTCACCGTCGTCGTTCGCCCGCAGAAGCTCACCGTCGGTACATCAGGTGCTGCCAACAGGCTGGCGGGACGGATCGTCTCGACCTCCTATCTCGGCGGCAATGCGGTCTACGAGATCGACATCGGCGCCGGCACGCTGGTGCGCGCCAACACGCTGATCGATGGCCAGCCGCTGCGTGAAGGCGAAACGGTCGATGTCTGCTTCGATCCGCTGGGCTGCGTGCTTCTCGACGCGCAAGGTTTACGCATCGCATAGCGAGGCGGAACCGAGCCGTTCAGTCTTTCGCGTCACCCTTTGGTCCGAGAAACCGCGCATAGAACTCACCGACAATACCGCGCCGGAAAACCAGCACGCAGACCATGAAGGTCAGGCCGGTGGCGATGGTCACCGGAAAATTGGAGGTGGCGAGCGTGTTTTCCAGGCCGACGACCAGACTGGCGCCGATGATCGGCCCGACCATGGTGCCGATGCCGCCGAGGAGCGTCATCAGGATCACCTCGCCCGACATCTGCCAGGTGACGTCGGTGAGTGTGGCAAACTGAAAAACGATCGCCTTGAGCGCACCGGCCAGCCCGGCCAATGTTGCCGACATGACAAAAGCCGCCAGCTTGTAGTTGGCGACGGAATACCCCAGCGAAATGGCCCGGCTCTCGTTTTCCCGGATGGAACGCAGGATCATGCCGAAAGGCGAGTTGATGATGCGCCAGATGGCGAACACGCCGATCAGGAAGACCACCAGCACGAAATAATAGATGTTGATCGAGACGTTCAGGTCGAGCATTCCAAGTAGCCTGCCGCGCGGCACGCCCTGGATGCCGTCCTCACCTCCGGTGAGCGGCGCCTGCACGCAGAAGAAGAAAAACATCTGCGACAGCGCCAGCGTGATCATGGCGAAATAGATGCCTTGCCGGCGGATGGCAAAGAAGCCCATCACAAGGCCGAGCAGCGCGGCTCCCAGGACACCGAGCAGGATGCCCGCTTCCGGCGGCCAGCCCCAGACCTTGACCGCGTATGCGGTAAAATAGGCCGCCCCGCCGAAGAATGTCGCGTGGCCGAAGGACAACAGCCCGGTGTAGCCGAGCAGAAGGTTGAACGCGCAGGCAAACAGCGCAAAGCACAGCATCTTCATCAGGAAGATCGGATAGACGAAGAAAGGCGCCACCAGCAGCGCCAGGATGCCGAGCCCCACCAGCGTCCATTCAAGCCATACCGAACTTTTGCCGCGCGTCTCGCGAAGTGAGAGTTCGGCCATCTCAGGCATCCCTTCCGAACAGGCCGGCTGGCCGGACCAGAAGCACGATCGCCATGATGACGAAGACCACCAGATTGGAGGCTTCGGGATAGAAAACCTTGGTCAGGCCTTCGGCGAGGCCAAGCATGTAACCGGTGACGATCGCCCCGAGGATCGATCCCATGCCGCCGACCACGACGACGGCGAAGACGACGATGATGAGGTCAGATCCCATCAGCGGGCTCACCTGATAGATCGGCGCGGCGAGAACCCCTGCAAGCCCGGCAAGAGCGGCGCCGAGGCCGTAGGTGAGGGTCAGCAGCAACGGCACGTTGACGCCGAAAGCCTGCACCAGGCCGGGGTTCTCCGTTGCCGCGCGCAGATAGGAGCCCAGCCTGGTCTTCTCGATCAGCGCCCAGGTGCCGAAACAGACGATCATCGAGGCGACCACCACCCAGCCGCGGTAATTAGGCAGGAACATGAAGCCGAGATTGGTTCCCCCGGAGAGCAGCGGCGGCACGGAATAAGGGCTTCCCGATACGCCATAGTAGTAACGGAACACTCCTTCGAGCACGAGCGCGAGGCCAAAGGTGAAAAGCAACCCGTAGAGCGGGTCGATGTCGTAAAGCCTCGACAGCGCCAGGCGCTCGACCACGACGCCGAAGCCGCCGACGATCAGCGGCGACAGGATCAGAGCCGGCCAGTAGCCGATGCCGAACCGGGTGAGAAGCAGGTAGCCGATGAAGGCGCCGAGCATATAGAGCGCGCCGTGGGCAAAATTGATGACGCGCAACAGGCCGAATATGACAGCCAGGCCCAGGCTCAACATTGCGTAAAACGAGCCGTTGATGAGGCCGACCAGCAATTGGCCGAGGAATGCCTGAACGGGTATTCCGAAGATCATCATCATGGCGCCATCATACACCCAGCACTTCATGCAGCAGCGTCATGCGATCCGGCAGTTCGCCGACCGGAAAGCCCGCCACGACCTTGCCGTGCTCCATCAGGTAGAAACGGTCGGTGACGCGGCTGGCAAAGCGGAAATTCTGCTCGACCAGCAGGATCGTCATGCCGCGTTTTTTCATCGTTGCCAGCAGATCGCCGATGCGCTGCACGATGACCGGAGCCAGGCCCTCGGTCGGCTCATCGAGAAGCAGCATTTTCACGCCGGTTCTGAGCATGCGCGCGATCGCCAGCATCTGCTGTTCGCCGCCCGACAGCCTGGTGCCGGGGCTGTTGCGGCGCTCCTTCAGATTGGGGAAGAGATCGAATATTTCCTCCACGCTCATGCCACCCTCGGCGACGATCGGCGGCAAGACCAAATTCTCGTCCACGGTCAATGTTGCGAAGATGCCGCGTTCCTCCGGCACCAGGCCAATGCCTTGATGCGCGGTCCGGTGCAACGGCAGGCGCATCAAATCCTTGCCGTCGAAAAAAATCTGCCCGGTCCGCTGGCGAATCAGCCCGATAATGGCGCGCAATGTCGTGGTCTTGCCGACGCCGTTGCGGCCCAGCAACGTCACCGTTTCACCTGGAAAGACCTCTAGATCGACGCCATGCAACGCATGGCTCTCGCCATACCAGGCGTTGAGGCCGCGGACTGCGAGCAGCGGCGCGGCATCACTCATCGGCGGTGCCCATGTAGGCGATCCTCACCCGCTCGTCGCGGCTGACCGTGGCGTAGTCGCCGGCGGCAAGGATTTCGCCGCGCTGCATGACGGTTATCCAGTCGCAAAGATCGGCTACAACAGTCAGATTGTGCTCGACCATCAGCACCGCGCGCTCCTTGGCGACCGAGCGGATGATGTCGGAAACTGTGCGCACATCCTCATGCCCCATGCCGGCCATCGGCTCGTCGAGCAGCAGCACTTTCGGGTCGAGCGCCAGCGTCGTGGCGATCTCGAGCACGCGTTTCCTGCCATAGGAGAGATCGGCGGCGGGCCTGTTCTTGGCATCGTCGAGGCCGACCGACCGCAAAAGCTCCTCGGCGCGCGGCGTCAACCGGTCGAGGGCCGCCAGCGAGCGCCAGAACTGAACGCTGAGCCCGCCCGGCCGCTGCAGCGCAACGCGCACATTATCGAGCACGCTGAGATGCGGAAACACCGCCGATATCTGGAACGAGCGCACCAGGCCCATCCGCGCGACCTTGGCCGGCGAGGTGCGGGTGATGTCGTGGCCGAGCAGTTCGATCCTGCCGCTGGTCGGCGGCAGGAACTTGGTGAGCAGGTTGAAGACGGTGGTCTTGCCGGCACCGTTAGGTCCGATCAGTGCGTGGATATTGCCGTGGTAGAGGTCGAGATCGACATTCCTGACCGCAACAAAGCCGGCGAAGTCGCGCCGCAAACCGCGGGCGGAAAGCACTACCCGCGGCTCATTCGGTTCAGGCGGCGGCATCGGTCCGCCAATCACTCGCCGGCCGTGGGACAGCCGCTCTCCTTGGCGCTCAGGAACGCCTCGTTACCGGGGATCGTGGCGAGCGGTTTGTAATAGTCCCACTCCTTGGTGCTCTCGCTCGGCGACTTGACCTGATAAAGATACATGTCGTGAACCATGTTGCCGTCCGCCTGCACTTTGCCGTTTGCCGTAAAGACGTCGTTCACCGGCATCGCATGCAATTCCTTGGCGACCGCCTCGGTTCCATCGGTGCCGGCTTTGTCGATCGCCTTCAAATACTGGGTCACCGCTGAATAGGTGGCGGCCTGGATCATGTTCGGCATGCGGTTGGTGCGCTTGAAGAACCGCTGGGCGAAATCGCGGCTCTTGTCATCGCGATCCCAGTAGAAACCTTCGGTCAGCACCACGCCTTGCGCTGCCTCGAGGCCGAGCCCATGCACCTCGGCCAGCGTGAACAGAAGGGCTGCAAGACGTTGGCCGCCCTGCACGATACCGAATTCGGCCGCTTGCTTGATCGAGTTGGAGGTGTCGAGGCCGGCATTCGCCAGGCCGATGACCTTGGCGCCCGACGATTGCGCCTGCAGCAGGAAGGATGAATAGTCGGTCGAGCCGAGCGGGTAACGCACCTCGCCAACCACCTTGCCGCCATGGCTCTCGACGAACTTTGCGGTCTGCTCCTTGAGCGAATATCCGAATGCATAATCGACTGTGACGAAGAACCAGCTGTCGCCGCCTTGCTGGACGAGAGCGCCACCGGTCCCCACTGCCTGCGAATGCGTGTCGTAGGCCCAGTGGAAGCCATAGGGCGAGCACTGTTTGCCGGTTAGCTCGGTGGTCGCCGCGCCGGTGACGATGTCGATTTTCTTCTTTTCCTTAGAAATCCCTTGAACGGCGAGCGCCACCGAGGAGGTGGTCAGTTCCATGATGGAATCGACCTGTTCGGTGTCATACCACTGCCGCGCAATGTTGGAGGCGATGTCCGGCTTGTTCTGGTGGTCGGCGCTGACGATCTCGACCGGCGCACCTTGCACCTTGCCACCGAAATCCTCGACCGCCATCTTGGCGGCCTCGACCGACCACTTGCCGCCGAAATCGGCATAGACGCCCGACTGGTCGTTGAGAATGCCGATCTTGACCTTGCCGTCGGAAATCTCGGCGGCTGCGGCAGGCATCGCAGTCGCTGCAAGAAGCGCGGCCGAGACCAGGTACGATATCTTCATTGGTGACTTCCTCCCTTATGGTCGACAACCAGGAATCATGTCGGCGGCTGCCTGCTGCGGCACGAAGAGTGGCCTCCCACATTCCGTCCTCTCCGGCGCCAGATCGCGCAGCGCTATACGGCCGCCTATGCCCGTCCTTCAAATCGTAGCATCGCTCGGCAACGCGAGAACAGTTACTTTAGTATTAGGCATTCGCGATGCCCGGCCGCCGAAGCGCAAGATAGCGCCGGATCGTGCGGCGTCCAGATCGGCCTCTATCCTCGCCGAAAGGGCGATTACGGCTGAACGGTCCTGATCCGATATCGCTGAACGAGAATTCCCATCGTCAACCGTCGGCTGGATGATGGCAAGCAACCAGGCGGCCCTCGCCAATGCTTTGGAGAAGCGGACGCTCGCTGCGGCAGATCGGGGTGGCAGCCGGGCAACGGGTGTGGAACCGGCACCCCGAGGGTGGGCTCATCGGACTGGGCAGGTCACCCTTGAGCACCAGCCGGCCGCGCCGCGCCCGGTCGATGCTAGGTATCGGCACGGCGGAACGCAGCGCCGCGGTGTAGTGGTGTCTGGGCGCCGCAAAGACCTCGTCGGTCGGCCCGCTCTCCACGATCGATCCCAGATACATCACCGCCACACGGCTCGAGATCTGACGCACCACGGAAAGGTCGTGAGCGATGAAGACATAAGTCAGGTTGAACTCCTCGCGCAGGTCGGCGAGCAGATTGACGATCTGCGCCTGGATCGACACGTCGAGCGCCGAGACCGGCTCGTCGGCCACGATCAGTCGTGGCCGCAGCGCCAGCGCGCGGGCGATGCCGATACGCTGGCGCTGGCCGCCGGAGAATTCGTGCGGATAGCGATGCGTGCTGGGGCGACAAGTCGACCCGGCGCAGGAGCTCGGCCACGCGGTCCGCCATTTCCGATGCCGAGAGGCGTTCATGGATGCGGAACGGATCGGCCAGAAGATCGCCGACCCGCCGGCGCGGATTGAGCGAAGCGCTGGGATCCTGGAAGACCATCTGCATCTGCCGCCGCAGCGGACGGAGCTGACGCTGGGAAGCGTCGCTGATGTCGCGGCCCTCGAATTCCAGCGACCCCGAGCTGATTTCGGTCAGACGCACCAGACACCGGCCAAGCGTGGATTTGCCGCAACCGGACTCGCCGACGATGCCGAGGGTCTCCCCGGGCCAGATGTCGAGCGACACCGTATCGACCGCATGCACGGTCCGGCGCCGCGCCGGGAAGATCGAGCGGCCGACGCTATAGCGCTTCGACAGGTCGCCGGCACGAAGCAGCGGACGTTCGCGTGGCATGGCATTCATCGTTGCATCTCCACCACGCCGCCAGGCCTCTGGGCAGCGAATTGCCTGCGCGTAGGCTCCGGCAACCGGCAGGCGGCGCGATGGCTCTCGCCTTGCATGATCGGCAGCTCAGCCAGGCAGGCGTCGTGGCGAAAGGCGCAGCGGGGGCCGAAGGCGCAGCCTTTCGGCAGGTTGGAGAGCGAGGGCGGAATTCCCGGAATGGCAGCAAGCCGGGCTGGACGTGGTCCCTCCATCGGCGGGATCGAGCCGAACAAGCCCCATGTGTAGGGATGCAGCGGCGCCCGGAACACGCTGCTCTTGCCGCCCTCCTCGACAAAGCGTCCGCCATACATCACCAGTACCCGGTCCGCGACTTCGGCGACGACGCCAAGATCGTGCGTGACCAGGATCACCGCGGAACCGAACTGGTCGCGCAATCGTCCGATCAGTTCGAGGATCTGCGCCTGCACCGTAACATCGAGGGCTGTAGTCGGTTCATCCGCGACGAGCAGCACCGGGTTGCAGGAGAGCGCCATGGCAATCACCGCACGCTGGCGCATGCCGCCGGAAAGCTGGTGCGGGTAGCTGTCGACGACCCGATCCGGATTTGCGATGCCGACCGCGTCCAGCAATTGCACGGCCCTCGCCCGTGCCGCTTTCGCCGACACTTTTTCATGCGCGCGCACCTGCTCGCTGATCTGATTGCCGATGGTATGCACCGGGGTGAGCGCCGACATCGGATCCTGGAAGATCATCGCGATCTGGCGGCCGCGAATGGCATCGAGCGCACGTCGCTTGAGCCCGATCAGCTCCTGTCCCATGAAACGGATGGAACCGGAGACTATAGCGTTGGGGCTGTCGATCAGCCCCATGATGGCGAGCAAGGTCTGGCTTTTGCCCGAACCGGATTCGCCAACCACACCGACGATCTCGCGCTGCTCGACGGAGAACGAAACACCTCCCACCGCGCGCACCAGGCCCTCGTCGCTGCGGAAGGAGACGGTGAGGTCCTTGACCACCAGAAGAGGAGCATCAGCCGACATCGCGAGCCCTCGGGTCGATGATGACGAAGACCACGTCGACGACGAAGTTAGCCATCACCACGAAGAAGGCGGCGTAGATCACCGTGGCCAGGATCATCGGCAGATCGAGCGTCTGCAGTGCCTCATAGGTGAGTTTTCCGACGCCCTGCAGTCCGAAGACCACTTCGGTCAGCAGCGCGCCGCCGCCGACCAGGGCACCGAAATCGAGGCCGAACATGGTGACGAATGCGACCAGCGAGGTCCTGAGGCCATGATGTAGCAGCACCCGCCGCTCGCCGATCCCCTTGGCCCGGGCGGTGCGGATGAAATCCTCCTGCATCATCTCGATCAGGCTTGCCCGCAGCACCCGGCCGTAGAGGCCGACATAAAGGGTTGCCAGCGTGAACCACGGGATGACGAGCGCCTTGAACCAGCCCCAGGGATTCTCGGTCAGGGGGATGTAGCCGAGCGGAGGAACCCAGGAAAACAGCCAACTGTCGTGCCAGCGGCTTTGCGTCAGCAGGTTGGCGACCTCGCCCAGCCAGAAGACCGGAATCGACACGCCTACCAAGCTCAGGATCATCAGCGCGCGATCGATGAATGTCCCGCGCGTTGCGCCTGCGATCACCCCGACAATCAGTCCACCCAGCACCCACAGCACTGCCGCGCCGCCGACCAGCGACAGCGTCACGGGAATGGCGCTTATCACGGTCGGAATGACGCGCTGCCCGCGATTGACGAAGGAGGTGAGATCGCGGCTGACGAAAAGCCGGTTCATCATCAGCCCATATTGTACCGGCAATGGCCGGTCGAGACCGAAATCGTGGCGCACCTGGATCAACGTCTCTTGCGAAGCATTGCGGCCGGCAATACGCGCCGATGGATCAGCGCCGGGCGTCGCAAAAAAGATCAGGAAAGCGACGACACTGATGCCGAACATGACCAGCACCATCTGACCAAGCCGGAAGCCGAGCGCGGCAACCACTAGACGCCCCTCGGCGAGGATTTCGGATCGAGCGCGTCGCGCACGCCGTCGCCCAGAATGTTGAGGGCCAGGACCGTGATGACAATGGCTAGCCCCGGCGCCAGTGCCACGACCGGCCGCGAATAGAGCAGGCCCTGGCCGTCCTGGATGATCGTGCCCCAGCTGGCATCCGGCGGCTGCACGCCGATCGACAGGAACGACAGCGAGGATTCCGTCATCATGTTGAGCGCCAGGATCAACGGCACGAAAACGATGATGCGGGTCACCACATTGGGCATGATGTCGCGCAAAAGGATGCGCCAGGGCGACGCGCCTAGGCCGATCGCAGCGGTGACGAATTCGGCATGCATCAAGGTCAGGACATGGCCGCGGATCGGCCGCGCCACATAGGGCACATAGACGATGCCGATGATGAAGACCGGTAGCCACAGGCTGCCGGAGCGGATTTCGAATGGACCGATCTGGATGCTCTGCGCAATCAGCACGATCGACAACGAAATCGCCAACAGGAAAATCGGAAAGGCCCAGAGCACGTCGAGAATGCGCGACAGGCCGATGTCGACGATGCCGCCGAAGAAGCCGGAAACGACCCCCAGGAATGTCGCGAACACGAGGCACAGCACCGCTGCAGCACCCGAGATCAACAGCGAATCCCGTCCGCCGTAAAGCAGCCGCGCCACCACGTCACGGCCCTGGTTGTCGGCACCGAGCATATAGGGGCCGATGCGCCAGGTCGGCCCGATCGGCGTCATGCCGAGGCCAAGGCCTTCCGTGGAGGGCTGCAGCACCGGCTGGGTCACCCCATCGACGACGATCTCGCCATTGAGATTGGTCACAAATGGATCGGTGGCGGAGACGTATCGCGCATAAAGCGGCGCCGCGAGCGAGGCGATCACGATGACGACGAGCACGGCGAAGGCCGATATTGCCGAACGATCGCCTTTCAGCTTGCGCCACGCGGTTCGCCACGGGCCATCGGTGGCCCGGCGAACCGGGATGGCGGGCGGGTCCGCAATGACATTGACCATGAACAGGATTGCCTGGGAAAAATCTCGGCCTGGAAGATGCGCTGATCCGCCGGAAAAGGAAATGCGACGGAGAGCCAGCGGCACTCCGTCGCATTGGCTCCGGTTGGCTATTCCACCCAGGACTGGCTGACGATCCAGTAGAATTGCGGGCTGAAGGTGAAGTTCTTCAGTCTGGAAGAGATCACATCGACGCGCTTTGGCGTGAACAGGACAGCGACCGGAGCCTTGTCCGTCACGGCCTTGTCGATGGCGGTCCAGAGTGTCGCGCCCTTGGCCGGATCGGCGATGGTGGCTGCCTCTGCCTCGTCCATCGATGCGTCGATCGACTTGTCGCAGAATCCCGAAATATTGACCGAGGCGTCGGAGCCCGGCGTAAACGAGGCACAGCTGAACAAGACCTGCAGGAAATTCGATGGCGCCGGGTAATCCTGGAACCATTGCGAGATCGAAATCTGCACCTTGTTGTTGGTGTTCTGGATGTAGGTGAACTGTATGTTCTGCGAGATCGGCTTGACCGACGTCTTGTAGCCAAGCTGGTTGAGCACATCCTGCAGGTAGACGCCGATCGCCTTCGCGACCGTGGTGTCCTCGGTGATGATCGTCACCTCCTGACCTGCGGTTCCCGATTCAGCGACCAATTGCTTGGCCTTGTCCATATCCGGCGCGGACCACTTCTCACCTGGATTGGTGGTGAACGGGCAATAGGCTGCGAATGACGGGAAGCCCGGCGGCAGGATCTGACAGGCCGGCTGCGCCAGATTGCTGCCGCCGAACAGCTTGACGATCGCGGCGCGGTCGATCGCGAAGTTCACCGCCTGGCGAACGCGGATGTCGTTGAACGGCGCCAGATTGGTGTTCATCGGCGCATACCACATCGCCGTCAGCGGGTGAACCGTGACCTGCTTGGCATATTTGGTGCCGAGTTCGGCGAGTCGGTCGGACGGCGGCGGATCGAACATCCAGTCCGCCTGCCCATTCTCGACCGCCGTCACCGCCGCCTCGTCGGTCAGGCCGAATTCATAGTCGATCTCGTCCGGATATCCGGACGGCTGCGCTTCCTTGCTCCATTCCTTGAAGTGAGGATTGCGCACAATCTTCATCAGCTTGTTGGGGTCGTAGCTGGCGATCATGTAGGGTCCGGTACCCGGGATCGGATCGGTGCCGGCGTCCTTGAGCGGCGCGCTCGCCGGCAGGATCGACGCATGTGGAACGGCCAGCTTCTGCAGGAACTCGGCGTCTGGCTGGACCAGGTTGAAGGTAATGGTTCCGGCCGCATCGTCAACCGACAGGCCGCCGTCGAGGGTGCATGCAGCCGGCGCCTTCAAGCACGCATCCGCGCCGACGATGCCCTTGTAGAAGGTCCCGGCCGTCGGCCCGCTGATCTTGAAGATGCGCTGGAACGAAGCGACCACATCTTTCGTGGTGACGTCCGAGCCATCCGCGAATTTGATGCCCTTGCGCAGCTTGAAGACATAGGTCTTGCCGCCGTTCTCGACCTGCGGGAGGCTTTCCGCCAGATCCGCGACGACCTCGAAGCCGGTCTTGTCCCCGGCCTTTTTGTAGGTCACCAGGCCATCGTAGAGGACATAATTGATCTGGAAATACTGCAGCGTGTAATTGATGTGCGGATCGGCGGTGCCTGCGGCGGCATTGGCCAGCAATCGGAGCGTGCCGCCTGGCTTGCCCTCGGCGGCCAAGGCACTGCTTGCCGGCGACATCATCGTCACGCCGAGCAGAGCCAGCCCGGGTATCAACGCTGTAAATGCTTTTTGGAGTCTCATATTTGTTCCCTCATGGAGGCGTGTCGGCTTTTGCCGCGCTGAGCCCGGTCGCTCGACCATCGCGCGGCTAAAAACAGTGCTGGGGTTGCGAACGGCGTCCGCTACTTGGCCCAATCGCAAAAGACTACGGCGAGCGAAGCCGGACGGGATAGCTATTAAGATAGATAGGGTCGGACAGGCTTATCCCGCCTATTTGTTGAGCAGCCGGCCGACATGGCTATTTGACAAGCAATCATCAGCGGGTAAGCTTGCCGGATGCAAAGCCTTCCAGGCGATCTAGAGAGCCGGTTCCGAACTGGAATGAGCATCGACGCTGCCATGGCGGTGGCAACGGAGGTGCTGGAGCCGATCGGTTTCACCGCATTCATCTACGACTATACGCCCGTGCCGGTCAGTCACAAGGGCGACCTTATCACGCCCTCGCTGATGGCTCTGCGCAACGTGCCGCGCGACATGCAGGATCTCTGGTGCAAGGGCGGATATTATCAGCTTGATCCGGTGCAGGAGGCCGCGCTCACCGTATCGAGACCGTTTCTCTGGTCGCACAACGGCGTTCAGAGCACCGTCATGCAGCGCGTGCTCCAGTCCAAGCACGATCCTGTGGTCAGCTATTTGCTTGACACCAGGATGACCTGCGGCGTCACCGTACCCATTCGCCTTGCCGGCGGCGATCTCGCCACCTTCACCGCGATCCGTGCCGAGCCGGAGGCCGGATTCGAGCTCGAAGCCAGACCCTTCATCGCCGAGATCGGCGATCTGGGTCATCTGCTGCATGACTCCGTCTACGCCGGTTTCGACGCCGGGATCCGCACCTGCCAACATGTCCATCTGACGTCGCGCGAACGCCAGTGCCTGCGCCTGGCCGCTGCCGGACTGACGGCCAAGCAGGTCGCGCGTGAGATTGGCCGTGCGGTACCTACCGCAACGCTGCACCTCAACGCGGCGACGCGAAAGCTTGGTGCGCGCAACCGCTTCCATGCCATCGCGCTCGCCGCCCATTACCGGCTGCTCGAACCGGAGCATTGAGGCTCGCGACCTGCGGGCGATCGGCCTTGGCTCGGGCAAACCCATAACCGGCCAACCTATAAATAGTGCTAGCTGTAAATGCGCCGGGCCGCTTAGTACCGTCGGCCGCAAACAAGGCTTGGGAGGGGTGCACCAAAGTGGCTCCTGCCGCGCCATGATGCGGAGCTTGGACTGTGACGGCACATGCGATCACCGAAGGATTTAGCGACTACAAGGGCTATCGCACCTGGTACCGTGTGACCGGGGACCTCGGGTCGGGCAAGCTGCCCCTGGTCGTCGCTCATGGTGGACCGGGCTGCACCCACGACTATGTGGACTCATTCAAGGAGCTTGCCGGAACCGGGCGAGCCGTCATCCACTACGATCAGATCGGCAACGGCAAATCGACCCATCTGCCGGACAAGGGCGGTGACTTCTGGACCGTCGATTTCTTCCTGGGCGAACTCGATGCGTTGCTCGCCCATATCGGCATTGCCGGCCATTATGCCCTGCTCGGCCAGTCCTGGGGCGGCATACTCTCGGCCGAGCACGCCGTGCGCCGCCCTGAGGGGCTCAAGGCATTGATCCTGGCCAATTCGCTGGCCTCGATGGCGCTGTGGGTGGAAGGAGCCCGGCAATTGCGCGCCGAGTTGCCAGCCGATGCGCAAAGTGCGCTCGACCGGCACGAAGCGGCGGGAACCACCGATCACCCCGAATATGTTGCGGCGACGAAGGCTTTCTACGACCGTCATGTCTGTCGCGTCGTTCCGATGCCGCCAGAGGTCGCCCGGACATTTGCGGCAATCGAGGAAGATCCGACCGTCTATCACACCATGAATGGTCCCAATGAGTTCCACGTCATCGGCACGATGCGGGACTGGACCATCGTTGACCGCCTGTATCGGATCGAGGCGCCGACCCTGGTTTTCCGCGGCTTCTACGACGAAGCGACCGAAGCCTGCGTCCAGCCCTTTCTGGATCATATTCCGCACGTTGAAGGCCTGGTCTTCCCGAATTCCAGCCACATGCCGCATGTGGAGGAAAAGCACGACTGCCTCACCGCCGTCGGACGCTTTCTGGCCAAACACGATTGACGTTCCAGCACCCGGCCTTCTGTTCCAACGGATCGTCGACACGGCGCAGTCGTCGTGAAGGCAGGTTCAGAAACCTCGAGCAGCCCGCTGTCCCATGCCTCCGCCGGCGCATTGTGATGCTCCGTGATCGCGACGCCACGCGGAGGCCTAACGTTGCGACGCAGATTGGCATGTCACCGGCATGCCGGAATCAGCTTGCCTTCCCCTGAACTGGCATCCCGTCGCTGAAAACCTGACGGACACGGCGTGGGAGGGGACCCTGTTGCCGGTGGGTACGGAAAGTATCGGACCCAAAGTTTCGCTAAGCAGTTGCAACCGAATTCATTAGCCGGCGTTAAAGTACGGGTGATCTAGCGGGGCATGGGGAGGCTTTCATGCAGACGTATCTCGTCGAGCGCATGGACGGTGACGATGTTATCTCGGTGCGCGTTGTCAACGCGCCGAGTCCGTTCAGAGCCGCAGCGATGATGACGGGCGGGCGTATTACCTTCCGAACGTGGGAAAAGGATTGGATCCGCGTGACCGACGAAAATCGGGGACAGATCTATGCATATTGTTTCGTCCCCGGCAGCTATTCCGACACCGAAGTATCGCCGGTATCGCCCGGGAGAACCACCGAATAGGCAATATGCCCGAATAGCGGCAATTCCGTCTTCGACCCCACCTTGGTCTTCGATCCCGCCTTGGCATGTGTCCGTGTCATGCGCACCACACAGCCAGCGAGCCTGGCATGATTGGCTCCGCCGGCGGCTTGCTTGAGGGAAGATCAGGGCATCATCAGAATGATCGATGAAAAGATTGGGGCGGGGGGCGATAAGTGACCCTAATCTTAGCGTAGGCAACTCATGTCTTCGGCATATTTGGGATCACAAGTCGCGGATCAGGATCTAGCGGTGGATTGTCAGACAACGACCTCCGATAATTGGTCAAGTGTCGCACAATACGCACTGGATCAGGGTGGTCCCGTACTGCGCCCATTTCAACGATTGGGCGTCGATTTTACCAACATTGCGGCCTTCGATCACCTGAGAAATGTCGTCCGCCAGTACCCCGACAAGCTTGCAATCAGCGACGGCGCCAATCGTCTGACCTATTCCCAGCTCCTCCGGTCAGTCGAGGCGCTGTCCCACCAGATCGCGGCGACCGTCCCAGACGGACAGGCGATAGGGATTCTTCAGGCCAACTCGGCCTGGTATCCCATTGCCATGCTGGCAAGCATGACGGCTGGGCGGCCTTCGGTGCCACTCAACGCGCGAGATCCTAGCTCGCGGATCCTTGAAATCGTGGCCGGAGCGCGGCTCTCAGCTGTCCTGGGCGAGGGCAATGTCCGACCCGATGGTTTGCCTCACCGGGTCAGTTGGATCGATGTGTCGACCAGTGCCGCCTCGCCGGCTGGGCAAGTGCCTCGGTCTTATTCCGTCCCGGTCGATGCGCCCGCCATCGTGCTTTATACGTCAGGGAGTACGGGCCGGCCCAAAGGCATCGTTAACAGCCAGCGCAGCTTGCTGTGCCGGGTCCAGCAATACGTCGATGCATGCCACATCAACTCGGATGATGTTTTCCTGCCATTGACGGGACCCGCCACAATCGCCGGGTGCCGGGAGATTCTTGCAGCTCTTCTCACCGGCGCCACCTTGCATCTGGTCGAAGTCGAAGCGGTCGGCTTGCGCGCCGTTCAACGCCTGGTGCGATCCGAAAACGTGACAATCACCTATCTGGTGCCGGCACTGCTTCGCGCGCTTATGGCAGACGGACCTGCAGAAGCGTTCCATTCACTCAGAGTCGCCCGGATCGGTGGCGAGAAAGTGCCCTGGACCGACATCGCCCTGCTGCGCAAGGCCGTCTCCGATACGTGCCTTATCCAGATCGGTTACTCGTCAACCGAGACCACCGGCTCGCAATGGTTCCTGCCGCGAGACTGGCCGGAGCATGGAGATTCGGTTCCAGTTGGCGGACTGCTGCCTGGAATCACCTTCGCAATTGTCGACGAAGCGGGTCGCCGCGTTCAACCGGGCCGCAGCGGAGAGCTTCTGATCAGGAGTCCGTATGTCTTGCTTGGCCATTGGGAGGACGGGGCGGTTGTACCGGCAACATCAGACCCGGACGATCCAGGCCTTCGGATTTTCGCGACAGGTGACCTCGTTCGACTTGATGATCAAGGCCTACTGCACATCGTCGGTCGCAAGGGGCGCCAGGTAAAAATCAACGGTCGACGCGTCGAGCCAGCCGAACTCGAACGGGTGCTGCGTTGTGCACCCTCTGTCGCGGATGCCGTGGCAATCGTGACGGCCGCGAATGAGCTTGTCGCCTTTGCTGTTCCTCGGCGCTCGGCCGAAGCGACCTTTTCGGACGAGCTTCGCCAGCTTGTCAGGACCAATCTGCCGCCGCCGCTGCGTCCCTTGCGGTTGCACACGATCGCCGAGATTCCGCGTCTGCCGAGCGGCAAAGTCGACATCACGACACTTGCAGAGATGGATCTTTCAGCCAGAGAGACAGCGGCGACCGCGCGTCCGCTCGAGCCGCGAGGCAAGCTGACCGCGCAGCAGGTCGTCCAGCGGGCATGGACCAGCATTCTCAATACGCGCGTGGCGGCAGGACGCTGGGATGACGCCGGAGGAGATTCGCTGAAGCTGCTGCACTGCGTCATGGAAATCGAAAGCGCCATCGGGCAGGAACTCGGCCTTGAGGCGTTCACCGTCGGGATGAGCCTGGAGGAAATGGTCAAGGCGGTCGTGTCCGCCCAGGCAGGCGATCAAAGCGAGCGCGCCCAGAAGCACGACCCTCCCATTCTTTTTCTGTTCCCGGGGTCCGTCGGCTATGGCCCGAGCCTTGCTGCCTTTGCAGCAGCGATGGGCAAGGTGACCCGCGTTGCCCCGATCAGGTATCCGGCCCTGGCTATGATACTGCGCGGAAAAGACAGCCTCGCCGATATGGCCGACGCCGCCGTCGACCAGATCCGCCGCGCCCAACCCTCGGGCCATGTACGACTTCTCGGCCATTCGCTCGGCGGCGCTGTTGCCTTCGAAGTTGCGGCGCGGCTGCTGGCAGCGGGGCGAACCGTAAAGTTCCTCGGCATCCTCGACACCAGCCTCGTCGGTGAGCGAAGCGCCCGCTGGGAGACGTTTACGCGCACATTCAATCGAATCCGAACCAACCGCGTGTCCGCTTACCGGATGACTTGCCGCGCCCTTGCGAAAGTCGCCGTGAAAATGCGGCGAGAGGCGCAACTGGTCCAGCTTCTCGACCGCTTCGCTCAAGGACAGTTCAACGCGACGAGCTTTAGAACCAAACTGGAATTGCAAGAGGTTTTGCGCGCGCAAGCCTTCTTCCAGTGGGTGGCCGAGCCAAAGCCGGCTCTGCCGATCACCGGCACCCTGTTCCGCTGTGCTCGACCCGGAATGCCTCTGGCAATCGGCTGGGATAGCGTCTTCGCCCATCTGGACGTGATTCCGATCGTCGGCAGCCACATCGATCTGGTTGTAGAGCCTCACGTCGCCACCAATCGTCCCCTTATCGAGAAAGCGGTGGCGAAAACCTATTCGCCAATCGAGTCTCGCAAACTGGAGTACAAGCCATCGACCTGATCTCAACATTCGGCAAAGACGCGCTGGTGCTCGACGCTGGCGCGGAAGTCGATCGCATCGTCCAGATCTTGCGCCAGCAGGTCTTCGGCACGCTGCGACGTCGAGGGGTGGTTGTCGGCCTCTCAGGCGGCATCGACAGCTCCGTCGTCGCGGCGTTGTGTGTTCGCGCCTTTGGGAAAGGCAAGGTCCTCGGGATATTCATGCCGGAGCGCCATTCCTCCGGCGACTCACTGAGGCTCGGCCGCATTGTCGCCGCACAGCTTGGTATCGAAACGATCCTGGAGGATATAGCGCCGGCCCTGGAAGCGATCGGCGCCTATAGACGGCAGACCGAAGCAATCCAGACCGTCGTTCCCGAATATGGGGACGGCTGGAAATGCAAGCTGGTGCTCGCTTCGGTTCTCGAGAGCAACGGTCTCAACATCACGCGCCTCACGGTCCAGGACCCCGAGGGCAGGACCGCCACGGTGCGTCTGCCGTCGGCAGCCTATCTGCAGATCGTCGCTGCAACCAACTACAAGCAGCGCCTGCGCAAGATGACCGAATACTACCATGCCGACCGCCTCAACTACGCGGTAGCGGGCACGCCGAACCGCCTGGAGTACGACCAGGGCTTCTTTGTCAAACAGGGCGACGGAATTGCCGATCTGATGCCAATCGTCCACCTCTACAAGACCCAGGTCTATCAGTTGGCCGAATATCTTGGGGTGGAGGACGAGGTCCGGCGCAGACCGCCCACCACGGACACCTTCTCGATGGCGCAGAGTCAGGAGGAGTTCTACTTCGCGCTTCCTTATTATCTGATGGATTTGTGCCTCTACGGCTTGAACCATGGGATCGCCGACGAAGACGTCGCTGAGGCAACCGGCCTCACCGTGATGCAGGTCCAGAAGGTTTTCAAGGATATCGACAGCAAGCGGCGCGCCGCACGTTATCTTCACGCGCGGCCCTTGGTGTCCTCTTCAATGGGCGAGGGCTAGGCGATGTGCGGCATCGCCGGAATTGTGTCGCTGAGCGCCGCAGCGGCGCCCCCTTCCAGGGATGCGCTGATACGCATGGCGGGCGCGCTGGCGCATCGCGGCCCGGACGAGCGCGGCCTTTACCGGGACAGACGTGCGGGATTGGCGCATGCCCGCCTGTCCGTCATCGATCTCGCAAGCGGCCAGCAGCCACTCGCCGGCGCGGGCGACACAATGTGGATCGTCTTCAACGGCGAAATCTTCAATTACGTCGAGCTGCGACAAGACCTGGTCGCGCTCGGTTATCGCTTCCGCACACGCAGCGACACCGAGGTCATCGTCCATGCCTATCATGCTTGGGGCGAGGCCGCCTTCGAGCGGATGAATGGGCAGTGGGCAGTCGCCATCTGGGACTCCGTGGCAGGTCGTCTCGTCTTGTCGCGGGATCGGTTCGGCATCTGCCCGCTGCACTTTTGCGAGCATGGCGGACGGCTTTACTTCGCCAGCGAGGTGAAGGCCATTTTCGCGGCCGATGCGGACATACCTCGCGCCTTCGATCCAGCCGGCATCGATCAGACTTTCACACTTTGGACTGTCACGCCGCCACAGGGCGTGTTTGGAGGAGTAAGCGAACTTACGCCGGGGCGCATTCGTATTTATGAAAGCGGCGTCGTCCGGGAGCGGGCTTTTTGGAAGCCTGACTATCCAGAGGTTGACGGACCCGATGAATTCACCGGCTCGCTTGATGACGCGGTGGAGGAAGTGCGCAGCGCCCTGGAAGCCGCGACGGCGCTCAGGATAGTACGCGCCGACGTGCCAGTCGGCTGCTATTTGTCCGGCGGGCTCGACAGCTCGCTGGTCGCCACGCTGGGGAGACGCTTCGCGGGCGAGCGCTTCCAGACTTTCTCGCTGCGTTTTGCCGACGCCGAGTATGATGAGACGCATTTCCAGCGCCTGGTTGCCGGCGTGGCCGGCAGTGACCATCATGAGGTGGTTGTTTCGCGCAGCGATATCGCTGGCATCTTCCCTGAGGTGATCTACCACGCCGAGCGGCCAATCCTCAGGACCGCACCGGCGCCGCTGTTCCTGCTCTCGAGACTGGTGCGCCAGCATGGCATCAAGGTCGTGCTGACCGGCGAAGGGGCCGACGAAATGTTCGCCGGCTACGATTTGTTCCGCGAGGGCAAGGTCCGCCGCTTCTGGGGACGCCAGCCCGCCTCGACGCGACGCTCACGGCTGCTGGAGCGCCTCTATCCCTATCTCAGCCGCTCGCCGGTGCAGCAGCAGGCGATGGCACGCCAGTTCTTCGGGCGCGATATCCACGCCTCTGACGCGCCTGGTTTTGCGCATGGCACGCGCTGGCGTACCACAAGCGCCATCAAGCGGCTGTTTTCGGCAGACATGCGCGCCCAAACGGAGCGCCGCAATGCCGTGTCCGAGCTGCTTGCCCGTCTGCCGGCGGAGTTTTCGCGATGGGGCTCTCTTGCGCAGGACCAGTACATAGAGATTCAGACGCTGATGTCGGGATACCTGCTTTCCTCACAGGGGGACAGGATGCTGATGGCTCATTCCGTCGAGGGGCGCTTCCCATTCCTCGATCATGAACTCGTGAGACTCGCGAATTCGCTTCCGGCCGCCTACAAGCTGCGTGTGCTCGATGAAAAGCATGTGCTGAAGCGCGTCGCGCAACCGATCGTGCCGTCGGAAATCGTCACCCGCAAGAAGCAGCCTTACCGGGCTCCCAACGCGCTTTGCTTCGTCGCAGATGGCGCTCCGGCCTACATTCGCGAAGCACTTTCGGAGGCGGCGCTGCGCGAAGCGAACGTCTTCGATCCCAAGTCGGTTACCCGGCTCCTGAGCAAGTGCCAGGCCAGCGCCGGCGGCGGCGACCTGTCCAACTCCGACAATATGGCGCTGGTCGGGGTGCTGTCGACGCAGCTTCTCCATCGGCAATTTATCGCGAGCCGTCCAAGTGGGGCCCGCACGCTCAAGCTCAGCATCGATATCGACCGCGTGCATCGCGAAGAGGTGCTCGCATGATGCATGGCGCCGTACCGCTCCTAAACGACTATCTCACCCACTCTGCCAGCCGGCTCGGCGGCAAGGTGGCCCTGGTGTGCGGCAATCAACGTGTCACTTATGGCGATCTCGATATGCGTTCGAACGCCATAGCGCACCATTTGACCGATGCCGGAATTGCGCGTGGCGATCGCGTGGTGGTCTTCGCCGACAACACTGTCGAGGCCGTCGTTGCGTTCTGGGCGGTGCTCAAGGCCAACGCCGTGGTGTGCATCGTCAATCCGCTCACCAAAAGCGACAAGCTTGATTATCTGCTCAACGATTGCCGCCCGACGGCATTGATCACCGACAAACACCTGCACTCGATTTTCAGGGAGCCGGCGCGGAATTGCCCATCGTTGCGCCGCATGATCGTCTCCGGGCCGATCGAACGCAGCGATCTGCAAGAACTGCCGCATGCTGTGCGCTGGGACGCCGCGGTCGCGGCAGCCCGCAGCACGCCGCCCGCGCGCCGTTGCATCGACATCGATCTCGCTGCGATCATTTATACGTCCGGCTCGACGGGCGAGCCCAAGGGCGTGATGCTGACGCACCGAAACATGATTGCCGCATGCGCCTCGATTTCCTCATACCTGGCGCTTGCCGAAGACGAGGTGATCCTCAATGTCCTGCCGCTCGCCTTCGACTACGGTCTTTACCAGATGATCATGGCATTCGGCGCGGGCGCCCGGCTGGTGCTTGAGCGCTCGTTCGCCTTCCCGGCGCAGATCCTTGGGCTGATCAAGCAAGAAAGGGTGACGGGTTTTCCCGGCGTACCGACCATCTTCGCCGCACTCGGGGAGCTCAGGTCTCTCAGGGATCAGGATTTTTCGAGTATTCGCTACGTCACGAACACTGCGGCCGCCCTGCCGCTCAAGCACATTCTCCTGCTGCAGGAGCTGTTTTCTGGCGCCCGCATCTATTCGATGTACGGCCTTACCGAATGCAAGCGCTGCACCTACCTGCCGCCGGAGGATCTGGAGCGGAAGCCGTCGAGCGTCGGGATCGCTATCCCCAATACGGAAATGTGGATTGTCGACGAGCATGACAGGCGGGTAGGCCCCGGCATCGTTGGTCAGCTCGTCATCCGCGGAGCGACGGTGATGAAGGGCTATTGGGGCAAGCCGGAGGCGACAGCCAGGAAGCTCAAGCCCGGCCCGCTGCCGGGTGAGCAGGTCCTATACACCGGCGACTACTGCCGGATGGACGCCGAGGGCTACCTCTACTTTGTCGGTCGCGGCGACGAGATCATAAAATCGCGCGGAGAGAAGATAGCGCCGAAGGAGGTGGAAAACGTGTTGATGAACATTGCGGGCGTACGGGAAGCCGCGGTCATCGGCGTTCCGGACGAGCTGCTCGGGCAAGCAGTGAAGGCATTTGTCGTGATGGAGCAAGGAAGCATGATCGGTGAAAAGCAGTTGCAGAAAGAGTGCCAGAGACGGCTGGAAAACTTCATGGTTCCGAAGTCCATCGTCATCGTACCCAGTCTGCCGATGACCGACACGGGTAAGCTCAAAAAAACGGCCCTGTCATGAGTCGGTACCAGGGCGAAGTTGATCAGCATTCATTTTTTGTACCGGAGGCGAAATCAATGTTATCTACCAAGGATAGAACCGATACCTGCAGCGAACAAATTCGCGCTTTCCTGGCTTCGAATTTCTATATAGCCGATCCCGAGAGCCTGGAGAGCGACACCTCGCTCCTCGACCAGGGCATCGTGGACTCGACGGGTGTGCTCGAGGTTATCGGCTTCATCGAGGAGACCTTCGGCATCACGGTCGAAGACAGCGAGCTGCTGCCGGAGAATCTCGATTCCATCGAGGGAATTGCGCAATACGTCATGCGCAAGAGAAACTGACGCGAGCGAAACTGATTACCGAAATCTCGCGCAACTCTGTTTCAAGTTCCCGGCCGTTTCTAGCCGCGACAGCGCGTCTGGGCCTGCCACGGCTGCGATGCTTACGCCTGCGCCTTCGTATGTCCCACAACCACCCTGCCCTCACCGGCCTGGTTGGTGACTGCCCGGATACTCTCATAAGCCTTGGAACGCTCGAGCAAACTCATGACCTGCCGGTCCTGGCCAAGCCCCACCTCGAAAAGCAGGATGCCCCCGCGCCGCAAATAACGCGGCGCCTCCTTGAGCACCCGCATGTGGATGCTCAGGCCGTAGGGGCCGGCTGCGAATGCTTCACGCGGCTCGAGCTCGACCAGATGTGAACGGTCGCCCTCGAGCCGTTTTTCCGAAATGTAGGGCGGGTTGCAAACAATCACGTCGATCGTACCGTCGAGCTCCAAGCCGGAGAAGGCGCTGAACAAGTCGCCCTGAAGAACCGTTACCCGGTCCTCCATTTCAAGATGGGTGACGTTGCGGCGCGCGACCTCCACGCATCCGTCGGTAAGATCGCTTGCCCACACGCGCGCGGTGGGAGCGTGGTGCGCAATGGCGCACGCCAGATTGCCCGCCCCGCAGCACATGTCGACAACGCGAGGCACCGGCAGGCTCAGTTGGCTCAGGACATCGAGAGCGGCCTTGCCGAGCAGTTCCGTTTCCGGCCGAGGAACAAGCGCACCGGGCGAGACCAGCAACTGCAATCCCATGAAGGTGCTGCGGCCCTTGCCGTAGGCATCGGCGACATTGATCTCTTCGCTCACGACACTCGCCTCCCGTTTTGGCCGGCGTTGGTGGCCGACAATTGCGTACCGATGAAGTGTATCTCAAAACCGTTTAACTCTCGATCGACAAAATCAAAACCCATCCGTCGCCAGACGCTTTGAAGCCTTGATGCTATGAAGATGATCATAAGCTTCTGCTGGGTGTCATGATTAGGAATATCTCCTTACCCGACCCGGTTATCCCCAGCCTGGCGAGCCAGTTGCCGAATTCTCAGCCTGGCGTCACGATTTTGCTACATTTTAATCAAAGAAGGCACGTATGTAAGCAATTCGTAATGTTCAGCAGCGGGGCGGGGCTGCTGCTTCCCGGAAGGTTAAAGTTTGTCCCTCATCGAAAGAATCGACGAGATTGCGCAGCAATTTCGCGTCAAAGAGCGCACATCATGAAGTCGACCAAAGGGCGCTCGCTCGATCTCCGCTCCGCAATGTTCGGCTGTGTGCACGGCCTCGTCGGCGTAGGCGTTTTCTCCGCATTGATAAATATCCTCGCCTTGACCGGCTCCGTCTACATGCTCCAGGTCTATGACCGCGTGCTGCCTTCGCAGAGCGTGCCGACTCTTATCGGATTTACAGTCGGGATGCTTGGACTTTACGCGGCCTATGGGCTCCTCGATTTCGTGAGGCTTCGCCTGTTGGTCCGCATCGGCAGCCGCCTGCATAGAAATCTGCAGCAAAAAGCGTTCGCAGCCTCGCTTTCCCTGCCCCTCGTCGCCGGGCCGGATGCGAACCGGGTACACCCGCTTCGTGATCTGGACCAGCTACGTGGCTTTCTTTCCGGGCTGGGACCGACAGTCCTATTCGACGCTCCCTGGATACCATTTTATATGGTGGTCATCTATCTGCTGCACCCCGCGCTTGGCGTGCTGGCAACGCTCGGCGCATGCGCCGTTGTGTTTTTGACGGTGGTTGCCGAGATCATCGGCCGCAAACCTGCGGCTCGTGCATCTGAGACACTCGTAGCGCAGCGGCTTCTGGCCGACTCCGGCCGCCGCAACGCGGAGGTTGTTCAGGCGATGGGCCTTTCCGCCCCGCTTAGCCGGCGCTGGAACGAGGTCAGTCATCTTTATCTGAAGAACCAGGAACGGCTCTCCGACGTCGTCGGCGCAGCAAGCTCACTGTCGAAGACGCTCCGAATGGCCCTGCAATCATGTGTGCTAGGGCTTGGTGCCTACCTTGTGATCGGCGGCGAGGCCTCGCCTGGCGTGATCATTGCATCGTCCATATTGCTGGGTCGCTCGCTGGCACCGGTCGATGTGGCGATCGCAAACTGGAGAGGGTTTCTGGCAACCCGCAAAAGCTATACCGAGCTGGCGGCAGCGCTGGATGCTTTTGATAGCCAGCAAGAGCCAATGGAACTGCCCCGCCCGAAGGCAGAGCTTGCGGTCGAGGAATTGACCGTCGCGCCACCAAGCCTGCAGAAGCCAACCATCTTCAATGTAAGCTTCCGCTTGGCGAGAGGCGCAGGGTTGGCGGTGGTCGGCCCGAGCGGCTCCGGCAAGACCACGCTCGTGCGCGCTTTGGTCGGGGCATGGAAGCCGCTTCGTGGCACCGTAAGATTGGACGGCGCCTCGCTCGATCAGTGGAACTCAGAACTGCTCGGCATCCATATTGGCTATCTGCCGCAGGACGTTGAGCTGTTCGACGGGACGATCGCCGACAACATTTCGAGGTTCGGCGGCAAAAGCGACGCAAAAGGCGTGCTGGCAGCTGCCAAGACTGCGGGCGTGGACAAGATGATCATGCGTCTTCCGCAGGGTTTTCAAACACGCATCGGAGAAGGCGGCGCGGCCCTTTCGGCTGGGCAGAGGCAGCTCGTCGGGCTTGCCAGGGCACTTTACGGCGATCCATTTCTCGTCGTCCTTGACGAACCAAATTCCAATCTGGACGCAGACGGTGATGCTGCTTTGGCCGGCGCTATCCTGGCAGTGCGTCAGCGCGGCGGTATCGTGATCGTCGTTGCGCATCGCCCCTCCGCTCTCGTCAACATCGACCAAGTGCTCGTCCTGTCGAACGGGATGCTCCATTCGTTCGGCTCGCGCGAAGACGTTCTGGCAAATGTGATCCGGCCCTTCCCGCGCCCGGACAAGCCAAACATTGTCGTTCCGCTGCAGCACGGTGCAAGCGGGCATGCTTGAGGTGTCTAACGTGACCATGTCGTCATATGCTGCGGTTGGCGACGAAGGCCAGCCGACCGGGAACAAGCCGGAGCCGGATGGGATTCGAGCCAATCTACCCTGGGGTACTCTGGTCCGGAGCCTGGCAGCACATTGTCGTTCCGCCGCACAAAGATGCAGCCGGGCATATGTGAAGTATCGCTCTGCTGTTACCGTGTCGTCATACGTCGCCGCCGGTGGCGAGAGCCGTTCGTTGGAGACGAAGCCAGATCCGGATGGCATCCGGGCCAATCTGCTCTTGGGCCTGGCAACCAGCTTGCTGTTGATCTTTGGCGGAGGGCTCTGGTTGGGATTGACCAAGATTGCCGGCGCGGTGATTGCGCCCGCAACCGTGGTGGTCGAAAGCAACATTAAAAAAGTCCAGCATCAAACCGGCGGCACCATCGGCGGAATCTTCGCGCAGGACGGCGATCATGTGAAGGCCGGCGATGTGTTGGTCAGGCTGGACAACACATTGACCCGAGCAAACCTGCAGATAATCACCGAGGACCTCAATCGCGCCACCATTCGTCTGGCCCGACTGGAGGCCGAGCGCCAGGGTCTGCCGGAAATGCAGATCCCGCCCGACCTTCGGGCTCAAATGGGTGACCCGCAAGTGGTGGCACTTGTCAGTGGCGAGCGTGCCTTGTTTGAAAGTCGTGCTGCTGCGTTGGCTGGCCAGAAGGCACAATTGCAAAGCCGCGCGAAGCAGCTGGAACGTCAGATCGATGGCCTCAAATCGCAGCAGTCTGCAACGGACGAGTCTCTGGATCTGCTGACCAAGAACCTTGCAGATGTCGAATCTCTCTACGCAAAGAAGTTGGTGTCCAAGGAGAGGTTGAGCAATGTCAGCCTGGAGAAGACCCGGACTCGCGGCGAATCGGGACGCCTTGTCGCAGCGATAGCGGAGGTACAAGCTCACATCAGTGAAACGGACCTGCAGGTGCTTCAGCTCGACGAACAAATGCGGAGCGACGTGACCAACGAACTTCGCGAAACGGAAGCCAAGCAGACCGAACTCAGTGAGCGCAAGGTGGTGGCCGAAGACGAACTCGGCAGGACAGACATTCGTGCCCCGCAATCGGGCACGGTACAAGAATCCTCGATCCACACCGTCGGCGGCGTGATTGGCGCCGGAGAGGTGCTTATGATGATTGTGCCCGATTCCGACAACCTTGTCGTCGACGCTTCCATTCCTCCGGCGCGTATTGATGAGATCCATCCCGGACAGCAGGTGTCGATCCGCTTTCCGGCGTTCGACGCCGGCACCACACCTGCTTGCGAAGGCTCGGTCAAGCGCGTGTCAGCGGATCTGATCAAGGATCAGCAACGCCAGCTTTCCTATTTTTCGGCGCGCATCGACGTCGAGAATGAAGCGACCTGCCTGACAGGAGAGAAAATACTCAAACCGGGCATGCCCGCCGAAGTCCACATAAGAACCGACGAGCGCAGTGTCTGGTCCTACTTGATGAAGCCCCTTACCGACCAGTTTTCCAGAGCTTTCAGGCAGTAAAGCGGTTGCGAAACGCGGCCCGATCTATCGGGTCGCCGCATTTTCGAGAGCGCTGCTGAACCTAACCTCGATCGTGTCTCCCGGCATGACCTCGGTGTCTTCTTGGGCAAGCTGTTTTCGCCATTCTTCGCCGACCTTGCGAATGATCGTGACCTCGGCCTGGATCTTCTCGCCGGCAACCGGCAACGGCAGTGCGGCAGCTCCCGTGGGCTGCAACTTTTGGCTGGCGGCGCGAAGCCTTGCGCTGACGTCGGCAAGGCGCACGTTGGTATCCTTCAACTCGATCAGCAGACCCATCCGTCGTTGGTTGTCATTGCGTTCGTGCTGTCTGGCAAAATCGTCCTGCTGACGTCGTGCTCTCATAAGTTCAACCGACGTTTCGAGTGCCCGGCTGGAAGAGAGAACCAAAGCGCGCCGGACGTCTGCGAGCCGGTTGTTGGTGAGATTTCCGGACTCAAACGCTTTCCTTACGCGCGCCAGATCGTCTTCGTCCGCCTTCACACCATCCGCTTCGGCCTGCTCGCGTTTGAGCAAGGTCTCGGTTTGTGCGGCGGCATCCTTGCCGCTTTTATCCAGAAAGCTCTGCTCTTGCTGGAAGTTGTCCAACGAGAGCTTCAGCCCTTCTGCTTCAGCCTGGGCGATCGCCGATGCAAAACTTGCCGGCAAGGGCGATCCTTGTGGTGGCTGCATGTCGAAAGTCGGTTTGTTCTGAAGTTCGGCGCGGATGCGGGCGCTATGAAAATAATCTCTCGTATATTCCCCCCAAAGCGACTCGTAATCGCGCCGCAGATCCACCGGATCTGGGCCAACCTGGTTTGCCCGGGACCGCAAAAGGCTGAAACCGCCTGACACGGCAATCGCCTGCCGCACGGTCATCAGCGGGCGGTAGGCCTGCTGTCCGGGAGTGAGCACGTCGCCGGTCACATAGATCGGCCTGTACTCCGCAACAACGGCGGTCACGTCTGTCGGCTTGATGACGATCATTTGCTCCCGCCCATCAGGCAGACGCTGGTGGAATATCTTGGTCGGCAAGATCGTCTGCATGCGCGTTTGCAATTCAGCCGGAGTTAAGCCGCCCACCGAAACCATACCGACTTCGGGAAGCGCGATCGTGCCGTCCATCTGAACCACCGCACGTTGCGTTCGCTCCGGGATGGAGGCAATTCCAATCTCGACGGCGTCGCCGGCGGAAAGTCGATAGGCGACCCGTGCTTCCGCTGCAGCGGCCGTATCCATGGCAGCCAGCATGCCGAGCACGACAATAAGGATTCGATCAACGCGGACCATCGGCTACAATCTCCTTCTGGCTCGAATCCGGCGATACCGCAGCCGCGATCAACAGCGGAGCTAATCCTCCCAGGCGAAAGCTCATGTCATGTAACCCATTTCGTGTCGCACCCGGCCTTCGCTGAGGCGCCCTTGCCACCATCCGATGGTCCGCTCCAAGCCTTCGCGCAGGCTGGTCTGGGCACGCCATCCAGTCTTGCTTTCGAGGAGCGAAGAATCGGCCAGCAAGGCACGCACCTCGGAATTCTGCGGCCGCAGGCGGCGCTCGTCCCGGTGGATTGGTTTCTTGCAGCCACTCAAGTCGATCACCAGATCCAATACGTCCGAGATCGTCACAGCGCGCTGGCTTCCGGCATTGTAGGCATGGCCAAATTCGAGCTCGGCAGAACCTGCGGTCAGAAACGCCGCCGCGGTGTCCTCCACGAAAGTAAGATCGCGGATCGGGCTTGTGTCTCCCACCATGATCGCCGGGCATTTTTTGTCGAGGGCCTGGCGTATAATGGTCGGTACGATGGCCCGCTCACTCTGGCGCGGGCCGTACGTATTGAAGGGCCGCATGATGACCACGGGGATGTCGAACGATCTGGCGTAGGACTCTGCCATCATGTCCGCGCCGATCTTGGATGCCGAATATGGTGACTGTCCCTGCAACGGGTGGGATTCGCTGATAGGCATTGTCAGCGCGGTGCCGTAGACCTCGCTTGTCGAAGTGTGCACCACACGCTCCGTCTCCCATTGGCGCGCCGCTTCGAGAACGTTGACCGTGCCCAGGATATTGGTCTCCACATAGGACTGGGCAGCGGCATACGAATACGGGATAGCTATCAGTGCGGCGAGATGAAACACGACCGCCTGGCCACGCACGATCCGGTTAAGGAACGCGCTGTCGCGAACATCGCCGCGGATGAGATTCAGCTGGCTTCGTATGGTGTCCGGCAAATCGTCCAGCCAGCCGTGGCTGTCGAAGGAATTATAGAGAGCCACCGCCGTGACGTCGGCACCGCTACGGACGAGTGCTTCGGTGAGATGAGAACCGATGAACCCATCGGCACCCGTAACCAGAACTTTCCTGCCCTTGTATGCCATGACCCAAGCGTTCCCCCTATGACGTGAGGCACTGACTTTGCAAATCCACGAGAGCGCGGATGTCCCACCTGCTCTCAAGGTCCGATCGGCGGCGGCGAGACGACGCCAAGCACCGCCAGCAGCCCGCGCACCATCCACACGACATCGGAGCCGATCGTGCGCTGCGGATAATAGGAAAGGTCGAGCCTGGCTTTGGCAGGAAACAGAACCTCGCGGTAGAACAGTAGCGGATCCACGGACCGAGGATAAAAACGGGCTTCGTGCCGGAAGAGAACCTGGGCAGGACCCAGCAAGCCTGGCTTGTATTGTAAAATACCCTCGAAGCCCCCGCGAAAACAATCGGCGAAGGCAAGGCTCTCCGGGCGTGGCCCGATGATTGCCATCTCGCCTCTGAAGACGTTCCAAAGCTGTGGCAGTTCGTCGAATTTTGTGACGGCGAGGAACCGTCCTATCGGCGTCATGCGGCTGTCGTCGGCCATGGTCAGCGCCAAGCCACCGGGGTCGCATTGCACGCTGAACTTGCGGAACTTGTACATGCGGAATGGGCGAGCACCAGCCCCGACGCGGGTCTGAGTGAAGAAGATGGGCCGACCGCCTTCCAGTAGCAGCGCCACGGCAATCAGCAGCATCAGCGGGGCGAAGACGATCGCCGCGGCCGCAGCAATGACGAGATCGATTGCTCGTCTCGCAGACCCATGGGCGGCGCTCGAGACGTTAGACCGGTGAATGGCTAGGTCCAGGGCATTCATGCGGCTGTTCCTGTCTGAGCGCAGTTATTGACCGCCGCGGCAAGAGCGACGACTACCGATTCAACCAATGGCGCGGTGATCTGCGGATGTAGCGGTACAGTCAGTTCGCGCTGCGCGAAATCTTCAGTGCGCGGTAAGTGAGTACCGGGAATGAGCTCACGATAGAGCGTCATCTGGTGCACCGGCGGGTAGTGGATAGTGGTTTGTATCCCTTGCGCGCGCAGTGCGTCGATGACGTCTTGCCTGTCGGCGTAACGTGGCAAAAGGATAGGCATGATGTGGTAGGCCGACGTCCGCGGCTCGTGGAACGGGATGGTCACGGCCGGGCAATGCTTCGCTATGAGACGGCGATACAGCATGACCAGGATACGCCTGATCTCATTCCACTCCTGCAAATTTTGCAGCTGGACCAGTCCGATTGCAGCCCGCAGTTCATCCATGCGATAATTGAAACCGAGCATGGTGACATCATACTGCGGGGTGCGGCTGTTCAGCCTTTGACGCGTCCCGGTGGTCATCCCATGCCCACGCGCCTGGCGGATTGTCTCGAGCAGACCAGCATCCCTGGCAATCACTGCCCCGCCTTCCGCCGTGGTCATGTTCTTGTTGCCGTAGAAGCTGAAGGCGGCCGCGGCACCAAATGTCCCCACCTCCTTCAAGCCCGGCGCATGCGCCGCGTCCTCTACGATATGCAGCCCCCGGGCACGGGCGAACTTCTGCCAGTGTTCCCGATCGGCGAGGTAGCCGGCGAAATGGACAAGAATGACTGCCTTGGTGCGGGCCGTGCATTTCGCTTCGGCTTCCACGATCGACATCAGCGGCACGTCGGCTGACTCGATATCGACGAAGACCGGCGTCGCACCGACATAGAGGACCGCATTTGCGGTCGCCACGAACGTCAAGGATGGCACCAGCACCTCATCGCCCGGTCCGATGCCAAGTGCGTGCAAAATGAGATGAAGCGCCGCGGTGCAAGAACTGACCGCGACGCAATCCTCTGCATCATGAACGTCGGCAAAAGCTTGTTCGAAGGCTCGTACCTGCTCCCCCATGGTCAGCCAGCCGCTGTCGATGACCTTGGTCAAAGCAGTCTTCTCCGGCACACCCAAGATCGGGGCACTGACCAAGAGCATCACAACCTCCTAGACTGATAACTGTGGGAACCGGACTCGTGACTTCATCATGATCATGCAGCGGTCGCAGTGACCTCGATCGAGGCCGACTGGTCCTCCCAGGAAATGGTCTGTGCGTTCTGAAAGTCGTCGACGCGCCCGATATCGAGCCAGAGACCCTCATGTTTGTACACGTGCACGGTTGTGCCGTTCTGCATCATCTGCAGCATCAGGTCGTCGAACCCAAAGGGTATGCCGGATGGGATAAACTGCAGAACATCCGGGTTCATGCAGTAAATTCCCATGCTGACCAGATGCGAAAGCGTCGGCTTCTCGCGAAAGACCTGCACGGTATTGTCAACTTCGTCGATGACGCCGAAGTCCATCTTGATCAGGCGACAGGCTGTTGCGATCGTCACTGGATCGGTGTGCTTACGGTGCGCTGCCACAAATCGACTGAGGCTTAGATCCGTGAGGACATCGCCATTGAGAACGATGAATGGCTCCGTCAGTTCATCCCTGATCAAAGACAGTGGCCCGATGGTGCCAAGCGGCTCCATTTCCTGCGTATATCGAATTTTCAGGTTCCACTGCGAGCCATCTCCACACACGGTGCGGATCAAGTGGCCGAGATATCCGGTTGTAATATAGACTTCCTGAATACCGTTGCGTCGCAACCATTTCAGAAGCATCTCGAGAACCGGCCGTGCGCCGATCGGCATGAGCGGCTTCGGCAAGACCGAAGTGAAGGGGCGGAGGCGTGTTCCCATTCCTCCACATTGAATAACCGCTTTCATCCTGGTCCTCCCTTGTTTATTCGGCCTGAACGCTATCGTCACGGGCCGGCTATCCTGCCCTGGTCAGCACCGGGAAATGCGTTCTTGTCCCCTCAGAAGAACCGGTGAGATTTCCCGTAGAAGACCGGTGAGATTTCCCCACTGTCCCCTGATCCGGACATTGCATCTGGATGGTATGTGGCCGTCAGGGTGGATGTCGTCGTGCATTCGAATGGTAACAATTCAGCCGTTTTGCTGTTCTATATCTTTAGACCTATAGCACTGCTGAACGACCGACCGGTCTGTCAGCTGTCCAAAAGGTCAGAACGTATGTTCGACGACGTTCGGCGGGTTTCGCTTACAAGGGGCAAAAAAAGAGGAGCGTTTCCCGTCATTTAAGATTATATTAGAAATCTGGCGTTTGCGGTGTTGGGGGTGCCGCAGCGTCAGCTGGATGAATCGACGAGTGGATGGCCACGACTTTCAGGCCATCGCCGTTCAATCCATTCAGACAGGCGTTGGGGTAGTTCAATGTATCGAATCGTCATCGCCGACGATCACGGCTTGTATCGTCGCGGCTTGCGATTGGCACTGACCGCAGGCATTCCAGGTGTAGAGATATTTGAAGCGTCTTGTTTCGACGCGGTGCTCAGTTTGCTGGCAGAGCAATCGTTCGTGGATCTTGCGATCCTGGACCTGAATATGCCGGGCCTGTTCAATCAAGAAGTGCTCGGCGGGATCCTGTCCGCCTATCCGGACACGCGATTTGCGATCGTTTCCGGAAACGATTCACGCTCGGAAATACTCACCGCGCTGTCGATCGGGCTTCACGGCTACATCGTAAAATCGCAGACGGACGAAGAGGTTGTTTTGGCAGTCAATGAAATCCTCTCCGGCCGCATCTATGTTCCTGCACTTCTGTCACGCCCGGGTGCAACGCAAACAACCCACGCACATACCCATTCCGACGACAAAGGCCCACAGAGGCGTACCGCCGGCGTCAACCTTGGCAGGCTGACTTCGAGGCAAAAGGAAGTCCTCAAGCTGATGGCGGAAGGCTATTCAAACAAGGAAATTGCACGCGATCTGGAAATCGCGGAGGCGACCACGAAAATCCACGCTGCTGCGGTTCTGCGTGAGTTGGGGGTACGCAATCGGACCGAGGCTGCCGTCATGCTGAAGACTTGGCTTTCGAGACATGCCAGCTAGAGCGCCGCGCGTCCCTTTTGGACGTGCAAACGGCGTCGCAAGACTCCTCATGCATAATTGCTGCATATCCCAAAGCCGCGGCGCGGCTTTGGGCCAACGACATTCTTGGAAGGAACCCTGGGCATCTCAAAGGCCGCTCAGCGCGACCCGCCTTTAGATATCTGCTTTCCGATTGGAGCACTGCACTACAATCCGATTTCCTTGCGTGACAGCCGCAGCGAATACCGCAACCCTTGGTCCGATATTTCCAGCCTGGGAGAGTGACCGACAAGCGGCGCTCCATCCACTCCGATTATCATGGAACCGAAGCCATGACGGACTACGCTTGAGGTCCGACGCCGCCCCGATTCCACCCACTCGAACACGATATCATTGCCTGTTTCTTCAGGTGCGAACGTCCAGCTTACGTCGATCCGGCCTTTTGGATCGGCAAGCGCTCCATATTTCATGGAATTGGTGGCAAGCTCGTGAACGATCATTGCAAAACTCTCGGCGGCGCCTCCCGACATCGCCACGGAAGGACCGCTGACCGATATCGCACGTGTTCCAATATATGGGTGCAATTCTTGCGCAACGAGATCGTTTATCGCCCCCGATACGCTGCCGTTGCGTGAAAGAAGCAGATGGGTTGCCTCGAGCGCGCGTATCCGGTCGATCAGCATTTCCTTGTATTTGGCGACGTTGTTTCCGGGAACATCGACCATCTTCACGAGCGCCGTGATCACTGCGAAAACATTGCCGAATCTGTGACGCTGTTCGAGCATGATGCGCTCCCGCTTCTTTGCCGCGGCGCGCAGCAGCGTGGTTTGTCGTCTCTCGCTCAGGTCGGCAGCCACTCCAAGCCGCTGTCCACCATCATCATGTCTTTCCTCCCTTCCGCGCAGCGCAACCCAGCGGATATGTCCGTCCGGTCGGCGGACGCGTATCTCGACATCGTAATTCGTGACCGATGGTGCGGCCTTTCTCGATGCCGCCAGCTTTGGCCAGTCCGCCGGATGAACGACAGCTGACAGCTCCTCCAAACTGCGGCTATTGGCCTGGGCCAGGCCGAGAATGTCCCAGAACGTGTCCGAGCCCGTGACTGTCCCGTTTTTAAGGTCAATGCGCCACGTCGCCAAGCGCCCAGCAGACAGAGCGAGGTCCAGCCATTCCTTCTGGGCCCGAAGCGCTTCGTGAACAGCGCGTCGTTCCGAAATATCGTCGACCACCACGAAGATGCTCTCCGAGAGCCCCCCCTTGGGTGCGGACGAAGAAAGCGTTAACCGAGCCCAGAATGCCGTACCGTCCTTTCTTGATAGACGGACCTCGGAAACGAACGAAGAGATGTCATTGCCCAGCCTCGCCAACAATTGCGCCAAGGTGTGCCGGTCGTTCGGATGGGCGAGCGTATCGAGCTGCAATTGGGCAAGCTCCTCCTCCTTGTACCCGGTCATCTCACAGAGGCGTTTGTTGGACTGCAGCAACTCACCTTTCTCGTTGGTGTTCGCGAATCCCAGGGCAGCACGTTCGAAGGCCCAACGATAGCGGCTTTCCGTCGCTTCGACGGCAGCGAGCCTGGCCTCCGCGACTTCCAGCAACTCACGCAAGTCCTGCCGAAGGCGATGGAACGTCATGGCAATCACCCCGCCCGAAACCAGAAGCAGGATTGCGCGTGCCCAATCTCCACTTGAAATCTGATCGTGTCCTCGTGCCCACAGCCCGACAGCCACCATCAGAATGGTCGCAGCGAGCGCCGGTACACGGTCTTCGAGATAGGCGATAATAATAATAGCCGGAATAAATTCCAGAAAACTGGCGCCTTGCCCAATATAGGCTGAGGATTTTATTTCAAATATCAGTGTGGCGGCTAACACCGATGCAGAGGCAATATGAGTTAGCAATCTGCCCGACGGGTTCGAATTCGACCTGCGCGACTGCGAGCTCATGGACACAGACTACAACCTTCTGACTAGCCCGTCGAGACTAGAGCAAAAAACGTACAGCTTAGTACCACTGCCGGATTGCCATACCGCTATCATAGCGCGCATTTTATCGGACGCAGCGGGGCCTAAGAGCTGCCTTAGAACTGTCGGATCATATTAAGTTTTCAAGGTGGTGATGAACGTATCATCCGTCAGCGCATAGAAGACTAGAATCCAGCGACACATAGAAAACTACATGAATCCCGAATACTTATTTCGGGCGTGTGAAACTTTGGGTTAGGGGTAGAAAATGAATCTGATCGATAGACAGGTCGATGCTTCTTCGAGCAATCGGTACATTGCTACGAGGACCAAGTATGATTTTGAAGCGCGGAATACGCGGCCCTCTTCTTCTGGTCACCTTCCCGATCGCGCATCGGATCCATTGGACGCAAGGTTCGGCGAACAAAAAGGCCGCAGTCTGGAATCCATAACCGGCGTGCTTGATCGCATTGGCTGTGGCTATCTTGTGCTGAATCGCGAAAGAAAAGTAGTCGAGTGGAACGCAGCCGCCCAAACCACGCTTGAGCGCCAGGGCGAAGCGGCCGACACGGCGAGCGGACTTACCGCCGCCCTAAGGCGGCTGATCGCGAATGTTCCGGGCCAATTCCTGCCGGGCTCGTTGTCTTGGGTGGTGATCCGCAGCAGGGGCGACCGACCGGTGATACTGAACGAGAACGGCGTTATCGCTCCCGAGGGAACGAGCATTGTGGCGTTGCTGGATCGCGACAACAGGTCGGGGCCAAATCCTCGCACGCTGCAAAGAATGTTTGGCCTGACGAGCGCAGAAACGCACCTCGCCTTGCGCTTGGCCCAGGGCGACGCACCTTTGGAGATCGCCCGCAGCTGGCGTCTCAGCCGCACCACGATCCGTTCCCAGCTTGCCTCGCTGTTCGCCAAGACCGAAACAAAACGCCAGGCGGAACTGGTGGCCCTTCTCGGGCGTATTTCGGTCCTGCCGTAAGGGCCGGCCACTTCGATCCAATCGCCCGGACGTCGACATCCGCCCGGGATTCAAAACCACGCAAGTTGGCGTGTCACGACTTGGCAGGTCGTGCATCGCGTTGCGCACTCCAATAGGTTCTATGCGCCAGCGTAAATATCGAAAGCCGCAATCCCGGACCGGCTATTCGGTACCGTCGAACGGATTCGAAAGGCGACAAGTGGACAACGATCTATGCAGCGAGTCTGTCCTTGCCGCATCGGAGAAGATGGAAATCGCTCGATCCCGTTCGGACCGCGCGGTGCAGAAACTTGCACGGACAGGACCGATCGTCGTCACCGGCGCCGCAGGCTTCATTGGTTTTCACGTGGCCTCACGGCTTTTGCGTCTCGGTGTCAAAGTCGTGGGCGTCGACAATTTCACGCACTACTACGATCTGCGGCTCAAGGAAGCGCGATTTGCACGCCTCTGTAGCGAGGCGAAATTCACGCCGGTGCGAATGGATCTGGCCGATGCCGCGCGCGTTCAGTTGCTGTTTTCAAACGTTCGCCCCTCACACTTTGTCCATCTCGCGGCTCAGGCCGGCGTGCGTCATTCACTTGTTGACCCGCACGCCTATGTACAATCGAACGTAGTGGCGTTTCTCAACGTCCTTGAGGGCTGCCGGCATCACAGCGTCAGTCATCTCGTCTACGCCTCTTCGAGCTCCGTCTACGGCTTGAATCGAACCGTGCCGTTTTCCGAACACCACGGCGCCGATCATCCCGTCAGCTTCTACGCCGCCACCAAGCGTTCGAACGAATTCATGGCGCATTCATACAGCCATTTGTTCGGCCTGCCCGTGACCGGACTGCGCTTCTTCACCGTTTACGGCCCTTGGGGCAGGCCCGACATGGCGGTCTACTTGTTCACGCGCGCGATCGTCGAGGGCAAACCAATTCAAGTAGCCAATGCCGGCCGTGTGTGGCGGGATTTCACCTACATCGACGATATAGCTGAGGGCGTGGTTCGAGCACTCGCTGCACCGCCGCGGCCAGATCCAAATTGGGACCCTTGCACCGCCGACCCTGCCACAAGTTCCGCGCCATATCGCGTCTACAATATCGGCAACGACCGGCCCGAGGAGATCAACCGGCTGATTTCGATCATCGAGACCGCTCTTGGCAGCCAGGCGCTTCGCGTGGATGTGCCGTTGCCGCCTGGCGACGTTCTGGAGACGCGCGCCGACGTCAGCGATCTTCGCCAGGCCGTCGGCTTCGCCCCGGCAACACCGCTCGAGGACGGAGTGCAACGCTTTGTCGAATGGTACCGGGACTTTCATGGAACGGATGCCGCGGCCAGCATACGGCAACAGACGTTGGTGAATGATGAGGCCACCGTGTAGGCCGCGCGCCCTGTCGGGCGATGATCTGCCACTCGGCGCGTAACGCGTCAGCCAGAAAGCCGCCCTCGCCAGCTTCTATCCGACACAACCCTGGACTCGAAATTCCTGAACGCTGATGCCGTCGCGTATCGAGGCGACGGTCTCAGATCAGCGCAGGAACCAATGTCGCGGCTGGCCTTCGACTGCGTGCGTTCTGAACGATGTTAGCGCAAAGATCAGCCCAGGGATAATTTTCAGCCGTTTGCTGATGTAGATCGACATCGCCACATTCCAAATCGCCAACGCAAGCGCGAGGCCGATTGCGGCGCCCGGCGCGCCGTAGAGCGCAATTCCTGTGGCACAGCCTATGACACTGGCCGCGGCGCCGACGATCATGGTTACGGCTGCCGCCCATTCGTTTCCGGTCATCATCAAGAGGAGCATCTGGGGGCCGCACAGCGCGACAAAGACATATCCGAGAATGAGTATCCGCGCGACTGGTGCCGCGGTACTGAAATCCCCGCCGAACCAGCTCAACAGAGGTTCAATAATCGCAAGCATCGGGATGGCCATCGTTAGAGCCCCACCAGAGGAAAGTAGGGCGGCCCGTGAAAACAGCTGCTGCAGAGCGAGCCGATCGCCTCGGGCATGAAGGGCAGCCGCTGTCGGCGCAAACATCGTAGAGACGGCAACCAGGGAAAGGCTCACAAGCAAGGCGACGTTCAATCCCAATGCGAAAATGCCTGCTTCGCGAATGTGATGCGTCCAGCCCAGCACCATGACTCCGGCCCGGCTGATGAAAACATCGAGCCCAGCCATGAGCATCATTGGCGGAACCGCGGACCACCATTCCCGCGACTCGTTGGCTGGCTGAACCTGCCGCAAGCCAGGCGGCTGAAATCTTGCCGCCATGACGAACACCAGGCCGACCGTGATGGTTGAACTTGCCAGCACCGCCTGCATCACCAAGGGTGCGTTGGGGGTCCATGATCCGGATAAGACCGCCATTCCCAGCAACGTCAACAAGAGGCCGTCGCGCACGATGCGTTCCGGCAGAAGGGACGAGACACCGCCGCCGAAAGCACGAACAAGTGTTGCGCCCAACGCGTAGGCGGTGACCAAAGGCACTGCTGCCATGCCTAGCAGCTGGCTGATTTGAAGCTCCTTGTGAGAAGGATCTGAAAAGAAAAAGACCAAGGCGGCGCCAATGACGCCGAATAGTGTCGCTGCCGCAAGCGACCTTTGCAGAGCAAACCTGATTACGCCGTGTACCAGGTCAAGCCGCCCTTTGGCACTGTAGGCGGAGACGAAACGCAACAAGGATACATGGAAACCAAGCGTTGCAAGATAGGCAAGCACCGAGGTCCAGGCCAGAACATAGGAATAGATGCCGTAGCTGGTGGAGCCGACGATGCGCGCAATCAATAACTGCGCCAAGCTGGTCAAGCCCGCACCCCCGATATAGACCAAAAGCGCGAAGATGCTGGCATAGCCGAGCCCCCTGCCCGTGTCCTCCTTGTGCGGTAAAACCATATTCGTTGGAGCAACGGCGGCCGCAGGGAAGCGGGCGAGCTTCGGATCGCTGCAATCGTCGATGTCTCTTGCGCCGGCGTCGCGCATTTCATCGCCCTGATCGCCCTCGGCCGCGGACCCGGCTCCGGACTGCGAGATCGTCGATATTATCCTCCGCTCGACAGGCCGAATGCCGTGGCGGTCGTTACGCGGAATCCCGCATGTGACACTCATGATGTTCTCTCGAGCAAGAGATCCGCGCTGTCCCCAAACCGGTAGCCGGCGTGTTTCCTAAGATTGACCTGCGTGAGAACGCTGCCTACGGGGACCTGAGCCGTCTCGTTCTCCGTCAGCAACTGCAGAACACCACGCGCGATGCTGCGGCGCGTCCTGGCCCAGCGAACAGCGAAAAGAACCGCGTCAGCCCAGCCCGTGAGTAGCCTGGCCTCAGGTCCTCCAAGTCCCAGCGGTCCATTTATGATGACGATGCTGTACATCGAGCGCAGCTCATCTGTGACCAGGGACCCGTCGATCATGTACAGTTGCGGCAGCAAATCCTCCGATGGTGCGAGTGCCATGAAGTCAATGCCAATTTCGGGCATCCCGGTGACCGCGTCGTGCAGGGGACAACGGTCGCTCATATAGTCGCCAAAGGATTTATGCGGCTTGAACGTACCGAATTCGTTCAGAAACTCGTTCGTGAGGCGGGCGCCCGTGCCGTCAAGATCGAGAAAAAGCACTCGTCCCCCAAGTCGGGTAGCTGCCAAGGCGAGGCTCCATGCGAGCTCGGTCTTGCCATCATGCCGGACGCTGGACGTGACGAGGATGACGTGCGACGCGCGGCCCCTCGCCTTGTTGAGCGTCACGGTGACAAGTAGAGAGGTGACGGCTCGGCTGTAGCTGCAGTTTTGCTGGCCGAGAACCAGCTGCTGTAGTCGTTTCGCGTGTATTGTGGGCGCTTCCGGTATCAGCCCCAGGCACGGAACCCTGAGCGCGGCTTCAGCTTCGGCCCCGCCGCGCAAGGTCTGATTGAGGCGGCTGCGTACCATGACGAAGATCCCGCCAATGAGGCCAAACACGATCATGCCGGGCGGAATAAGAAAGACGGGCGGCAGCGTTTTTGGATTGGTCGGCGGCCAGGCCGCTGAAAGGATAGAGACGCCGGGCAAGGGCGTTGCGATGCGCTGGACCAGATCCTGTTGTTGGGTGAGAAGCTGGTTGTATCGCTGCGTCAGGATGCTGACCTGCGGCTCGAGCGCACGCAAGCCGGAAAGCCGGCCGGCTGTGTCGGCCACCACCGCATCGAGCACATTCTTACGCCCCTCCAGAGCAGCAATCTGGGCACGGTAGATGTTCGCCTCCGCCACAATGCGAGCAGTGCCTTGTTCGATCTCGCCGTTGATCGCAGTGCTAAGGCCCGCATCCGCATTGTCGTTGGCTTGGCGAGCCGCCATGTCGGCCAACACCGGAGACCCGATCGCTTCGGCGAGCGCCGCGACCGATGCTCCTTCCTCTCGCAAAGCCTCGATGTGCTGAAGGCGAGATTCCGTCGCTGAGAGATCCGCTTTCGACAACGATATCTGCTGACTAAGTTCGGCTGTCTCCTTGGCAGCGCTATCCGCCGCACCTTGATCGACCGCGCCATGGCTCAGTCGATACTTTTCCAGGCGGTCGGTCGCTTTCGCCAGGTCGCTCTGTACGACCGGCAGGCTGGCGACGATCGAGGTGAGTTCCAGCCTGTCTGACGCTCTGCGCTTCTGTGCGAGATCGTCGATGTACACTTGGACGAACGTATTGGCCACCAGGGCGGCTCGCGCCGGATCGTCGTCGGTGAAGCCGACGGTGATCACCCTTGACCTCAGTTCCTGTCCAACCCTCATGCCCTTCCGCAACGCCTTGAGTTCGGCTGCATCGGCCGCCTCCGACCTGCCCTGCGGCCAAATCCTTTCTAGCAGACCGGCTGCGAAGGTGCGTATGTTCTGCAGGTTGCCGCCGACAGGGGCGGCGCCGGAATTTCCGACATCACCTTGCTCAGCAATGTTGCCGATCTCTGTCTTGCGTAGGGCTGCCACCACGCGACGCAGATGCCCCTGCGAAGAGAGCATGGTTAAGTGGTCATCAATGCTCGCATCCAGCATCTCCTGAGCAGAATCCGCGCCTCCGGGACCCGCGTTCCTGCCAGGAGCATCGACAATCACCTGTGCGGTCGCCTCGAACAGAACAGGACGCACAAAACCCGCAAGCCCAGCCAACACTCCGCCCAAAATCACCATTGCAAGCAGGAACCATTTTCTCCTCGCGATGGTAATCAGGAGCTGATGAAAGGGGCTCTGCGCGTCGACCTGTTCGCGCAGGAATGGCCTCATGCGCGGGTTGATCTCGCGCGTCGGCACGTGCATGTCAGTGGCGCGCGGAAGGTGAATTCGGCTGACTATGGACCCTTCCATCTCATACTCCTGTCAGTTCGAGCGCTGTGGACATGCCCGTTGCCGGTCCGGCGGACCGCCCTGCCTCGTTGCGCCAGGCCTGGAACATCAACGCGGGCCACAAATCGCGAGAATGATCCTGACTTCCGTCAAGATGGTCGCGCCAGCAGGTTTCGACCTTCGCAAAGTCGAAGATCCCGTCTCCGGAGAGGCGTATATCGGCGACAAGATCGCTGGCCCAGACGCGCAACGGGCCTCTCAGCCAGACTGCTATGGGAACATCGAAACCCTGCTTCGGCCGGTCGATCAGCCGTTGCGGAACATAGCGGCTAAGCAGCTGACGAAGAAGCCACTTGCCTTTGCCGTTGCGAACCTTCGCATGTGCCGGCAGCTGCCAGGCGAATTCGACAACCCGATGGTCGAGAAGCGGGCACCGGCCTTCGAGGCTGTTGGCCATGCTGGCGCGGTCCAACTTCACCAGTATATCGTCGGGCAGGTAACCGGCCATATCGTCGTACAAGAGACGGGACAGCAGGCCATCAAGCCGGGGGCACCCTTGAATTGATGTGGGCGGCTTGTGGAGTGCGAGGCTCCCGGACGATGCTTCGGTCAGCCGTCGATACAGTTCGTCCTCATCTGGTGCAGCGAGCAGCCGAGCGAGGCGATGCAGCCGGTCGCTCCGCAGCGCGTGCCGTCCACTCGCCGAAAGCGGCAGCATGCCGACGAAATCGTGACGCGCTGCACGGGCCAGCAATCCGACCCCTGCAGCAAGCGCGTGACGCAACGGCGACGGCAGCGCATGCTGTCGTTTCAACCGCGCAGCCATGAAATGACGGGCGTAACCGGCGAAGCATTCATCGCCACCGTCGCCTGACAGGGCCACCGTAACGTGCTGGCGAGCCAGCCGCGCCACGAGCAAAGTCGGTATCTGCGATTCATCGGCGAACGGCTCGTCCCAGATCCGCGGCAGTTCCGGAATGACTTCGCGCGCAGCGGCTGCTGAAAGGTGGAGTTCAGTGTGATCGGTGCCCAGGTGCCGCGCGACCTCCGCGGCGTGGGGAGCCTCATCAAACCCGCCTTCTCCGAAAGCGATCGTGAATGTGCGCACCGGTTTTGGCGATTGGGCCTGCATCAGCGCCACAACCGTGGAGCTGTCGAGGCCACCAGACAGAAAGGCACCCAGCGGCACATCGGCTATCATGCGTTCCCGGACGGCAAGTCGAAGCAGGTCGTCGAGTTTATCGGTCAGTTCTTCGTCGGTGCCGGCGATCGGATTCTGTCGTCCGTTCGCGGCGACTTCAGGCAGCGACCACCAGTGTCGGACGCGTTGCGAAAGGGATGCGGCGCTGCGCGCCTCGGCAAAATCCGCCGCCGTCACAGACAGGACCGAGCCCGGGGGTAGCTTGAACACGCCTCGCCAGATGCAACAGTTACCCGGTACCCATCCCTTCGAAAGCATTGTCGCGGCCGCGTCGAGATCGAGTTCCTGACAGAAACCTGGAAAACGATGGATTGCCTTCAGCTCGGAGGCAAAAACGAGCGCATCGCGCGTTGCAGCAACATAGAGCGGCTTCTTGCCCATTCGGTCGCGGGCGAGATGGAGGGTCCTGGTCTTTAGATCCCACAATCCAAATGCGAACATACCAGCGAGGCGCGTGAGTGCGGTGTCGAGACCCCAGCTCTCGATTGCGCACAGCATCACTTCGGTATCGCTGGCGCCACGGAACCGATGGCCAACGTCTTCAAGTTCGCGGCGCAGATCGCGGAAATTGTAGATCTCGCCGTTGAAGGTAATGGCATATCGGCCACTTGCCGAATGCATCGGCTGGCGTCCTGCTTCCGATAGGTCGACTATAGCCAAACGCCTGTGGCCGAAGGCGATGCCGGCTTCGCGATTGATCCAGAAGCCTTCGCCATCAGGCCCACGATGACGGAGGGCCGTCGTCATCTGGCCAATTGCCCTGAGCGGCTTGATGTTGGCGGCATCGGGTGCAAGGAGAATTCCGGTAATCCCACACATGCCATCACCTCAGGTCGCTAGAGGTTGCCGAAATCGTTCGAGGCGTTCCGGCAACCAGGCAAATGGTAAGCGCAAACCACACGATTGGATGGCGGATGATCAGATGTGGCGTTCCGAAGATGACGATCGACACCACCAGCACGAACAGGGCATCGAGCTTCGCACGCCATGCGCATAAAGCCGCCGCGCCGACGATCCAGGCCAGGGCCAGGACCGCAATCAAACCACCTTGAGTGTACAGATCGAGAATCGTGTTGTGAGCCTCGAAAGGCCGGGGCAGAAATTGGCTGTCGCCGACGGGCGGGCGCTCCAGATGCGGGCCAGGACCGAGGCCCAGGGATCCTGACGTTAGGCCCTTGCCCAATGCATCTCCCCAGAGATGGATTCGAAGTGCAGCTGTTTCGGCGGTCGCTTCGCCGCCCTTGTCCTTGGTAAGACTCAAGGCGAACTGTTCGACGCTGCCCGCCTCCGTGACGATGTAAGGCGTCATCGACATGGCCAACGGAAGGAAGCCAATCATCAGCAGGAGGGTAATTTGCCGGGACAGGCTGACCTTGCCGTCACCGGCTGCGAGCCATGTCCGAACCCGCAGCCCAACAAATATCAGGCCGACCAGGACCGTCGTGTAAAGATAGGTATCACTCTTCGTCAGCCTTCCGACATAGATGATCAGGATAAGGCTGCTGAGCCCGGCTAACCTCGCCCACGGCTTGCTTGTGGTCGTCGCAAGATGCAAGGCGAGCGGACCAAAGAGTGCGCAATAGAGCGCGAGCTGGTTGGGGTTCTCTGACCAGCCTCGGAAGCGATCCCAGTACCAGGGATCGACGCCGGATTGGTGGATCCAACCCCATCCAAGTGCCAGCTGAACAATAAAGCATGCATTCGCGATAGCGACCACCCACCAGGCAGCACTGCGCAGACGGCGATCCGCGTCGGGCTCCGCGGCGGCCAGGCAGGTGACGCAGATTAGCAGCAGGTAGGCTACGACATCGTGCATCACCACCGACAGATACAGCACCATGGTCAGATAGCCGACGATGGTGCCAATACTCAGAGCGAGCGTGATGATCAGCCAGAAGCCAGCAACACGAATCAGGGCGGGCCTGACGACCAAGTGACCGCCGGCGAGCACCCGCCCGATCGACAGCATGATCCAAAGCGCGAGAAACAATTCGCCATAGCCGAAGGGCAAGCCCGGAACTGAGAGCTGCGCCGCATACGACATGGCCACGCCGCAGGCCAGGATCGCGTCCCGGATCATCGGCGCGCTCCGCCCGATCCGCGGTTTGCAGCAGGCTCTTCAAGCAACACCGGCGATGCCGGCCGAGCGAAGCCGCCCCGGGATTTGGCACTAAGGACATTGTCGTAGAGATCGCAATATTGCTCGACCACCCAGGGTAGCGAGAACTGCGTCCGGACGAGCTCGACAGAGCGAGCGCCCATGGTCGTTCCCTTCCGGCGGTCGGACAGGACCTCTATAATTCGAGAGGCAAGGCTATTCGCATCGTGCGGGGGGACGAGATGGCCGTTCCATCCGTCCTCGACCACCTCATTGCAACCAGGCATCATCGAGGCGACGATAGGCAATCCTGCGAGCCCTGCCTCCAGCAGGACGCGCGGAATCCCTTCTCGGTATTGTGTTGGAAAGGCGAACAGATCGGCCATGCCAAGAAGGGCAGGAACGTCGCGTCGTGGACCCAATGCGATGACATGCGGCACATGTCGATCGATCTCCGCCTTGTCCACTGCAAACGGGCCCTCGGATTCCAATGGCCCGACAAGCACGAAACGGGCATTGGGCCTTTCCGACAGGATGCGAGGGACTGCCTTGAGGAGTGTCGGGATGCCTTTCTGGCGCGTTAGCCGGCCGACAAAAATCACGATCTCGGCGGATTGGAGCCCAAACTCTTCGCGCATTTTCATCGCCGACGGGGCAAGATGCCTTGCCATGGCGAACGCATCGACGTCGATTCCAGAACTGCGGATCACTCGTCCGCTGCCGCGTCCGATCAGTCGGTAACGTTCAAAGAATGCCTGATCGTCCCGATTCTGGAACACCGTAGCCGCCGTCCATAACGACGAAAGCCATTGCAGTCCGCAAAAGATTGGGCGCAGGGCAAGGGCGCGCGGTTCCAGGGACGAGAACGTCCAGCCCAGACCATTGATTGTGCGCACGACTGGAACGCTCCCGCGCACCGCAAGTGGCGTCACCAGGTTGGGCTTGGTGTCGAAGCTTTGGATAATGTCCGGCCGGAGTTCCGCCATCAGCTTTCGAATGGTGCTGATGGCGGCCCATTCTCCGCTGCTGCTGGAAAATCGGTCGAAACCGTAGCTGCGATGCGGAATGCCATGCCGCAGGAATGCGGCTTCACCGCCGCTCGACACCGCAGTAACCCGGAATCCTTTCTCTCGCAGCGACATCAGGAACGGAATTCGCAGGGCATGATCCTCGCCTCCGACACACACGAGATGCGGATTCATCCTGCGTCTCCTGACCGTTCGCTGTAGCCCGATCGCGCGAAGTGGCCGGCCCTTGAATTTGCTTTCATGGTGTTGGTTTCGCTACCCATCTCGCCCAAGGTCACGGTAGGGGCAGGTCTTGCCACTGTCCTCGTCTGTTTAAATGACGCAAACCCTGTCCCGGCAACGGGCCGCCGTACCCAGCCGGTTCAGGTCGCCGCGCGCTGCATCAAAGAAGTCGCCGCTGCCCCGGGTGCCGAGCGCAGAGTGGTCCACTGACAAACGGCTCGCGCTCCGCGGCACACTTTCCTGTCATTGCTGGCTGTCGTCGGAAAGCCGCCTACTTTAGCGCGGCTCCCATCATCGTCTGGATGCGCGAAGTTTGACCACGCGGGAGGTGATCGTGCGTGCCTCCGAGGCTAGCAGGATTGGAATGCCGTCGCGAACCGGATAGGCAAGTCCTGCGCTCTTCGAAACGAGTTCATCGCGGTCCGAATCCCAGGCAAGTGAGCCCTTGGTCATTGGGCATACCAACCATTCTAACAACTCAGGGTTGAAAGAGGCATTCTCTTCGGCTCGCTTGTCCGTATCCATCTGCTATTCCTTTCTCGGCCGTGACATCAACAGTGAACTCCGGCGCGAGCGCCCTTCGCGATACAAGCCGTCACCCGACGTCATCGCTGTAATTCGTAGGATTCCGGCAAGTGTCATAAGCCTTGCAAATTGCACAATCACGCTAGGTGCAGGCTTGGCCACTGTCGTCGTCCGTTTGAATGAATCGACATTGAACGGAGCCGTATGGCGGCGAAGCTGAACGTGAGGCGGGTAAAAGCGTGAATGGAGCAAGCACGATCGGCGCCATAGGTGACCGGAAGGTTTCGTTATTGAAGACCGCTCGCGGCTAATGCTCTCGAGCCAGTGTCTGATCCTTCCGGCCAGTCAATACGGGCGACGAAATCGTAAACCGGGCCGCCGGGTACTCCCCAATTGCTTGACCAGATCACCTGTGAACCGTCCGGGGACGGCGAGGCGTGGGTCTCACTCCAGTAGTCAAATGGAACATTGTTCGTCTGCACAATGCGCCGGACCTCTCCGCTGCCGTCGATGCGCAGCGCGATGACTTCCCGCGCATATGGCGCCCAAGCCGGATATTTCGATACTTCGTCCGGATTGCCCGAATAGCTAAGGAATACCCAACCGGGCCTGTCCAGCGACCTGAGCGATGCATGCTGTGCTTCACCATATCTCATGAGCGAGGTGACTTTCCCATCTGACAGCCTTCGCTTGATCACCTGGAATTTGTCCGGATCGGACTTACTGATCCCCACATAGATTTCGCTGCCGTCGGCATCGACGGTCATGTCGCCATGGCCAGGCCGATGATGCTCAGTCCATGTCTGGCGCAGAACGCCGTCAACAGAAAAGATGAACGTCTGTTCAGTGTCGTCTTTCAGGCTCTGAATACATAAGATGTTGACGCCCAGCGGCGAGATTGAGCAGGCGTTGTTGGCGCCGACAAGCTGTGCGAGATCGATTTCCGGAAATTTCCGCCGCTGTTTGAGATCGTAGGCAAAGACCACCGCTTTGCCGTCCCGGCGAAGCGCGCGTACGGCAATACGGCTGCCGTCACGGCTTGGATTGCCCTTATATGGCCCGAACTGGAGATTGCTACTGTCAGTCGAAACAAACAGGACCTCCTCATGATTGGTGCGTGGCGCCCAGGTCGAGATTTTCCGGCCACCGACGCAGATCATCAGGTCGGGATCGTGAGGATGCCATTCGCATTCGATCGATCGATCACGGCGAAAAAGCGGGGCGTAGGTGCGCCCATCCAGGAAGCATAAGCCGCCGCAGCCGTTGCTGATGACAAGAAGGCTCTGATCCGAATTCCAGGCCTGGGCGCTCGAATAGCGGTGGCTGCAATATTTGCTCCCGCATGCGATGCCGGCGCCGAGGATTCCGGGTTTGGTTATTCGGGTGAAAGTTGTGCCAAATGCCGCATCCTTCGCGGCATGCAGGTAATCCGGCAGGTCCATGGCTACCGGCGCGACGAACTTTGTCGATGCGACGTCCTCTCCACTCACCGCCCCGTGGATAACTATGGATATCGCGCTGACAGCAGCTAACGTCAACGCCAAGGCAGTCTGGTAGCGAGAAAAGCGCATGTCATGTCAACTCGCGCGGTTCCTTTTCAATAATTTGATTCCATATTATTGGATATCTTCCTGTCGACGCTTCAAAACCGCCATCTCTCTAAGCTTCAACTCTTTTAAATTTCGCCCGCGCCGCGCCGAACTTGTCGATTACTCCACGCGCTATCATTTCTGTGGCGGCTGTGAGCCCGTTCGAATCTAAACTTTCGACGCAAGTTGTTGGCACCGGAAACGATCCAAGTTGTTCCTCAATGAGATTAACGTGGTCAATATGATCAAGACTGCTCTGCAGATCGACTTCGAGGAACTTCTGAATGATACCGAGGTTACGCCGGCGTTCCTTCAGACGGACCTCTAGAATTTCTCTTGGCGCCTGCAATCGGACAAGCAGATCCGGTTTGGGTAGAAGCTCAAGCGCGCGCGACACCCTTTCACGATCCGTTATGCCGCTGAACAAAACCAGTGAACATACGAATTGCACCATACCCTGGTCAAAAATTGAGATCGTGTCATTGGACGCTATTGCCGCGCGCCAAGCTTGAAGAAGAGCTTCAAGGTGCCAGTTCAGGCGAGCCGCCCACAGCTCATTCTTGGGTGGAAGAATCTTAAGCACTTCTGCACCGAGAGAACGCTGTCCGATCCACTTTGAATGCAAGCCGGAGACCAGTTTGAAGGCGGCCCTTCTAACCGGATGTCGGCGGTCACCGGTCTGCAAAACAACACAGTAGCCCTGAGCTCGCAAAACGTGCACCAGCTCGGACGCTAACGTCGTCTTACCAGCACCGGACGGCCCAAATAGCTCCAAGATCATCTTTCAATCCAGACTGAGGGAAGCCTACTGGCAGTGACGTCATGTCCATTTGCTGAAGCGAACGCCCATCTCTTCCTGGGATGTCTAGCCGACGAGCCAGGAATCCGCGCCATCCGTATGAATGACGGTGTGGTCACGTTAGGATATCGACGGACGCCAAAATCGTGAACGGAAGGAGTGCGTTTCGGTCACTATCCTTCCGGATTGCCTTCCGTCCGTTTACCGTTCCGTCTCCGACAGGGGTGTGCAGTAGCCCTATTCCCCAGCACACTTCCGCGAGGGCGCGGCAGTCATGAGTTCGCCATGTCTCATCCGTTCGAGGGATGCGAGACACCCAGCCTTCTGGAAACCTTCTCTGTGATGGACGCAGCCAACTGGCCGTTTATCCCCTCTATCGCCAATAGGGCAGCTTGGTCGGCTATCCAATGAACGTGTCGGACAAAAATCTTCGATCTCATCTGCAGGAGAAATCGTATGAAAGCAGGCATATGAGCGAGAACCTCGAGGCACATCAGACGGCAGCGGCAAATACGGTTATACCTGCCAATTACAACGCCAAGGTCGCGGCAGTCGCGGCCTATGAGCTCCCGACAAAACAGAGATACCAAGATCCGAGTTTTGCGAGCTGGTACCTGAACGGCTATACAGGCCGGTTGAAGCTGTCCACCGTTGCGTCATACGTCATTGCGCGACGGGAGCAACGCTGCATCGCCAAGGCGCTGGAGAGGTGCAGCCCGCCTCCGTCTCAGGTGCTCGATATCCCATGCGGAACCGGGAAGCTGGCCGGCGTGCTGGGCCAGCATGATTGTCAGGTGCTGGCTGCAGACATTTCAATGGAAATGATGGCCTTGGCTAAATCAGCATATGAAGGTCAATCCGGATTTCGGGGATTCATCCGATGTGACGTGACGCAGCTGCCGTTCGCCGACGAAAGCTTTGATACGGTGGTCTGTCTTCGCCTCATTCACCTTATCCCGCCACATCTCAGGCGCGACATTATCATTGAGCTCGCGCGCGTTGCCAGCCGTCGCCTGATCGTATCCTACGGCCTTGGCACCCGCCTCCAGAGAATACGGCTAAGGCTGCGAAAGATGATCACCGGAAGGATGTCGGCGCCTCATCCCGTCAATCTCACCGTTGCACGACAGGATTTCGCGGCGGCGGGGCTCAAGCTGGTACGCTCTTTTAGCGTCCTGCGGTTCCTGTCCTGCGAGCAGCTGTTCGTACTTGAGAAGGTAAAGGCTTGACCTGCCGCCGGTTTGCAGTCTTCGCGTTAGCACTGGTACTGCGGATCAGGCCGCTGATGGTTGTCAAAAGCTGAAACGGCTGCGGGAGGTAGCTGTGGAACCGGCAGGCAAGGCCATTCCGGCGCGCATGGCATCACTCGACCTGCTGCGCCTGGCTGCAGCCCTCGCGGTCGTGCTCTATCATTATCTTTTTGGCGGCGCGATCGCCGGAAGTCTCGATGTGGAATATCCTGCCGCAGCACCTTACGCCATCTATGGTTATCTCGGCGTCAATCTGTTTTTCCTGATCAGCGGTTTCGTCATCGCGTGGTCGGCCGAAGGTCGAACCTGGCAAGAATTCGCGGTCGCCCGCTTCGCCCGGCTTTATCCAGGATTCCTCGTCTGCATGACCGCGACGTTTGTTTTTCTCGTCGTCGCCAAAGACCAGCGTTTCCCGACTGATGTTGCCACCTATATAGCCAATCTCTCCATGTTCGCTCGCCTCTTCGGCAGACCATCCATGGATGGCGCCTATTGGTCGATCATGCTCGAGATCCTGTTCTACGGCTGGGTTGCGGTGCTGATCTTTGCAGGTGCCTTTCAGCGCTGGAAAATACCCATCGCTGCCATCTGGCTCGCAATTTCGGCAAGCAACGAGTTCTTCTTTGGAAACATGGCGATACGCATTCTTTTTATTACAAACTATGCGCCTTTGTTTGCCGCCGGCATCCTCGCGGAAGACATCGTTGCAAGGGGTCGTTCGCCGGCTGCGTTCCTGCTTCTTGCCGTCGCGTTCCTGGTGTCTTGCCAGACCATAATGTTCTCTCACAACTGGATGCAGGAGCACTTTGGGGCAGCCATTTCGTATCCTGCCCTCCTCGTTGCCAATATAGTGGTCTACGGAGTCTTCGCTGGCGCGATACTGCTCCGCTCCATGATTGCTCCATCCAAGACCGTCATGATGCTCGGAGGGTTGACTTATCCGCTGTATCTTTTGCATCAGTACATTGGCTATATTTCGCTTAACGCGCTGGCGCCGCATATCGGCAAGGACGCCGCATTCGCCGCTGTATTGGCCGGGGTCCTCCTTGCCTCTTTTCTCGTCTGGCGCTTCATCGAGACGCCGGTACGCAAGCCGCTCGTCCGCGCCCTGATGTCCGGGATATATCGCCTTGCGCCAGCCTCGCAGCCAATCCGGCCAGCCTCTTCCGCACGAACATGATGATCGCAAGCTCTCGGCGGGTGTCCCAGAAAGATTCGCGTTAATCGCGAAACACCGGAGCATCTGGGCTTGGCACGGCTGTACTGCACACTGGATGCGTCCCGCTTCCGATTTCGTTGACGGCTCAGCCGATACCCCAGCACCTGGCATGACGAGGCCCTTCTTCAAGATAGACCGGAGCTTCAAGAGCAGCGATGCGCGCCCCAGATAGCGCACGCCAGGTCCGACACATGGCGCGAGACTCTCTTGCGACCTGACACCCATCGAAGGGCTTATCAGCGAGAACGTCGCGATGTGTATCAACTTACGATCAAAGATTCTCACACCGAGTGCCGGTATGTGATTTGGCGCTAATATACGCTGTCTGTAGGTAGGGCGCTGTCGAAACAGAAAAAGGAATATTGGATGACAACTCTGCATTACACGTCAGGCGGATCAGGCACGGAAATTGCTCAAGCCGGATTCAACCTGGCTGACGTTTCATCCGTTGACCAGCTCAATGCGCTGCCGGACGGTATGAAAGGCTTGGTCTATCTGAACGAAACCGACGGAGTAACCCAATCGTTTATCGACAAGGTCACGCCCTTCATCGGCAATCCTAAGCTGTTCGGCTTCTTCCTTGTCGACGAGCCGGATCCCACCGGCCAATGGGGCACTTATGCCTCTGCCGCAAATCTGAAGGCAGAATCCGACTGGATTCATTCCAATGTGCCGGACGGCAAGACCTACATCACAATGATGAGCTTGGGAACGTCGGCGAATCCGGATTTTTCGGGCACGTACAATCCCGCCAATACGGGTATCGATTACTACGGCGTGGATGTCTATCCTGTCCGCACGGATGGCGCGGTCGACTACAACATGATCGACAAATTCGTCGCCGCCGCTCAGGCGTCGGGCATCCCGACGAGCAAGATCGTTCCAGGCTACCAGACGTTTGGAGGCGGCGACTATAACACCGACATGGGTGGCAAATATGTCGTGCCCACCGCCGCCCAGATGGAAACCATGATGGACCACTGGGCCAAGCTGGTTCCGTCACCCGCCTTCGAGTACGCATACGCCTGGGGTTCGCAGCGCGGCGACACCGCGCTTGAAAGCTCCCCGGAACTGCAGGCCGTTTTCCGGCAACACAATCTCAGCACTGCCGGGACTGCTCCTTCCGAAGCTGCGGCCACTGATCCCATTTCCACGGCGACGGTCCCTTCCGAGGCCACCACCGGCGGCAACACCTCGACTGCCACCGCCCCGGCCGAGGCCACCACTGGCGGCAGCACCTCGACTGCGACCGCCCCTACCGAGGCCACCACCGGCGGCAGCACCTCGACCGCCACCGCCCCTTCCGAGGCCACCTCCAGCGGCAGCACCTCGACCGCCACAGCCCCGGCCGAGACCACCTCCAGCGGCAGCACCTCGACCGCAACCGCCCCTTCCGAAGCCACCACCAGCGATGGCAGCCATGGCAAGAGCGCGTTTTCGCACCTCCTCGCCGGCAATGGTAGTTCGACTGATACCGCCGCCTCTGGCGCTATCACCAGCGATGGCAGCCACAGCAAGACCGCGCTGTCGCAACTCCTCGCCAGCGACGGCAGTTCGACTGTCACCGCCGCCTCCGGCGCTACCACCAGCGATGGCAGCCATGGCAAGAGCGCGTTTTCGCACCTCCTCTCTGGCAATGGTAGTTCGACTGATTCCGCCGCCTCTGGCGCTATCACCAGCGATGGCAGCCACAGCAAGACCGCGCTTTCGCAATTCCTTGCTGGCAATAGCAGTTCGACTGCTACCGCCGCCACCACCGGCGATGACAGTCATGGTAAGACCGCGCGGTCGCACCTCTTCGCCACCGACGGCAGTTCGACTGACACCACCCACGACAATGCCGGCGACAAGGTAAGCGAGGGCAGCAGCGTTGACCGCATATTGGCCTCGTTGAGCCATTCTCTTTCGGCCGGCTCGGAGCTTCTCCCGACCAACGATCCATCCGACAAGACGGCAACCAGCCTGATCCGCCACGGGTTCGCGCAAACCGTCCAGCCCGATGAAAGTGTCGGCGCCCAGGCAAAGAACGGCGCTGCCGCCGAAATCATGTCTAGCCACGGAGGCAACGATGCCTTCGATTTCAGCAAGCTTCAGGACAAGCTCCACCTCGATCAAGCCGCTCTTACCGAGCTTAAGTCGGGCGGGCTTTCATTGCATACTTCCCCTGCTGGTACGGCCACGGATGATGGTTCCCACCACATCATCTTTGACAGCTCAACCGGGTCGCTCTCGATCGACAGCGACGCGGTCGGCGGCGCAGCTCAAGCGCAGTTCGCTACCCATCTCCCGTTGCAGCATCACTCTTTGATCTGAAAACCAGAGCGGCGGACCTTCAACTCGAGCGTGTCCGCCGCTCCGTCCTTGTTCAATTGCGCCACGGAAGCTTGATCAAGGAAGATGCGATATCGGCTGACATCCGACAGATCGAAGTTGGCCGGCATATCGCCAATGCGAATTTCGGCGCCGCCACACCCTAAGCGGTCTCGGCAACTTTCAGCACGGCGTCGATCTCGGCCATCACCGCCGCCGGCAGCGGCCCTTTTTCCAGCGCCCCGAGATTGTCCGCGACCTGCTCGGGCCGCGTGAAGCCGGGAACCGGCAGGGCGATTGCCGATTTGGCAAGTATCCAGCCGAGCGCGCCCTGCGCAAGCGTGCGACCGCCCGAGGCGAGCAGGTCGCGGATTGCCGAGAGCCTTGACAGATAGTGCGGGTTGGCGGTGCCATCCCTGAAAAACACCATCCATTCGGCATTCCCGCCGCGCACATCGTTGGTGGGCAGCCGCATGGCCGGCGTGTATTTGCCGGTGAGCAGCCCCATTGCCAGGGGCAGCCGGCTGAACGAGACGAGGTTCTCGCGCGCCGCAACGGCCATCAGCTCGTTTGCCGGGGTAAACACATTGAAGTCGTTCTCTACGGCGACGAACCCCTCGCGCGGCGCGTAGGCGGCAAGCCGTTCGCGGTGATCGGTGCTCCAGCCGAAGCCGCCGATCTTGCCCTCCTGGCGCAACAGGCCGAGCGTATCGAACACCTCGCCGGCGCGCTCGATCGGATACTCGTTGATATGTAGCAGCACGACGTCGACACAATCGCGCTGCAGGCGCTGCCGCGAATTGTCGATCGATGTCCGGATCGCCGCGGCAGAGGCATCCTCGGGTGCGATCTTGCGCGTTTGGGGATCACCGAAATAGCCGACCTTGGTGACGATGATGGCTTCGTCCTTATTCTTCAACGCCCGCCCGAGGATCAGTTCGGCATTGCCGGCGCCATAGGCGGCAGCCGTATCGAACACCCGCGCGCCGATCTCATAGGCCATCGCCAGAGCGGCTTGCGACCTGACGTCGTCGACCTCGCCATAGACTGTCGCCGTGTCACGCCAGCGCGCGGGGCCACCCGCCGCCCAGGTGCCGATGCCGATGCGCGGTACCGAGCGGCCATCCCAAAGCTCCATCATCTGCATGCCCGCCTCCTCAACGACGCAAGCTGGCGTGGCGGGCACGTTCGCGGATCTCTTCGCGAGAAATGCCGGCATCCGCCAGTGTGCTGTCCCGGGCCTGCCTCAAGCTCGCAAGCGTCTGGCGATAGGCAATCCAGCGGGCGAAACGGTATCGAAGTTCATCCAACATGATCGTCTCCTTTGGCCCGCAGAATGCCCACCTGGGTTGGTCGAAAGCGCAAAACATCTGCGCCAATCGCATGCGCGATCGAAAGGGCTGCGCTCGCTTCTTGGCCAGCGGAGGCGCTTGTGTCCCTGTCCCGCTAGGCAGGATTGTCCAACGCCTCCAACGCCTGCATACTTGCGCGTGATGCCCGCTTCGCGCTACAGCCACCGTCGCAACGAGTTTTTCATTTCTGCAAAATGGATATCGGCTGGGACGATCTGAGGTTGTTTCTCGACGTTGCGCGGCTGGGTGGCTTGAGCGCAGCGACGGGAACCACGCGCCTCAGCGCAGCCACGCTTGGACGACGCGTCACCGCGCTCGAAAAGCAGATCGGCGAACCTCTGTTCGTGCGTCAGCAGACCGGCTACCGGCTGACCCCGGTCGGCGAGGAACTGCTGCGGCGCGCCGAAGACGTCGAGGCGGCAATGCAGTCGCTGACCCGCTGGCGCGAGGGAAACCTGCCCGACCGCATTGTCCGCGTCTCGGCCGGGCCATGGACCTCGGCCTTCGTTTCCGCCCATATCGGCGAGATCTGGACGGTCGATGACGGCATAAGGGTGGAACTCGTGACCACCACCGACCGGGTCGATATCGGCCGCCGCGCCGCCGACGTCGGCATCCGCAGCGAGCGCCCGACCGAGCAATGGCTTGCCGGCCGTCAGAGCGGCAAGGTCGCCCACGCCATTTATTCCGGACGCCACCTGATCAACGGCATCGCCGCCGGTTTGTTCGTCGGCGTCACCGGCGAAGGCGCCAACATTGCCTCGGCGCGCTGGCTGCAAGCCCATCACGGCGACCGCATCGCCGTACGCGGCAACAACACCCATTCGGTGCGCGAACTGGTGGCCGCCGGCGCCGGGCTTTCGGTCTTTCCGTGCTTCGTCGGTGACAGCGATCCGCGGCTGGTTCGCGTCGCTCAGCCTATCCCCGAACTCGAAACCGACCAATGGATCGTCACCCATCACGAGGAACGTCACTCCCCGCCGGTACGGAAAGTCGCCGACCGGATCGCCGCCGTGATGCGGGCGCACCAGCCGCTGTTTCGCGGCGAGACGCCGATCCGGTAAGCCTCAGGCGTCGATCGGCCGCCGGCGGATCAAGAATCAGATATTTTGGTAGGCCGAACGATGGTGCCGCCGCCGTTGAGGACGCCGGAGTGCGGCGCGCTGCTCGTCGAGATCCTTGCCTTGGGCGAAGAGAGCGGTATAAACCGAGCCGCCTATCCGGTCACTCGTCCTTCTGCGGGCTCATAGCCGTATGCTTCGCCCTTGCGCACCACGCGGCCGATGCCCGGCCAGCCAAGGTGCGCGCCGCCGATCCACGTCCCTGCCTCGGCCGCGTCACTGAGAACCTTTAGGCGGGTTGTGCGCGCGGTCAGCTGATCGTCGTCATAGCCCCAACTGAACGCGGGATTGCCGAACTGCAAGGCCGGCACATGAACGACGTCCCCGAAGAATAGGAAACGGTCCTCGTCCGTGTCGAACCCGTAGCCGGTATGACCGGCAGCATGACCGGGCAAGGCGACCGCCCTCAATCGGTCACCCACCTTGTCGCCATTCTGGACAGGCTTCAGCAGGGGCCGGAACTGCGCAAGGTCCGCGTAAGCGAAAAAGCTCTGCACAGCCGCCTCGGGAATAATAATCGCCTTCAAGTTTGGAAAGAGCACTCGGCCGTCGGGGGTCAAAAGTCCGTGCACATGATCCTGATGGGCGTGGGTGAGCGCCAAGACCGTGATCGAAGCCGGGGCGATCTTGGCTTCCGCCATGGCCTGCTCAAGACGCCCCACTGTTGGGGCCCAGCCCCCTCCTCCGCTGTCGACCAGAACGCCCTCAACGCCTGGACCTGCGAGCGCGAAGCAATTGACAGACAGGCGAAGCGCCCCTGCCAGCGCAGCTTGCGGCACCGGATTATCCTGCGGGTCCCGCAGAAGGTCCGCCGGCATCTCGACGTAACCGTCCGAGAGCGACCAGACGCGCCACCTTCCCGACGTGCTGCCGAGCACGTTGTTGGTTTGCGATGTAACGATCATCAGGCCACCTGCTGCAAGCAAAAATGGAGGATAGGTTCGATTGTCACTATTTGGCTCTCTGCATACTCTGCGCAAAAGCGTGGGGAAATCGATGAAGATCAATGCGGAAAGCACCCGATCTCGATAGGCTATCGGAAGATGATCGTTGACGGATCTGCTAGCTTCGCGACGATGCCAGCTCTTATTGCATGCCCATGTAGATTCCCCCCTTCGTAAGCTCGTCAATCATCTGATTTATGCGATTTCAGCGTGTTTCCGGGTGACGGGCGCGCGCGATCCAATGCAAGTAATCGTTGCGCTGATAGGGAGGCCGTTGCTTGAAAGCATGCATCAGATTTGCGGCCTCGAGCTCTGCAGGCAAACTGTCGGGCATTTTAGCCAACGGACGTTTCAGCAACTCACGTCTCCGCCATTCGAATCCCGATGCTGGAATAGATCACAAGTCAGCCGTCGCGCCTGCGAGACCGCAGCCGGCCTGGCGATAGCCCTTTCAATCGGGTCACGACGCGATTCATATGGGCCTGGTGAGTGAAACCCGCGTGCTGAGCAATCTCGGCCAGCGGCAGATCGCTATTTTCCAAAAGCTCGACCGCGCGATCAACGCGGCGGCGTAAAATGAATTGATGTACCGGCAATTGCGTCGCCTCGCGAAAGGCGGCGGTGAAGGCGCGTCGTGGCATTCCCGCGATTCCGGCAAGATGGTCGATCGACACCCCCTTTTCCAGATCGCCGTCAATCGTAGCGAGGACCCGGTCGAACCGCTGCGAGGTTAGGACCGGAGATTTCTGCCGCCGCTGACGTGCATGCCCGAGACGGAGCAGGTTCGCGAAAACCAGGCCCAGCGTCCATTCGCGGATGACGGGGTTGGCTGGCGGGTCGCCTTCGAGGCGTCGGCACAACTCGGCCACCAGCGAATCGCGTACCGGTCGATCGGTCAGGATCACCAGATCCTCGAGCGTCCCGGCTGCGGATACCAGGAGCCTTGACGCCAGCGCGGAGTCAACGGTGATCATCGTCAGCTCGCGCGGCTCCTCGATCTTGAACCGCGTGGCACGCTCGGGAAGGCTGAGCAGCAGGTCGCCGGGGCGGGTGAAGACGCGCCGCAGCCCGCGGCCAAGATCGATCTCTGCATAGGATGAACCGCTGCGAATCACACGCAGCTGAACGACTCGGGCCGGCGCATGGCGATAGTCGCCGGCAGGAAAGAACAATCTCTTTGCACTTGCGGCGGTCACCATCGTTGTACCGGGCGTCCGGACGCAAGTTCCTCCAGGACTTCGATGATCGATCGCCGCATCCTCGATCCTTGACGCCTACACTTTTGCCCGTTTGACCGGTCCACCAGGGGCATCATTTGCCAAGGCAGTCAGTTCACCAATCCGGGGCACAAAGATGTTGTGCAGTGTCTGGGTCATAATGGTCATTTCACGCTGAATTTGCAGTTCCTGTGCGGCGGGAAACAGTGTGCCCTGCAAGAAGAGTTCCAGGCCTGCCTTGTCGTCCCATATCTCGATGATGCGATAGCCATCGTCGGTGGCATGCGAGATGTGCTGGTAGATGCCACCAGCGGGCCGTTTCTCCACGCCGACCCGATCGAGGATGCGGCTATAATCTTCCGCCGTCAGGCCGGCAATATCAAGTGTCGTCACCACGGCCATGGTTCATCCTCGCTGCTGATTGTGGTTGTTTGAAATGAAGTTCTTGGACGACCCCGGATCCTACTGGGCCGATGTCGTTTGGCATCGCCGTCCTGACGGCGAGTTTGACTCCCGAACTTCACCGACAGGAGCGATCTTTGGTCCTCAGCCACCGAGCGCCTCGATGACAAGACGGGCGGTCGCCGCTCCGGAGAAGTTCTGCTGGCCGGTGATCAAATTGCCGTCGCGCACGGCAAAATCGCGCCACAGCCCGGCCTGAACATAGTTCGCGCCGAGCGCACGCATCTCATCCTCGATCCGCCATGGCATCAGATGCTTACCGTGCGGCAGCGCGCCCATTTCCCAGACGGCATTGTCGGCGAAATCTTCCTCGACATTGGCGAACCCCGTAACAGTGCGCCCTTTGGCCAGCAGCTCGCCGGTTGAGAGGCGCGCGTAGCGCAGCAGCGCGACGCCATGACACAAGGCGGCCGCAACCTTGCCGGCCGCGAAAAAGGCGACGAACAGCCGCTGCAACTCAGTTGCGCCTTCGAAGGTGAACATCGGCGCCTGGCCGCCAGCGACGATGATCGCGTCGAACGCGTCGACCGACAGCTCCGCGATGGACCGGGTCGTCTCCACCAGCGTCACCAGTTTCGGCGTCGACAGGAAACCGAGCGAAATCAGATCCGTATCCGAATAGCCGGACGGATCACGCGGGTCGCTCAAGGCATCCGCCTCGCATTTGCCGCCCTCAGGCGAGAAGATCGCGACTTCGTATCCGCGCTCCGTGAAGGCGAGCCAGGGATGAGTTAACTCGCTCCACCAAAATCCGACCGGCCAGCCTGTGGTGGTTGACACAGCCGGGTTTGAAAGGACCATCGCGACCCGCTTTGGACGCAGCGGGTCGAGCGGGTTGGGATCGCGGACCGACATGCGTGATATCAGGCCGGAATGGGAGCGTTGGGGCGCAAAAACGCGTCCTCGACCAGCGGCGGCAGCTCCTCCAACCTAGGCGCGAAGATGTTGTAGAGCGGTTCGATCGTCACCTTCATCTCTCGGTTTAAGCCGATCGCCGCCGCCGCCGGCGCCAACCGCGCCTGCATGAATGCCTCGAATCCCTCGCGATGATCCCACACCTCGATGACGCGATAGCCGCCCTCAATCGGTGCGGTCAAATGCAGATAGATCCCCGGTTCGGGTCGGAGCTCTACGCCCATTTCATCAAGGATTGCGCGGTACTCCTTCGGTGTGATTCCGAGGACGTCGATCGTAGTGATATAAGCCATGACTGGTCCTTATTCTTGGCGATGGCAGGCACTTGGTCAAACGAGATTTGCCCAAATCGTCTTGTATTGGGTGTAGCTTTCCCACGCCTCGCGGCCCTGCTCGCGGCCATAGCCGCTCATCTTGAAGCCTCCGAACGGCGCATTGGGGTGGTACTTGTGCCAGCAGTTCAGCCAGACCGTGCCTGCCTTGATCCGGTCGGCAAGACGTAAGGCACGGCCGAGATCGCCCGTCTGGATGCCCGAGGCGAGCCCGTAACTCGTATCGTTGGCGATCCGGATCGCGTCCTCCTCGTTGTCGAATGGAATCACCGGCAGGACGGGGCCGAAAATCTCTTCGCGCGATATCCTTAGGTCATTGGTCGCATCGGCGAAGATGGTCGGTTCGATGAAAAGGCCCTTGCCATTGACCTTGCGGGTGCCGCCGCCCGCGGCCAGTCGCGCGGTGTGCTTGCCCTCTTCGACATAGCTCAAGACCTTGTCATACTCGCCGCGCGACGCGATCGGCCCGATCATCGTCGCAGGGTCCAGCGGATCGCCGAGCGTCGCCGACTTCGCCATGGCGCTCAGCTTCTCGACCACCTCGTCATAGCAGGCGCGTTCGACCAGCAGGCGCGATCCGGCCACGCAGACTTCGCCCTTGTTCCAGAAGATGCCCCAGAAGGCTGCCTGTATCGCGGCATCGATATCGGCATCGGCGAAAACGATATTGGGACTCTTGCCGCCGAGCTCCATGGTCAGGTGTTTCATCGTCCCGGCACCGTTGCGCATGATGCCCTGGCCGACGGCGGTCGATCCGGTAAAGGCGATCTTGTCGACGCGGGCATCGTTGACCAGCGCGTCGCCGATGGTGCCGCCCGGGCCGGTGACGAGATTGTAGACGCCCGGCGGCACGCCCGCGTCGAGGATGACTTGCGCCAAGGCGAGGGCCGTCAGGGGCGTGTCGGTCGCAGGCTTGTGAACGACCGTGTTACCCGCCGCGAGTGCCGGCGCGATCTTCGAACAGGACAGCGCGAGGGGAAAATTGAACGGGGTGATCGCAGCGACCACGCCGAGCGGCTCGCGCCGCGTCAGGATCCTGATATTTGGTTCGTAGCTTGTACGATAGGCGCCGTCCATCGCGCTCATGGCGAGCCCGCCATGAAAGCGGAACAGTCCTGAGCAGTGCGGCATGATGATATCGCGGAAATCGCGATAGGGCATACCCATGTCCATCGCCTCGCGCACCGCGAAATCCTCGGCCCGCTCGTCCATCAGATCGGCGATGCGAAACAGGATCTTGGCGCGCTCCTCATGATGCATCCGCGCCCAGGGTCCTTGCTCGAAAGCCCGCTGCGCGGCCGCGACGGCATCGCTCGTGTCGGTGACGTCCGCCTTCGCAATATCGGTGATCGCCGCCTCCGTGGTCGGATCAAAAGTCGTCGAAGTCTCGCCACTGACGGCATCGCGCCATTGACCATCGATCAGCAGACGTCCTACTGGAATCGCCGTGCGCCGCGCGGGTAGATAATCAGTCATGAACCGGTTCCGTGCTGTCGAATGAGATTGAAGGAAATTGTCGGCCCCATCCCGCGCCGATAGGCGAGCTGGACCAATAGCAGCATCATCGGCTCGATCAGGCGCGAGGCCGTGAGATCGCCGACATCGACCGGCATTGTCGGAAGATCGGCGAGAAGCCGGCAAACCGCCGCCTTGGCATCAGCGTCATTGCCGGCGACATAGCTCGTCACCGGATCGCCGTTGAGACGCGGATCATCCCTGTCAAGCAATTCGGCAAAGGTCGGAATGCACTTGACGACAAGCGCGCCCCGCGCGCGCCTCTGAACCTCCTCGCCTACAGACGTCGTAGTGCCTAGCAGCATCGTGGAAAGGTCAGGCGCGACTGCATTGGTATTGTCCCAGACGATCTTTCCCGCCAAATCGCCAAGCGCGTCCATCGCCAACTCGAGAGCCGGCCATGGCGTCGCCAGGGCAATTACGTCGGCCCATCTCGCTACTTCGTCAGGGGCACCGAAGCCAACATGGAGGGTTGCCGCGATTGCGCGCAACTTACCTTCGTCACGACTGAAGCTGAGGCGAATTTCGTGCCCGGCGAGGCCAAGACGTTTCGCCAAGGCCTTTCCGAGCGAGCCTGGTCCGATGATCGCAACTTTCACAACTGCCTCCCGACACGCGATCGGGCTTGGCTAGCATCATTGCAGTCGCGCTTATTTCACGAATTGCCCTTGCACGATCGGGCGCACTCGCCACATGGGTCGGCGCCAATTGGCATCCGGATCCGCCGCGCGCTCACGCCCTCCCCGAACGTGTCCCTACTGGGCGTGTATGTGGGGCACCATAGAGGATGGTGCCATCAGCGGAGGTCCCCAGGGCACAAGGCTCACATTGGTGACACTAGATTTTCTTTGCCTAATCCGTCGGCGTTGCGATGACTTTTGTGGCATCAGCATAACGCGATTGCCTGCAAATCCGGGGAAAGCCGCCTCAGGACGGCTTTCCGGACTGGCACGCCCCTTGCTTCGTCATTCACGTGCAGAGCGTCTAGGGTTCCGGCCGTGTCGATCACGGTGCTGGTCCAAGAGACGCGACCGCTTGAGATGCATTGAGGCATCCGGCGGAACACGGCGGGCCAAAATCCCGGGAGAACCCTGCACGGGTTTGCTGGCGCGAACCTCTCCCGGATGCGCGCTCCGTGAACCCCCCAAACAGACGTTCGGACGCAATCCGGATCGCAAACAGGGGTATGCAATGCTTCGCAAACTGGCCGCAATCATCCTAGCCGCTTCACTCAGCCTTCCCTCCATATCGGCCGCGGAAGCGGCGCCCAAGAAAGACTTCAAGATTTGCTGGTCGATCTATGTCGGATGGATGCCGTGGGGCTATCTTTCCGACAGCGGCATCATGAAGAAGTGGGCCGACAAATACGGCATCAATGTCGAGATCACCCGTATCAACGACTATGTCGAGAGCATCAACCAGTACACCGCCGGCGGCTTTGACGGCTGTTCGATGACCAACATGGATGCGCTTTCGATCCCGGCCGGCGGCGGTGTCGATACGACGGCCTTGATCGTCGGCGACTTCTCCAACGGCAACGACGCGGTCATCCTCAAGGACAAGGCCGCGCTCAAAGACATTGCCGGTCAGAAGGTCAATCTCGTCGAGCTCTCCGTCTCGCATTATCTGCTGGCGCGCGCACTGGAGACGGTGGGGTTGGCCGAAAAGGACATTACGGTGGTGAACACCTCCGATGCCGACATGGTCGCTGCCTACGGCACCAGCGATGTCACCTCCGTCGTCACCTGGAATCCGCTGGTCTCGGAAATCGCCGCCATGCCGGGCGCCCACAAGGTATTCGATTCGACTGAGATTCCCGGCGAGATCATCGACATGATGGTCGTCAACACCGCGACGCTGAAGGACAATCCGGCTTTGGGCAAGGCGCTTGTCGGTGCATGGTATGAAGCCATGGCGCTGATGACGTCGGGGACGCCCGAAGGCAAGGCGGCGAAGGAAGAGATGGCCAAGGCGTCGGGGACGGATCTTGCCGGTTTCGACGCTCAGCTTGCATCAACGGCGATGTTCTTCGAGCCTGCCAAGGCGGTCGCATTCACCAACGGCGCCGAACTGCCGAAGACCATGGATCTGGTGCGTAACTTCCTGTTTAGCCACGGCATTCTTGGTACCAACGCGCCGAGCGTCGACGTGATCGGCATGAGCTTCCCCGATGGCTCGACGCTGGGTGACGTCAACAACGTCAAACTGCGCTTCGATCCGGCCTTTATGGCAGAGGCGGCGGGCGGAACGCTCTGACACGGGAGCGCGACATGCTAGCCAGAGGAACCGGCATCGTGCAGGCCGCAACAGGCCCCGAGATCGCGCGCCTGCAACTTAGCAGGCCGAAAGCGCGGCTTCGCCTCATCAACGCGACGGTCTCGCGCGGCGGAGCGTTGCTGCTTGGGACACTGCCGTTTGCCGCCGTGGCGATGGCCTATCTCTTCGCTTCCGCGCAAAGGCTGGCGGTCAATCCCAGCGACAAGCTGCTGCCCTCCCCTGCACAGATGTGGTCGGCCTTTTCAGACCTGGCGACAGTGCCGGACAAGCGCTCCGGCGACCTGATCCTATGGGCCGACACCTATGCCAGCCTGATTAGGCTGTTCGCCGGCGTCGGCGTGGCCACGCTGGTGGCGCTCAGCCTCGGCGTCGCCATAGGTTTCATCCCGCGCGTCAGGGCCTTTCTACTGCCCTTGGTCACAGTTGTCTGCGTCATCCCGCCACTGGCGCTGCTGCCGATCCTGTTCATTGCGCTCGGCCTCGGCGAAACGGCCAAGATCACCTTGATCGCTCTCGGCGTCGCACCGGTCATGGTGCGCGACATCGCCAACCGGGTGATGGAATTGCCGCCGGAGCTCGTCGCCAAGGCACAGACGCTCGGCGGCAACAGCTGGACCATGGTGCTCAGGCTGGTGCTGCCACAGGTCATGCCGCGCCTCATCACTTGCGTACGGCTGGCGCTTGGGCCGGCCTGGCTGTTCCTGATCGCGGCAGAAGCCATCGCCTCCACCGAGGGGCTCGGCTACCGCATCTTCCTCGTTCGTCGCTACCTGTCGATGGACGTCATCCTGCCTTACGTCGCCTGGATCACGCTGCTTGCGGTGATGACCGACTGGCTGCTCGTGCGGCTCTCTCACATCATCTCGCCCTGGGCGCATCCGGTGCGGACCAGATGAGCCGAATCCTCGTCCATGGGCTGGAGAAGAGCTACGGCGACGCCCGTGTGCTGGAACGGGTCAACGTCTCCGCCGAAGCGGGTGAATTCCTGTCGCTGGTTGGCGCCAGCGGTTGTGGAAAATCGACATTCCTGCGCATCCTGCTTGGCCAGGAACAGCAAAGCGGCGGCGTGGTCGTCGTCGGCGACCAGCCAATCGTGCCGGAGCCGACGCCGCAGCGCGGCATCGTCTTCCAGCGCTATTCCGTGTTTCCGCATCTGACCGCGCTGCAGAACTTGCTGCTGGTCGAGGACTTCCGTTCGGGCGGACCGTTCGGCCGCGTCTTCGGCGCCAGGCGCAAAAGCGCCAGGCAAGAAGCCGAAACCATGCTGGAACGGGTAGGGCTTGCCCATGCGCGCGACCTCTATCCGGCTTCGCTGTCGGGTGGCATGCAGCAACGGCTGGCGATCGCGCAGACCTTGCTCGGCCGGCCGCGGATCCTGCTTCTCGACGAGCCGTTCGGCGCGCTCGATCCCGGCATCCGTGCCGAGATGCATGAGCTCCTCACCGAGCTATGGACCGAGCACGGCATGACCGTGGTCATGGTCACCCATGATATCGGCGAGGCATTCAAGCTCGGCACCCGCGTGCTGGTCTTCGACAAGGTGCGCCACGACCCCCAGTTCCCGTCCGCCTATGGCGCGACGATCACCTACGATCTGAAGCTCGACCGCAAGAACCGGGCTTCCGCACGAGACGTGGCCGAAGTGGCCGCGATGGTCGGGACGACCCGACTTGATAGCGCAATCGCGACGACGGCGTCGTGAAGGAGGTTTTCATGCATAGAGATAGTCCAGAACGTCGGCATCGCCGCGCCGGGCTCACCGACCGCCAGCCGCGCCAACGCCTCCACCATCCGAACTTCGAGATCCGCGACATGCAGGGCTGGAAGTCGATCGAGGCGGAAGGAAAGCTACCCGAGGATGGCTGGCGCAAGGAACAGAAATGGGCACTCGACATGGGCCTGCCCGGATCGGATTCGATCATCGACAAGTCGATCCCGACATTCGCGCGAGGCGAGTTGCCGCATTTCGCCGGCATCAACACCTTCCTCAAGGCGCCCTATGTCGAGAACGTCCGCGATGTCGGCAGATATGACGCTGCCGTCATGGGCATTCCTTTCGACAGCGGCACCACCTACCGGCCCGGAACCCGCTTCGGGCCGCAAGGCATGCGCCGCATCTCGGCGCTCTACACGCCTTACAATTACGAGCTCGGTGTCGACCTGCGCGAGCAGATGACGCTCTGCGACGCCGGCGACGTCTTCACCATCCCCGCCAATCTCGAAAAGAGCTTCGACCAGATCACCAAGGGCGTCAGCCATGTCGCCTCGTCCGGCGCGCTGCCGATCATGCTGGGCGGCGACCATTCGATCGGATTTCCGTGCGTGCGCGGCATCGCCGACGTGACCTCCAAGCGCATCGGCATCATCCATTTCGACCGCCACATCGACATCCAGGAAAAGGATCTCGACGAACGTATGCACACGACGCCCTGGTATTGGGCGACAAACCTGCCGAACGTCTCGGCCACCAATCTGGTGCAGCTCGGTATCGGCGGCTGGCAGGTGCCTCGCTACGGCGTGGCCGAGGCGAGAAAGCGCGGAACGAACGTGCTGACGATCTCCGACATTGAACAGATGGGGCTGGAGAAGGCGGCGGAGATCGCGCTCGATCTCGCATGGAAGGACACCGACGCCGTATACATCTCCTTCGATGTCGACAGCATCGATTGCGGTTTTGTGCCTGGCACGGGCTGGCCGGAGCCGGGCGGGTTCCTGCCGCGCGAGGCGCTGAAGCTGCTCGGGCTGGTGTCGGCGCCCGGCATCTGCGGACTGGAAGTGGTCGAGGTGTCGCCGCCCTACGACACGTCAGACATCACGGCGCTGTTTGGCGTGCGGGTGGTCGTCGAGGCGCTCGGTTCGATGGTCGCGCACGGCAATCTCGGCAAACACAAATCCATCATCGACAAGCCGACGAGCTTTTGACCATGCATGAGGATCATCATCACCACAGCCATGACCATAGCGACGGTCACCATCACGGGCCGAACGGTCATCATCACCATCCGCACCCGGTCGGCCACAACGGGCCGGCCGGCAAGCCGTTGCAATGGCAGACACCGCATCTACCGCACCACCATGCGCCCGAACCCGCCGACGCGCGGGCGACGGATCTCGATCTCGTCGAGATCGCGTTTCTCGAAGGGTTTTCGCGGGCGCCCGACCCGTCCAGTTTCCTGCGCCTCGCCGGGATTCCGTTCGTCGGCGAGACCGCCGACGGCGTACGGCTGCATCTCCTGCGCGTCGAGACGCAGGACATGGTCGATGTCGGCGCCGTCATGCCGCTGATCGGCGGCGCCGGCGTCACCTATCACCCGCTGCCCGCGAAACTGACGTCGCGTCGGCGCCGCCTGGCCTTCGTCTACCATAACGGCGAGGCACAAACGCCCCTCGACTTCGGCGAGGCGCGGCTTCTGGCCGACAGGTCCGGCGCCGCACAATTCACCATGCCAGGAGCCGGACAATGAGCACCGGCCTTGAACCGATCGCACCTCTATCAAACAGGTCAGGAACCATGAACAAAACGCTTTCATTCTTCGGCAGACTCGCCTTGGCAGCCGCCACAACTCTCATCCCCTCATTGGCCTTCGCCCACAGCGGCGGTTTTCATGCTCACGGGTTTGTAGACGGCCTTCAGCACCCGCTGGCCGGTATGGACCACCTGCTTGCCATGATGGCTGTAGGCATCATTGCCGCTCGCGCCGGCGGCAATGGGATCATCATCGTGCCGTCGTGCTTTGTCTCGGCGATGGTCGCTGGCGCCCTGCTCGGTATCGCCGGCATCGGCCTGCCCTCACTCGAAGCGGGCATAGCGCTATCGCTGGTAGTCTTCGGCGCCATGATGATGCTTGCCAAGCCGTTTCCGCTCGCTGTGGCTGCGTCGCTGACTGCCCTTTTCGCCCTCTTCCACGGCAATGCCCACGGCCTCGAAATTCCCGAGACTGCCAGCGGCATCGCTTACGCGGTTGGCTTCGTGGTCGCCACCTCGGCTCTTCACGCGACCGGCGCGTTGGCCGCCCTGACACTTCGGCGCTGGCCGGGAGCCATCCGCACGGCAGGGGTCGGCACGTCGGTGGTCGGTATGGGGTTGGCGGCACAGATCATCTGACCCGCAGGCATCTGCGATGAACAGGAAGCGAAGGCATGATCAAGCGTCTGACCGTCTGGCTGCGCATCCGAAACATGCTTTACCAGATCCTGAAGACCCGGTCTGAGCGACTCTGATCGCATCCAGGGACCGAGGCTATGCCGCTTGCCGTACGTCTCGCGCGTACGGAGCGGTCCGCCGTGGGTCGCGACTAGGACGCAGCCGGCCGATCTGGACAGCGCCGGTCGGCCGCGTGCATCGATAAGCGCGTGTCGCTCACGGACGAACGCGGATGATCGTCTTCCCCGAGCGTCGCTCGGTCGGGTTGAAGGCGGAAACGGCATCATCGAGGGTCGAGATGTTGCCGATGTTCGTCCGGAGCCGTCCGTCCCGCACCCGCTGGACGATTTCACTCAGTTGAGCACGATCGGACTCGACAACGAAGTCGACTGCCAGGCCATTGGCGGGCTGCGCGTCGGGCGGCCCGACGACGGTCACCAGTGTTCCTCCGGCTCGAACCAGGCCCGCGGATCGCTTCTGTATGTCGCCGCCGATGACATCGAACACCAGATCGACGCCGCCGACGTCTTCCAGGGCGTCGTTCTCGAGGTCGACGAACTCGTTCGCGCCGAAGTCGAGCGCCTTCTGACGGTCGGCTGCGCGTCCGGTGCCAATAACGTAGGCGCCGGCCTCCCGTGCGAGTTGCGTCACCATCGACCCGACTGCGCCGGCCGCACCATGCGCAAGGACGCTCCGCCCGGCCCGAAGGCGGCCATGGTCGAACAGACCCTGCCACGCAGTCAGGCCCGAGATCGGCAAACTTGCGCCTACCGTGAAGTCGACGTCGCCCGGCAGCGGCGCGAGGTTACGTGCCTCCATGGCTACATACTCCGCCAGGGTGCCGTCGCGATACCAATCGGCGAGGCCGAATACCCGCTGGCCCACCGACAGTCCCGTCGTCCCGTAACCGAGGGCGGTGACCACTCCGGCCAGCTCGTGCCCGGGGATCGATGGCGTCCGGTCACGGTCGACGCGATCGGTCCAGGTCGACGGCCACGCCAACTCAGTCGGGACGAATCCCGACGCATGAACCTTAACGACGACGTCGTTTATCGCTGCCTGCGGCTCGGGCCGCTCGGCCAGCTTCATCCCGGCCGTTCCCGCGGCCTGATCCGTCACAACGATTGCCTTCATCGGAATTGTCTCCTCGGTCATTTGTCACGTGGCGATGGCCGGTAGATATGTCCGGCTCTGGTCGTGAAACAGGACCAAGATTGGCGGGAATGATGGTACCATTGCGCCATGGCTGCTGTGCCCATCCATCTCGACCGCGCCGCAAGGACGCCGCTGGCGACGCAGATCTACCGGGCGGTCCGGGACGCCATCGAGGCATCTGCGGCGCATGAAGCGCCTCTACGCGTCTCGGCGGCAAGCCCTGCTTGAGGGCCTCGCGCAGGTCGGGTCGGAGTCGCTGAAAGTCGAAGCCACCGCTGGCTTGGCCGTCATTGTCTCGATAACCGCCTCTCTGTCGGACGTGGAGATCGCCCGCCGCGCCCGCTCGTTCGGCTTGGCTCCGTCGCCCCTCTCTCAATGGTGCGTCCGATCACCCCCGTGGCAGGGGCTCCTGCTCGGCGTGACCAACTTGGATACGCGTCGGCTTACACAGTATTGCCGACAGCTCGCGGAAGCGGCGCAATAGCGCCACTAGCGCTCAGCGATCCTTGAAGGGCCCGATCCTGCAATGGGCTGCTCCTGCCCCTTGGCTTGCGGGCACGGCCGTGTCCGCAAGCCGCGCATTGCGGTCATTCCGCCGGAACCGTCAGAAGGACCGTTGAGGGTCGCTCCAGACCTTGGTCCTGCCGGGCTCAACGTCCGCCATCTTTCTTCAGACGCCACAAGCCGCCATTCCCCTGTCGGCCATTGCGGTCATTCCAGACAGACACTCAAGAGGTTCGCACTAGGAAGCAGCCAATCTTTGCCCCGCCAATCGATGCAAGCCGCGCGCTAGTGGACCGCTAGCCAGGAGAAGCTTCAGACCTATCGCGATCGAGCTTTTGATCTCAGCGCGCCTCTTGGCGCCTACGGTCCATTCCACCTCGGTGCACCGAGTCCTCGGTAGCCACCATAAATCAACAAAATCAATTCCAGGATGGAGGTTCGCCAATTATGGCGTGCCTAACCGAGGTAAAATTTTTCTAAGTCGTTGATAAATAACGATAATGGTGGGCCCGGAGGATGTCCTAGAAACGTCGATTTGATTGGGTTTTTCGTGGGCCAAAATCAGAAGTATTCCCGTATCGTTCCGTATGGTTCCGCGATGCTCTCACCATCGAATTGGCTATGCCCTGCCTCCAACGGCAGCCCACCTTTGAAGGTCCGGCATAGCCTCCGCGTGTGTCAGTGAGCGCACATCTTAGCTCACGCGCGCGGCCTCCGGGCGCGGCTCCACCCTGCAACGACGAATGTAGAACGATCCGCGCTACTGTAACGTCGCACGCCCATAGGAATCGAGGACACGGGTGATGCTGCCAATCAGCAGGTCATGCGCGACGGGCTCGATCCGACCTGCCGCAACGTCGGCATCGAGTTGCCCCAGATACTGGCTGACCAAAGGGCGGGGAATGTCCCTGTCGCCCAGAAAATCCAGCAGCGTCTGTGTCGCGTGCTGTGCGTCGGGCGTCGGCCAGTAGTAACGGATGCGGTCGCTGAAGGAGAAGTGCCGCTGCACGCGCTGCTCGTCCGGCGTACCCGGATAGTATCTCTGCCAATTATCCGGCGAGGCCAGCATGACGCGCTCCATCGCCGCCGGCAGGCTTTCACGGGATGGGTCTGGCGCAAGCACGTCCGCGACGTGGCTCAGCCCGTACAATGCCTCGCGCAGCGCGAAGGTGAGCCAGGGTCCAACCTTGAGGATGGCGAAGCCGTCGCGCACCAGAGCCTCAAGCGCCTCGTTTGGCTGGTAGTCGGTCGAATGCGCCTCGAAGACGAATTGCGGCATGCGCCCGAGTACGCCGACCAGCTGCGTCGCCTTCCGCGGCGCGTACGCGATGATCTCGGCATTGCCGAATTCGACGCCCGGCTGGACGACGACGCCGACCACACGGGCAAAGGCACCGTCGAGGCCGGCGCGCGAAAATGCCTGTCCGTGGATTTCGACGGTGCGCAGGGCGTCATCTGGTTCGGTGACATGCATATGGTCGAGCGCTTCGAGCGCGCCGCCCGGCACCGGAACTTCGGTGCCGATGATGTAGACCGGTTTCTCGCCGCCAATGCGTTCGACCGCCGCCTCGGCGACGGCCGCAAGCGCGGCGACGCGGGCAGCGATGATCTCGTCGGCAAGCGGGGCGGGATCGTCGGCGCAAGCCATGCTGGTGTCGAGATGCAGCTTGGTGAAGCCGGCGCCGGCATAGGCGTCGATCATCGCCTTCGCCTTCGTCATCGCCTCGGCGGAAGGAAGATGCTTCCACGGATTGGGACCGAGATGGTCGCCGCCGAGGATCAGGCGATCGAGCGGAAAGCCGGCCCTTTGCGCATGGCCCTCGACGAAGCTGCGGAAGCCGGCGGGCGTCATGCCGGTGTAGCCGCCTTCGTGATTGACCTGGTTGCAGGTCGCCTCGATCAGCACATCGGAACCGCGCGACGCGCCGTGGCGGAGCGCGGCCTCGATCACCAGCGGATGCGCCGAACAGATCGAGGCGATGCCGCCTTTCTCACCCGCGGCGCGCTTCACCGCGATGCTGGCAAATCTCTGCGTCGCGGCGCTCATGGCTGGCCCTTTCCGGCGATGGTTGCGAAAGCCTCAACCTCGGCTAACGGAAAGATACCTTCCATTGGCCCCTTGCGAGTAACGGCTAGCGCGCCACAGGCATTTGCGATCCTGAGCGCCTGGGCGGGTGCAGCACCACGAAGCCAGAACGAGACGAAGGCAGCGCCGAAACAGTCACCGGCACCGGTCGGATCGATCTCGTTGACGGCAAAGCCCGGCAAGGCCACCGTGCCGTGACGGTCGTGGTAGGCGGCGCCGTCGGCGCCCTTCTTGAGGACGACGCAGGAAACGCCGCGCTGCAGGAGTTCATCGACCGCGCCCTTTTCGTCGCTGGCCGAAGAAAACAGGAACAGTTCGTTGCCGCTCGGCAGGAAGACATCGGTTTGCTTGAGCACTTGGTCGAGCGCTGCGCGCATGCCGGAGGCCTGCATGATCTCGCGGCGAATGTTGGGGTCGAAGGACACCGTCCCGCCCTTGGCCTTCACCGTTTGGATCGCCGCCAGCGCGACATCGGTGGCGCGGTCGGAGAACAGTGACGAGCCCATGAGATGAACATGGTCGGTGCCGGCCAGCATGCTTGTCGCAGCGGCATCGATCCCGACCAGGCCGGCGGCGCTGTTGCGGATGTTGAAGACAAAGTGCCGGCTGCCGTCCGCCCGGTAAGTGACGAAGGCGGTGCCCGTCGCGTGGCCCTTGTGAACCGCGATCGCCGACACGTCAGCTCCCAGCGTCCGCAGCCGCTCGATGTTCAACTGGCCGAAATCGTCGTCGCCGACCGCGCCGATCAGGCCGGCGGGTTGGCCGAGCGCTGCGGCTTGGCCGATGAAGATGGCGGGCGCGCCGGACGGATAAGGCCCCAGCAGCGGGCCCGGCTCGAGAAAGCTCTGGCCGATACGCTCGGCCATGATCTCGACGAGGATCTCGCCGGCTGAGACCAGCTTCTTCATCTGGCGGAATTCCTCCCGGCGTTTCGCCCCAGTCCGGCTGCGGACTTCAGTCGCGCACAATTGTGCCTGGCGGCAACCGACATCCAGAGTCAATACGGCTTGCACTTTTTTGCGTCAATTAAAAATTTGCGCGTGGAATAATTTTATTATACGCGTGAAGCGGCCGGAGTTTTCTGTAAAATTTTGCCTTGCGGTTGCACGCCGGCGCACCGTAAGCAGGTGCCGGGCAGCACAAGGAACGAGGTTTCCGGTAGGCGGGGGAATCGGTGGCGATGAAGCACAAGACGATGGAGGATTTCGCCCGCTCCTGTGGCGTCTCCAGGCCGACTTTGTCGAAATATTTCGACGATCCGACCAGTGTCAAGGCGGCGACGCGAAAGCGCATCGAGGAAGCGCTGCGCTCGTCCGACTACCAGCCTAATTTGTTCGCGCGCAACCTCAACCGCAAGCGTACCCGCAGCATCGGCATCATGGTGCCGACGGTGGCCGATCCCTTCTATTCGGAGATGGTCAGCCGCATAGAACTCAGGCTGCGCGACAAGGGCTACTGGCCGATCGTGATCTCCTCGCACGGCTCGCGCGAACTCGAAGTGGAGGCAACGCGAACGATCCTGTCGCTGAAAGTCTCCGGCGCGCTGATCGCGCCGCTCGGCGTGCGCTCGGACCACCGCACGCTGGAGAAGCTGACGCAGGCGATCCCGGTCGTCTATTTCGACACCTATCTCGAAGGCGGGACGCCGTTCGTCGGCAACAACAACGCGCAGAGCGTCTCGACCATCGTCGATTATCTTTGCCGGTCCGGCGGCGCCCCGGTCTATTTCGATATCCCGCATGTCAACCACAACTCGCCGGAACGGCTGGAGAGCTATGTCGCCTCGATGAAGCGGCTCGGGCATGAGCCGGTCGTCATCGGCAACACCGAGGACTACACTTGGGATTTCGAACGGATCGGCTACGAGCAGACGGAAAAGATGCTCGACAATGGCGGCCTGGCGGGAAAGACCATCCTATGCAACAACGACCGCTTGGCCTTTGGCGTGATGGCCGCCGCCTATGCGCGCGGACTCAAGATCGGCCGCAAGGGCGATTGCGACCTGCGGGTAGCCGCCCATGACGATCATCCACTGAGCCGCTACACCTGCCCCGGCCTCACCACCATGGCGCAGGACTTCGCCTCGATGGCCGGGCGCAGCGTCGAGACGCTGCTGGCGCTGCTTGAGAAGGACGACACGGCGGTCGCACCCAAAGTCAGTCTCGATGCGACGCTGGTGATGCGTCAGTCGGCCTGATCTTGTCAAAAGCCGGATCGAAGCCGCGCCATGCGGCGACCGCAGCGCCAACGGCCTGTCGCGCTGCCGTGCCATGGCGGCCCATGGAAACAAAACCATGGATCTGGCCTGGCCAACGCCGCAGCACGACCGGCACACCGTCGTCTTGCAGACGCCCGGCGTAGGCCTCGCCTTCATCGGCGAGGATGTCGTGACCGGCGATGGCGACGAAGGCTGGCGCCGCGCCGGCGAGGCTCTCCGCCCTGAGTGGCGAGGCGCGCCAGTCGTCGATGTCGGCGGCATAGCGGACATAGTGATCACGAAACCACGCCATGGTCGAGGCGGTCAGGCCAAAACCTTCGGCGAAGCGGCGATAGCTGTCCGCCGTCTGCGCGGCATCAGTGTTGGGATAGAACGGCAGCTGCGCGGTCAACGGAGTAGGATCGCCCCGCGCGAGAAGACTAAGCACCGTGGCGAGATTGCCGCCGGCACTGTCGCCGGCAACGGCAATGCGCCGAGCGTCGATGCCGAGATCGCCAGGCGCCTCTTGCATGAAGGAGAGCACGGCGCGGCAATCCTCGACCGCGGCCGGGAATTTGTGCTCCGGCGCCAGCCGGTAGGCGGGCGAAACGACGACGCAAGCCGCCATATTGGCGAACCAGCGGCAGATCTCGTCATGGGAATCGAGGTTGCCGATCACCCAGCCGCCGCCATGCAGGTAAAGCAGCGCCGGGGCAGTTGCATCAGGCGCGTCCTGCCCGCGATAGATCCTGAGCGTCAGCGAACCGCCGGGTCCAAGGATGGCGCGCTCAGTGACCGAAGCCACCGGCTGGCGCTCACCCTGCTGGTCCGGAAGGCCTTCTTCGTAGGCACGGCGTGCCTGTTGCGGTGTACCGGTCTCGAATGGCAAGGCGTCGGCCTGCCGGCCGAGCTCGAGCACATACCGGGCTTCCGGGTCGAGTGGGGACAGGGACGGCGCTGAAGGCGATTTCATCATGGATCTCCCTCCTCGTCAGGCAAGCAGACCTGCCGCCTCGTCCTCGCCGAGCAGCGGCGGCTGGTCGACGGTCCCATTGACGGCAATTGAGCCGCGGCTTTCGCCCGATGCCAGGATCGCCTCCATGATCTCCAGAACATGCAGCGCCAGATCGCCGGAGGCGCGGGGCTTGCGCCCATCGGCCAGCGCCCGCGCAAGATCAGCGACGCCTAGCATGCGGTAGTTGGCGCGGTCGGGTGCGACATAGGGCCAGTTGCGCGCACCGTAGAGTTCGGCCTCGCTGGCGAAATCGGCCCAGTCGTCGCCGCGCGCCGAGAGCGAAACTGTGCCGCCGAATGTGTCGGGATCGGGCAATCGCAGCGAGCCTTCGGTGCCGTGCAGTTCGATCGGATGGTTGGAGTGCTTGAACACGTCCCAGGAGGCGCCGAAGGTGACGGTGGCGCCGGAGCGGAACTCCAGCAGCGACAGAATGGTGGTCGGCGTGCCGACCTTGAAGCTGGTGTTCTTGTAAGGACCTTCGGCTGATATCAGCCGTTCCTCCTGGCCGCGCGTCGCCATCGCCATGACGCGCTCGACCGGGCCGAGCAGGTTGACCAGCATCGTCAGGTAATAAGGGCCCATGTCGAAGACGGGGCCGCCGCCGGGCTGATAGTAGAATTGCGGATTGGGATGCCAGTGCTCCATGCCGCGCCCCATCATGAAGGCGGTGCCGGTCACAGCGCAGCCGATCGCACCCTCGTCCATCAGCCGGCGCGCCCGCCGTCCGGCAGCGCCGAGGAAGGTGTCTGGAGCCGAGCCGAGCTGCAACCCGCGCGCCCTCGCCTCTTCGACCAGCCGGCGGCCGTCGGCGGCCGACGTCGCCAGAGGCTTTTCGGTAAAGACGTGCTTTCCCGCCGAAAGCGCCGAAAGCGATATGTTGAAATGCGCCGCCGGTATCGTCAAATTGAGAACAAGGTCGATGTCCGGGTCGGCCAGCAGCGTGTCGACGCCGAGTGCGCGGATGCCATACTCCCTGGCGCGCAGCGCAGCCATATCGGCCGAAATGTCGGCGCAGGCGCTGAGCTCTACCCCGCCGAACAGAGCCGCATTGCGCAAATAGGTCATCGAGATGTTGCCGCATCCGATGACGCCGATGCCGAGCTTTGTCTTTGATTTTCCGTGCATTTAAGATCGTACCTCCCAACGCGGTCATGGCCTGGCTGCACCCTTGCGTCAGCAACGGTTCATAGTCGAAAGCCGCTATACAACATTTTAGAACTTGACGCGCGTAAAATTTTTATAGAGCATGTGAAAACGCTGGCTCAGCATTGGAGGCCGCCAGCCTTGAGGAGGAGAAAACATGATTGACATGAAAAACCGGCCAACGGCCGATGCGAATCCCGTGGCTCATGGGCGCACTGGATCTTTCCGTCGCGGCCAGGGACCGAGACGGGTTCAGGCATAGATCACCTTGACCCTGGTCCTATCAAGCTGGCTGCGTATTGGACCGGGCAGGCCATCGTCGGTGATCACCACATCGACGGCCGACAGCGAAAATGCCTTGGAGGTCCCGCTGACGCCCCATTTGCTCGAATCGGCAAGGAGGACAACGCGCCGGGCCATGCGAACGAGGTTTCGCTTCGTTCGCGCCATGTCTTCGTTCACGTCGACCACATCCAGTGACGAGTCTATCGCATGCGCTCCAACAAAGACCTGATGCGCTACCAAGCCGCCGAGAGCCGTATCGGAATCGGTGATCAGTGTGCTCACCGTGTCGGGGTAGACCCGGCCGCCGATCATATGAACGTCGAGCCCGGGACGATGCATAAGATGCTGCACGATATTCATGGCCGTGGCCGCGACCACGACATTGCTGAGCGGCGGTAACTGCATGGCAAGCTGCATCAATGTCGAGCCGCCGTCGAAGATGACCGATTGGTTGTCCTCGAACAGGTCTACCGCCGCCCGGGCGATGCACTTCTTTGCGTCGAGGTTCGTTTGCATCCGCCGGGCGAACGCGGCCGTAGTCGAATCGGTGGTACGGGTCACCGCCCCTCCACGGGTCTTGGTCAGTAGTCCCTTTCGGTCCAGTATCTCGAGGTCGGAGCGCACCGTGACTTCCGACACGCCAAACCCGTTTGACAGGTCCTTCGTGCGAACCTGTCCGCTGCGTTGCACCTCACCCAGGATCGATTGGCGTCTCTGCTCCGACAACATTGCCCTGCCTTCGCCTCCCTGCGCCAAGCAACCGCTCTGGCCTTGGCTCACCTTACCAAAAATACGCAATTTCGAAAGCTTTCGAAAGATTGTTTTTCTTATTTCTTTCGGAAACACTGGGTTCAGGATTTTGAAATCAAACGATTAGGGAATTTTGCACTCATGAGCCTAGGAACCAAGGTGCGTCTTGCGCGCCTCTTCTCGCATCCATCGGGGAACCTTTTTGGCGGCGCGGTCGACCACTTCGTCGGCTATGGCGACGTGCGCAAAGGCGGCCTTGCCGACCTGCCGGGTGCGCTTGCACGCGTCATGGCGGGCAGACCCGACTACGTCAGCATCCAGCCGGGCACCGCGCGCCATCTGTGGCCGCAATATGCAGGCAAGGCTTCCCTGGTGATTCAGGCGGGCTGCTTCACTCCGGACGATCGCATCAGCGAGTTGATCGCAACGCCCGAGGATGCGGTGCGCGCCGGGGCCGATGCGTTGGCCGTGGCCATTCCGGTGCGCGGCGCGACCGAGGGCAAATACATACGCTGGCTCACCGATTCGGTAAATGCAGCGGCCCGCTACGGCATGCCTGTGGTGGCGCATATCTACCCACGCGATTTCACCGACGGAGCAAAAATCGTCTTCACCCCCGACGAGATCGCCTATGCGGCGCGCATCGGCTACGAGTCCGGCGTCGACGTGATCAAGATCGGCTACACGGGCGATTTCGAGTCGTTCCGAGAGACCGTCCGGACTTGCCCGGTGCCGGTTGTGATCGCGGGTGGTCCGAAGACCGATACGCTACTCGGCGCGCTTCAGCAGACGGCGGACGCCATCCGTGCCGGCGCACGCGGTGCCGTGGTGGGCCGCAATCTCTGGGGGCATGGCGATCCGGAGAAGGCAGCGCTTGCCTTTCGCGGCGTCATCCATGACGGCCTTTCGGCGCAAGACGCCCTGGCGAAGGCGGGTGCCTGAACGATGCCCACCGTCCCCTCGATCCTCGGCTTCGGCGCTATTGCGATCGACGACATCGTCTATGTCGATCAGCCGTTGTCGGCGGGCAAGGGGAAGGTCCTGCAAAATGCCCGCGCTTTTGGGGGAAATATCGCGACGGCGCTGGCCGCAGTCGTGCGGCTCGGCGGAACCGCCGGGTTCGTCGGATGGCTGGGCAGTGCCGCGGACGACGCCGTGCTGCGCGATCTCGTTGCGAGCGGTGTTGAAACCGCATTCGCGCCGCGCCATCCCGACGCGCGCCCGGTGCGCTCACGGATCACCGTCGGCTCGGACGGGGAACGGTTCATCGCGTATGACGACGATGCGATGCTGGGCACCGCTCCCGACTTTCCGGACGATATCCTCAGCCGCGCGACCGTCTTGATCGTCGATAGCTACGCGATCCGGTCGCTGGATGTCGTGGCTCGGGCTCGCGATCTCGGCCTTGCGATCCTCGGCGATATCGAATGGAGCGGCGGCCCCGCCACGGAGCGGCTGATCGCGCTCTGCGACCATCTCATTCTTCCACTCGGCTTTGCGCGGACTGCCACGGGGTGCCGATCGCCCGCCGAGATGCTCGAGGCATTATGGTTGCCGTCGCGATCCGCCGTGGTTCTGACCGATGGTGGGAGGGGCGTGTACTATCGCGGGCGTGAAGAGACAGGTCTCTGGCACTTGCCCCCGCACCGGGTTGTGGTCGTCGACTCGACCGGCGCGGGTGACTGCTTTCATGGCGCCTATGCCCTTGCGTTGACGCGCGGAGCCGACGCCGCAGGCCGGGTGGCATTCGCGGCCGCGGCGGCGGCCCTTTCGATAACCGGGCGTGGCGGGCGCGAGGCGCTTCCGACTGACGACCAGGTCACGGAACTCCTGGCATCGACCAACGCGCCGTCAGCAGTCGAACTGAAAAGTGCGCATGTCGATACTGGAACATAGCCTGAAGCTGTCGGAGGAAATATTTCGGAGGTGAACATAAGCCGAGAACAATTATAAAATCAGCGGCTTATACTTGTGGAGGGAGGAAGATGGCAGAAGTCATTCTTGAGAGTATCTGCAAAACCTACGGGAACAATTTTCGCGCGATCGACCAATTGAACCTATCGGTCGAGAACGGCGAGTTCTTGATTCTCGTCGGGCCGTCCGGCTGCGGCAAATCCACCGCATTGCGAATGATCGCGGGATTGGAGGACATCACCAGCGGCAGTCTTCGGATCGGCGGAGTCGACGTCGTCGACATGCCGCCCAAGGACCGCGACATAGCGATGGTCTTCCAGAGCTACGCGCTCTACCCACATATGACGGTGTTCGAAAACATCGCCTTTTCGATGCGGCTGGCAGGCAAGCCGAAGGCCGAGCGCAAGAAGCGCGTGGACGAGATCGCCAAAACCCTTCAGCTGACGTCTTTGCTGGACAGCAAACCCGCGAACCTTTCGGGCGGACAGCGTCAACGGGTTGCCATGGGCCGCGCTATGGTGCGCGAGCCGGCCGCCTTTCTCATGGACGAACCCCTTTCCAATCTGGACGCGAAACTGCGCGTGCAAATGCGCGCCGAAATCACCCGTCTGCAAAAGCAACTCGGCGTCACGACCATATACGTGACCCACGACCAGACCGAAGCGATGACGATGGGGGACAGGGTCGCGGTGTTGAAAGGCGGCGTGCTGCAGCAGGTCGACACACCCAAGAGGCTCTATGAATCGCCGGTGAACGCCTTCGTTGCCGGCTTCATCGGCTCTCCTTCGATGAACCTTTTCGAGGCGACCCTGACCGGCGACGAACTGATTTCCGGCACCTTCGCCATCCGGCTGCAGGATGCAGCCTTCGTGCGCAGGCCGGGCTTGAGGTCGTATGCGGGGCGCAAGGTCGTGTTCGGCATACGACCGGAGGATCTTTATGACAGCAGCCTCGAATCCGGTCGCAAGTATCAGACGATACCCGCAAAGGTGACTTCGATCGAAGAACTCGGCTCTGAACATATCGTTCACCTGAACATCGACGCGGTCCGGGTGGATTCCGGCGATCCGGACGCGGTGGACGATTTTGGCCTGGCATCGAACGCGGTGGCGAGATTCGAGCCGATCAGCGCCGTGCACTCCGGCTCGGAAATCGGGTTGGCCGTGGATGATGCCAAGTTCCATTTCTTCGATCCCGAGACGCATCTGGCGATCTGAATATCTGCAGCAGACCGCAGGCGAGAGTGAGGCGCCTGCGAAAGATACTCGCAAGAAGACTTCTAAATAAACCAGACGATCGGCCGCATTGTGCGGTCGATTTTGAAGAAGGAGGAGAAAGTGATGTTTCGGATACAACCCGCGATGCTGAAAATAGCCGCGGCCGCATGGTTGCTTGGCGCAACCGGCGCCATGGCGGATACGACGCTGGAATTCACCCAATGGTGGGAGCCCGAATTGCCGGCCGGCTCGCTCAGGGCGATCATGAATGACTTCGAGGCTGCAAACCCCGGAATCAAGGTGACGCTGGTCAGCGGCCCCTATGCGACCACGCGAGACCAGATCTCGGTTGGTGCTGCAACCGGAACGCTTAGCGACGTCGTTGGCCTCGACGGCGCCTGGGTGAACAATTTGAACGCGCAGAATGCGCTGGCCGACATGAACCCGATGATGGATGCGAGCGGGTTCGACAAGAGCCAGGTCGCGGATATCATCAAGGTGGACGGCAAGGCGGTGATGTTTCCCGTGGCTTCGTTCGTCTATCCGGTCTTCGTGAATTTGGACCTCGCCGCCCAGGCAGGCGTGACCAAGCTGCCGTCGACCCGCGCGGAGTTTCTCGAAGCCGCCAAGAAGATGACGCATGCCGACAAGAACCAGTATGGCTGGGTGCTACCCCTGTCGCTGCAAACGCCGTCCGGTGTCCAGAACGACATGATGTCGTGGGTCTGGGCATCGGGTCAATCGATGATGGGTGACGGCAAGCCGGCTCTCGAGGGCAAGCCGGTGGTGGATATGCTCACGTTCGTCAAATCGCTGAACGACGCCGGCGTCATCTCGCCCGGCATTGCCACCAAGACCGAGCAGGAAAAGGTCGAGGAATTCGTCAACGATCGGGTCGGAATGATGATCGACTCGCTTGCGCATGTGAACCTCATCCGCAAACGCAATCCCAAACTGAACTTCGATCTCATCCCGGTCCCGGTCGTGGAGAACTACAACGGCAAGCGCGGCCTTCCCTACGCCTCCTGGGGCATCGGCATCTCTGCGGCCTCGAAACATCAGGAGGAAGCCTGGAAGCTCGTCCAATATCTGATGAGTGAAAAGGTGAACGCCAAACTGGTGTCGCTGGCCAACGCCTTCCCGGGCAACGTCAACGCCAAGCCCGATTTCGTGACCTCCGACAAAGCTTTCGGCAAGGCTTTCGAAATCTTCAAGACCGGTTATCTTGCCAATGAGTTCACGGGCCTGCCGGTGGCGGAAGACCTGATGACCCAGTTCGACGTGGAAGCGCAGAAGATGCTCACCGACGAGCAGTCTCCGGAACAAGCCGCGGCCAACGCTCAAAAGGGCTGGATGGCGAAATTCTGATCGGCCTGTTTCTTCGTTTTCGATCTTCGACCGGGGGCCTGACTTCGGGCAGGCCTCCGGCAACAACGGATCGGCAATGCGAGACGGACCTGTTTCCGAAGCCCCTTCTCTTGAAGGCGTATCCCAAGGTTGGCATATGACCCGGCAGAAGCGCTCCCGCCACCATAGACTGAAACGAGCGGTCGCACCCTATCTCTACCTGTCGCCCTCGCTCCTCATAATCGGCCTGCTGATGCTGCTGCCGATGGTGACGGTGATTGGCTATTCGTTCCAGAACAGCGCAGTGCTGCGTCGCGACCCGTCCTTTGCCGGACTGAAACACTACCAGGCAATCTTTAACGATCCGGTGTTCTGGGCTTCGCTGTGGCACACGCTCTACTTCACATGTATGAGTGTCGTCTTCCACATGACCATCGGCATGATCTTCGCGCTCATGCTGAACAGCGACCGCATCAATCCGACGCTGCGCAATATCCTGCGCGTGCTCTACATTCTGCCCTGGCTGTTCACCGCGGTTATTATCGCCGTGATCTGGCGCCTCCTGCTCGAGCCGAACGGTGTCGTGAACAGCGTTCTCATGCAGATGGGCATCATCGGTTCCAAGGTCGAGTGGTTTTCCTCGCCCGAGACCGCGCTGCACGCCGTCACCTTCGCCAATATCTGGGCGGGCTACCCGCTTTTCATGGTCAGCCTGCTCGCAGGCTTGCAGGGCATTCCCAAGGATTTCTACGAGGCTGCCGATATCGACGGGGCGAAGGCCTACCAGAAGCTGATCTTCATCACCATCCCGCAGCTGATGCCGATCATCATCAGCATCTCTCTGCTCGACTTCATCTGGACCATGCAGGTCTTTCCATTGATCTGGATAACGACGGGCGGCGGTCCGATCTATTCGACCGAGGTCCTCAGCACCTACACATACAAGCTGGCGTTTTCGAGCTACAACCTGTCGCAGGCGTCGGCAAGCGCCGTGGTCATCCTGCTGATCTCTCTCGGCCTGACGCTGTTCTACATCCGCTATCAAAAGGCTCGATAGTCACCATGAGGAAAAGGCACACGCCGAAAGACAGGCTGATCACCGTCGCGCTGCATGTCGCGCTTGCAGCAGGGCTCTTTTTCGCGGCCTTCCCGATCTACTGGATGCTGAGCAGCTCGTTCAAGTCGAATACCGAAATCTTTGCCCTGCCACCAACCGTCCTGCCGAAGGCGGTCACGCTGGAAGCGTATGCGGCCATCCTTGGCGACCCGGTAAAGCTGCGCTTCTTCTTCAACAGCTACTTCGTGGCCGGAGCGGTGACCGTGCTGACGGTGCTGATCGCCTTGCTGGCGGCCTATGGGTTCAGCCGTTTCAATTTCCGCGGTAAGGGCAGCCTCAACACACTCATCATCAGCACGCAGACGATCCCGCCGATCACGCTTTTGATCCCCTTCTTCGGGCTTGTCGTCTCGTATGGCATCTTCGACACCTACGTCGCACTGATCCTGACTTACCTGGTGTTTACGCTGCCCTACGCGATCCTGCTGATGACGGGATATCTGAACACCTTGCCCCGCGATCTCGATGAAGCGGTGGCTGTCGACGGCGGCAGCAGCTGGACCGCACTCTGGCGGGTGATCGTCCCGATTTCACTGCCCGGTATCGTGGCGACGTCGGTCTACACCTTCCTGTTGTGCTGGAACGAATTTCTCTTTGCGCTGACGCTGACGAAGTCAACGTCCATGCGCACCGTCCCGATCGGTATCCAGCTATTGATGGGGCAGCACGCCTTCGAATGGAACCAGATGATGGCGATGAGCGTGCTCGGCTCGCTACCGCTCTTGCTCATCTACCTCGTTGCCCAGAGGTTCTTTCTGGCCGGTATGACCGCGGGCTCGGTCAAGTAGGATGTCCCTCCCACGGAGAACCGATGGAGTAGGCCGCGCATCGCAATCGATGGATTGGACCTTCTCTGCTGGCAGGTGATATCGCCGCGGCCTCAGGCGCCGTAGCGTCGCTGATCGTGCTGGTGCCGTTCTTCCAGCGCCACATCATCGAAGGGCCTGCGCAGGTGGAATCAAGGAATGAAAGGATGAACGTGAAAGACCTCAAAGTCGGCTGCCAGACCTTCACCTGGGAAATGCTCGGAGACTGTTTTGCCGGCGGCCCCGACGACCTGCTCAAAGCGATCGCCGATGGCGGCTATGCCGGCATCGAAATCACCGACACGATGATCGGCCGCTATGCCGGCAAACCGGCGCAGTTCGCGACGGCGCTGAAGACATCCGGCCTGACGCTCGTCTCCTTCGCCTTCGGTTCGAATAGCGGCTTCACACTCAAGGAGAAGATCGGCGCCGACCTCGAGACCGCCAGGCGCTGGATCGATTTTGCCGCCGCCTTTCCGGGCGCGCTGGTGTCCATGGGCTCGGCCACCGTCGTGTCGGACGGTCCGCGCCACGACAAGTTCGCCATTGCGGCCGAAGTCTACAACAAGGCTGGTGAACTCGGCCGCAAGGTCGGCGTCCAGGTCGCGGTGCATCCGAGCTCGCACCACAACACGCTGCTCTACGACCGCGCCGATTACGACCGCATCTTCGGGCTGCTCGACGCCTCGCTGGTCGGCTGGGTGCCGGACACCGGCCACATCCTGCGCGGTCACAAGGACATGGCCGGCACGCTCTCAACCTATCGCGATCGCATCTGCTACGTGCACCTGAAGGATGTCGATGCGAGCGGCGCCTGGGCGATGCTCGGCAAGGGCGTCTGCGACACGGCGAAAGTGATCGAGATCGCTAGCGCGGCGCCCAACTTCAACGGCTGGCTGGTGCTGGAAGAGGAATCCGAAACCGCCGCCGCCGATCCGGCCGGAGCGGTCAAGACCAACCGCCAGACCATGCGCGGCTACGGAGCCTGAGACAATGATCCGCAAGAAAGACCGTCGTCTTCGTGTCGGTGTGCTTGGCTGCGGGCCGATCGCGCAATTCGCGCATCTGGAATCCTGCGTGAAGGCCAGCAATGCCGATCTCTATGCGATCTGCGATGCCGCGCCCGATTTGCTGGCACGCATGGGCGCCACTTATGAGCCGCAGAAGATGTATGGCGACTTTGATGAAATGCTGGCCGACCCTGAACTCGAGGCGGTGATCGTCGCCACCTCCGATGCCTATCACGTGCCGATGTCGATCAAGGCGCTCGAGGCTGGCAAGCACGTTCTCTGCGAAAAGCCCATCGGCGTCTCGGTCGAGGAAGGCCAGAAGCTTGCCGATGCGGTCAGCCGTTCCGGCAAGGTGCTGCAGGTCGGGCACATGAAGCGCTTCGACCCGGCGCTGGAAGCGGCGCGCGATTTCGTCCGCGACGAGATGGGCGACATCCTGGCACTGAAGGCCTGGTATTGCGATTCCACCCATCGCTACACCAACACCGACGCGATCCAACCTCTGCCCGTCACCAGCAAGCTGGCGAGGAAGCCGGCCGGAAATCCGAAGGCCGATCTCAGGCAATATTTCATGCTGGCGCATGGCTCGCATCTCGTCGACACGGCGCGCTTCCTGTGCGGCGAGATCACCGCTGTGCGTGCCCGCCTCAACGAAAAATTCGGCGCCTATTGCTGGTTCGTCGAGACCGAGTTCGCCAATGGCGCGCTCGGCCATCTCGACCTCACGGTTGCCGTGCGCATGGACTGGCACGAGGGTTTCCAGCTCTACGGCGAAAACGGCTCGGTGATCGCGAAGACCTTCAATCCCTGGTATTTCCGCGCCAGCGAGGTCGACATCTTTCACGAGAAGGATGCGACGTCGCGCAAGCCGCTTGGCGCCGACGGCCATTTCTTCCGGCGCCAGCTCGAGGGCCTCGCCGAGACGGTGCTCGACGGCGAGCCGATGCGCGGCGCCAACGTCGATGACGGCCTTGCCTCGATCCGCGCCATGGTGGCGATCGCCCGCTCGGTCGAAAGCGGCGAACGCGTCGAGATCGCCAGCGTGACGGGAGCGGTCTGATGCAGATCGGGGTGTTCGCCAAGACTTTTCCTGGCAGCGAGCCAGGCGGCGTGCTCGCCGCGGTGCGCGACGCGGGATTTGCCGTCACCCAGTTCAACCTCGCCTGCGCCGGGCTGCCGTCGACGCCGGATGCGGTCCCGGACGATGTCATCCGTGCCATTGCAGCCGCGTCTGATGCCTCCGGTGTCGCGCTGGTGGCACTGTCAGGCACCTACAACATGGCGCATCCGGACAACGCCGTGCGCGACGATGGCTTGCGCCGGCTGAAGGTGGTGATCGAGGCCGCCGCCAAGCTTTCCACGCCGCTCGTCACGCTGTGCACGGGAACGCGCAACCGCGATGACCAGTGGGCGCATCATCCCGACAATGCCGATCCCTCGGCCTGGGCCGACATGGCGCGCGAAATGGAAAAGGCATTGCAACTCGCCGATCGCCACGGCGTCGATCTCGGCATCGAGCCGGAACAGGCCAACATCGTGACGTCGGCGCAGGACGCGATGCAGTTGATCGCCGAAATGGGTTCGAAGCGGCTGCGCATCGTGCTCGATCCGGCGAACCTGTTCGAGCAGGCGGATGCCGCGCAGGCCCGCGCCATCGTCGCCGCCGCCATCGAAACCACGGCCGGCCATGTCGCCATGGCGCACGCCAAGGACCGTTTTGCCCACGGCTGCTTCGCCACCGCCGGGCAAGGCGTCGTCGACTTCGCCGATTTCATCGCACGGCTCAAGGCGACAGGCTTCGACGGTCCGTTGGTGACGCATGGGCTTTCGGCCGAAGAGGCGCCCGGCGTCGCCGGCTTTCTGAAAGGGCTCCTGTGATGAAGCGCCCGACGACCTTGCTCCGCGATAGTGGCACGCTACGGGTTTCCGACGCGGGCGACGGGCTGGCGGTCGTCTTCCAGCATGGTCTTGGCGGCGGCGAGGCTCAGGTCGCCCAGTCCTTCCCGGCCGGCACCGGCTTGCGGCGCGTCACGCTCGAATGCCGCGGGCATGGCGGCTCGGCACTCGGCAAGTATCGGCCATTCTCCTTCCAGATGTTCGCCGACGATGTGCTCGCCGCCGCCGACCAGGCCGGCCTCGAGCGCTTCGTTGCCGGCGGCGTGTCGATGGGCGCGGGAATCGCGCTGCGCCTCGCCTGCCGCCATCGCGATCGCGTCGCCGGCCTCGTGCTGGTGCGCCCGGCCTGGACGTTTGGCAAGGCACCGGCGAACATGCGGCCGATCGCGGAAGTCGCCGGCCTCATGCTGGATCACGGCCCGGACAAAGCGCGGGCGCTTTTCGCGCAGTCCGAGACCGCCCTACGCCTCTATCGCGAGGCGCCCGACAATCTCGCTTCGCTGCTGGGCTATTTCGACCGGCCGGACGCCATGACGTTCGCGCAAGTGCTCGCTGACATCGCCGCCGACGGACCGGGCGTCTCGGCAAGGGATGCCGAGTCTCTCGATATTCCGACTTTGGTCATCGGCAACGCCATGGATGCCGTGCATCCGCTGTCTTCCGCCTATACGCTGGCGGCCACCATTCCCGGCGCGACCTTTGCCGAAATCCCTGCCAAGGCGCTCGACAGCGCCAGGCATTTCGCCGAGCTGCAGGCCGAGATCACCGCCTTCCTTCACGCCCACGCCAATTTCCGGAGCCTTGTTCCCTAATGACCACCAAATCCCTGTCCGGCCCCTCGGCAATAGCCGCCTTGCCGCGCAACCGGCTGCTCGGCGAATTTTCCCTGTGGTCGGCGGACCTTGCCAATATGGAGCGCGACCTGAAGCGCATCGACGCTTACGTCGACTTGCATCACATCGATGTCGCCGACGCCCGTTTCACCCCCGGCTTCCTGTTCTTTCCTGATCTGGTGGCGCGGATCGCCAGGCTGACGACAAGGCCTATCCATGTGCATCTGATGGTCGAGGCAGAGATCGTCGAGGAGCAGACGCGGCAGTTCATCGGGGCCGGCGCTGACCTGATCAGCGTGCATGCCGAGAATGGTGAAGCGGGGCTTCGCGCCGTGCGGCTGGCGCATGAGCTTGGCGCCGAAGCCGGCGTCGTGCTCAGGCTGGAAACGCCGGTCGCGGCGGTTACCCCCTTCCTGTCGCAAGTGGCGTTCGTGACGCTGCTCGGCACCTCCATCGGCGTCAAAGGGCAGCGCCTGTCCGACCAGGCCTGTCCGCGCCTGATCGAGGCACGCGCGCTGATGCGGAAGGCCGGCCGTGAGGCCGACATCGTGCTTGCCGCGGATGGCGGCATCCGCCACGAGACAGTGCCGCTGCTGCGCGCCGCCGGCGCCGAGACGGTTGTGCTGGGCTCGCTTGCCTTCGGCGATCCCGACCTCGCGCAGCGCATGGCCTGGCTGCACGGACTGAAGGTCGCCGCCTGATGAGCACGCTTGCGCTTGCCTTCGATCTCGGCGGCACGGAGCTGCGCGGCGCGCTCGTTGAACGCAGCGGTGATGTCATCGCCCGGGTTTCGGCACCGACGATGGCAGGCTCGGGATCGGAGGCTGTGATCGGCCAGATCATCGTGCTGGCAGGCACCCTGCTGGCGGAGCATCCGCGGGCAAAGGTGGTCGGCATCGGCATGTGTGCGCCGGGACCGCTCGATCCCAAAGCCGGGATCGTCATCGGGCCGCCGACGCTGGCCGGCTGGCACAATGTGCCGCTGATCGACATCCTCAGCCGGCAGTTCGGCCTGCCGGTGCGACTGGAGAACGACGCCAATGCGGCAGCCCTCGGCGAATGGCGCTTCGGAGCCGGCCGCGGCACCGGATCGCTGGTGTTCGTCACCGTGTCGACCGGCATTGGCGGCGGCGTCGTCGCAGACGGTCACATCTATCACGGCAGGCGCGGGCTGGCGGCCGAGATCGGCCACATGACCATCACCGGCGAAGGGGACCGCTGCTTCTGCGGTGCCGTCGGCTGCTTCGAGGCGGTCGCCTCCGGCACCGCGCTTGGACGGCGGGCGACACAACTGACCGCGCCGAGCGACGGCTCGCTGCTCAGGCGCCTTTCGAACAATGGCGATGTCTCGGCGCGGCATGTCGTGGATGCCGCGCGGACGGGTGATGCGGCGGCTCGCCAACTGGTCGAGGCCGAAGCCAAGTGGCTCGGCATCGGCTTCACCAACCTCCTGCATCTCTATTCGCCCGACCTGATCGTGATGGGCGGCGGCCTTTCCAACGGCTTCGATCTCCTGGCGCCGACGATCCGGGCGACCGTCGAGGAGCGCGCAATGCAAGCCTATCGCGACGTGCCAATCGTGCCGGCCGAGCTCGGCGATCGGGCGGGCCTGGTCGGCGCGGCGAGCCTGATCTTGTGGGAGGGCGAACCTGGCACGGCGCTGGCGATGGTGCAGGACGACGAGCCGAAAACCGGGGCCAGGGAGGTAAGCCAAGGCTGAGCTCAAGCTGCGCGGTGCGCGCAAATTCTATGGAGCCGCCGAGATCATCAAGGGCATCGACCTCGACGTCGAGGACCGCGAATTCATCGTCTTCGTCGGCCCGTCCGGTTTGGGCAAGTCCACGCTGCCGCGCATGATCGCCGGGCTGGAAAGGATCAGCGCGGGCGACCTCATGATCGACGGCGTGCGCGCCAACGACATGGACCCGTCCGCGCGCGGGTTGGCCATGGTGTTCCAGTCCTATGCGCCCTATCCGCATATGAGCGTGGCCGAAAATATGGGCTTCGCACCGAAGATCGCTGGGGTGCCGGCACTGGACAAACAGGCTATCTGCGGCGGGTCTCGCAGCCGGACACACAAGCTATCGGGCTGAGGCTCGACCGCAGTTAAGTCAACTACGGCAACGTTCGTCGGCGACCAACTGTTGGGCGAATGAATCGCCGCGAACACTGCCTCTGCCGCAACATTCGCGTCACGGTCGCTACGCATTGCAACGTCATTCCGGATGTCGCCCGTGCGCGAAAACCGGCGAATGGAGGGCGCTCGCCTCGTCCGCTCCCTGCCGAGAGCGCGTCGGAATGGAAACCGCACCATTGATCAGCGATGCGCGCAGCTTCCCGGAAACCTTGGATCAGCGGATAAGATCGTGCTGCTGGAGCGCGCCCGCCATTCACCATGTGTGGGAGGTTCCGCGCAAATAGCCGACGCCGAATGGGTGAGCCAAGCATGCAGACATCATTGTCATGGTGCTGCGGACGACAGTGCATATCCGGCGCGCATGTCGCTCTGTTCGAGCCTTTGAACCACCGCGCTGACCACGGATGTACTGGCAGCATTGGGATCTTTCCGGTTCGGATGGAAAAGATGCAGGTCGGCGTGCTCCTGCGGAAAGCCGCACCCCTCATGCAACGCAGCCTCCCTGCGTGGGGAACGCTTGCCTGCACTACGGCGGCGGCTTTCCATGCGAGCCGCTTCAAAAATGATGCTGCGAAACGGCTCCGGCTTTATCCGACGAACGCCTCACGCATCCGAGCGAACATGCCGGGCTGTCTCCCGGCAATCGCCGCACGGATGTGACGGGCGGCCGTTAAGGCGCTCACCGTCGCGCCGAAATGACAATAGCAAATGATCTCATGCAATTGCCTGTCGGTCACTTCGAAGAACCGCTTCGCTTCGCCGTAGTTGTCGTTTTCCAACCCGGCGGCGCGGAGGACAGGATCCTCGAAAGCGACTGAGATCGGCGAGCCGTCGCCGCGCATGGCCCCGCGTGATCTAACCGGCTGATACTCGGTCTGGTGTAGCGTCGAGAGTCGCCGGTCAGGGTTCCGTTCAAGGAGCTCCGCCCAGCGTTCAAGACGTTCGCTGCGCGACATGGCCTGGCGCAGGTAGTCCTGATCGATCTCGGCGACGATCTGCAGTTGCTCAAGCGTCTGGTGCTTCATTTTAGCCTCCTATTCGGACGATAGTTGGCCCACCCATATCCTTCTTATACCTGCGGCCAGCGTGACTCCGACCGATCGTGAAGTCCAATCACGATGATGCTGGGAGGGCTTCCCCGCACGAAAATGCGGAGGCTTCGCAAAGATCCGGCCATTAATTTGGCGAACGCGGTCAAATGCGCGGCTGTTCGACGATGTCGGTCTGGAGTCCGTGCCGATCGAGGTGATCGACGGGCAGAGTCTGTGCTGACACGATCACGGATACCACGCCGTACCAGAGGCGCCTGTCCTTGAGATCCATCGTTACCTCCTGCCCGCTACATGTTGGCCACTGGGCGAATTCCTTGAGCCTTTGGCCGTCATTTCCCAGATGAGCGACCCATTTGCCGTCTGGCAGGCACACAGTAGGTTGGATAAGGGGTCTTTGAGAAGCGCGCAATACGACCGCGCCGACATGACCGCCAGCGGCTGCGACCGGCGCTGCAGGCGTGCTCGACGAGTAGCGTTGCGGCATGGATGTCAAAAGATCGGCGATGCCATCCAGCGCCTGTGTGATCGATGCGGCGCGCGTTATCCTGATCTTCCAGCACGGCTCCGCGCAGCCGCACCCCTCATTAGACCGTTTCGAGACGGCTGAACCGAACCGGGATGAGTTTGCGAGTCTTCAGTTGCGCTGCCGCATCCTTGTCGATGACCGTCAGCAACTGCGCTTCTCCAGGTCCCACGGGCAGGACCAGGCGTCCCCCCGGTTTGAGCTGCTCAAGCAAAGCCGGCGGTGTCCGCTCAGCGGCCGCGGTGACCAGGATCTTGTCGAATGGGGCGTGCTCAGGCCAGCCGCGAGACCCGTCTCCGACACGAATGCCGACATTGGAGAAGCCGAGACCCCGCAGGAGAGCCTCGGCCTGGCTTGCGAATTCCTCGATGATTTCGACGCTCCAAACTTGCCCGGCAAGGTCCGCGAGGATTGCGGTTTGGTAGCCTAGGCCGGTGCCGATCTCGAGCACTACCTCGTGCGGTTGCGGCGCAAGGAGATCGGTCATGAGAGCAACGATGAAGGGCTGCGAGACGGTTTTATCAAAGCCGATCGGCAGCGGCATGTCTTGGTAGGCATAAGGCGCAACTGATGCTGGCACGAAGAGGTGCCGCGGTATCCGCCTCATCGCCGCCAATACCCGCTCATCGAGCGCCACCTTGCCAAGTTCTTCGCTTGCAAGATCGGTGTGAATTGCAATCATCTCGACCATGTGCCTGCGTAGAACCGCGAGGTGCTCTTCGTTCATCGGCTTCATGACGGTGGGGCGCTCCTCAACCAGTCTGCTGCCTATAGCCTTATACCCTGTTCGTCTTGTCACAGTAACCATGTCGTCGAGAACGCGGCTTCGGTTGGGGGGTGTACCGCCCTGCTATTTCGTCGCCGTCCTTGGTGCTCTCCCGTTCCTCGCACAGGGTGGAACGGCGTGCGCATCAGAAGCTCGCCAGCCAGGCGACAACATCGATATAGCGGATCGCCAGCCAGTTGAGCACCAATAGGCCGAAGGCCAAAACGACGCCGAACCCTGCGCTGTCGCTCACCGGCTCCATCCCGTGCTGATCGTGCGTGATCTGGCGATTTCGATGACCGAACCTGGGCGAGCCAGCAGCGCTATTCGCGCTGCAGGCCGGCCATACGATAATCAGCGTTAGCCCGCGTGGCGCTGCTGAGAAGAACCGGAATTTCGTGATGGCTTGCCGCCGCCATTGGCGCGGCACTGGGGGACTGGCTGTCCTTCTGGATCGGCAAACGGCTTGGAAAGCGGGTTTCGCACTATTGGCCCCCCACCATGCGAGCTTCAGGAATTCCGACACCACGAACCTCTCGAGCAAAGCACCGAACCGCGATCGGTCCTACGTTCTTCGTCTACGGCCGCTCACAAGATTGTCAACAATCTGAGAAAGTTTTGTTGACAGGTGATTGATTTGAGCCTTCACTCACAAAAGTCCGCGTATCGATCGAGTTCTGTCGCAACAATGCGCGGCCTCCAAAGGGGAAAGAACAATGATCAACAGACGTTCAATAATCACATCCGCGGCGCGCGGCGCCGTCTCCGCGCTGGCAATCATGGCCGGCGGCACAATCGCGGTGCACGCCGCCAACAAGGAACTCAAGATCGGCTTTGTCGGCGTGACGAGTGGCGCGGCCGCTGCGTGGGGCACATCCAACGTCCGCTCGATGCAGACGCGCGCCGCCTGGATCAACGAAACCGGCGGTGTGAAGATTGGTGACGAGACCTATGACATCAAAATCGTCACCTTCGACGATCAGAAGGACCCGAAGCGGGCGATCGCCGGCATGGAGAAGATGGCCCAGGAGGGCATCCACTATGTCGTCGGTCCGAATGTCGACGACGGCGCGGCGGCGGTGCGTCCCGTGGCAGAATCCAAGGGCATCATCTATTTTCCCTACGCATTCCCGAAGGAACTCTACACCCCGCCGGCGTCCAACGCCGTGCTCGGCATGATCGCCAACTACCAGTCGGCTCCGGCGATCTACAAATATCTCATGGAAAACAGGGGCGTGAAAAAAGTTGCCTTTGTCGCCGCCAACGAATCCGATCCGCTGAGCCAGCGGGATGGCGGTGTTGCCGCGGCAAAGGCGCTCGGGCTCGAGGTTGTGGCTGCCACGGATGTCTACCAAAACGATACCCGCGATTTCACGCCGGTACTGACGCCGATCGTTTTGCAAAAACCGGACCTGCTGGTGCTTTCGGGCGTCGCGCCGGGCAATGCGCCGCTGCTGATCCGCGCCGCGCGCGAGCTCGGCTACGAAGGCCTGATCTCCACCGAAACGGCGCAGGATGCCAAGGTGCTGGAAGAGGGCGCGGGCGAGTTGGCCAACGGCTTCATCTCGGTCGGCGGCGCATCGACGCCCGAAATCGCGTCCGACACGATGAAGGAGTTCGTCGAACGCTATACGAAAATGTTCGGCGAATACAATGACGAGTCCAACACCAAGGTCTACGCGCTCGAATACATCATCGAGACGCTGAAGGCGAACCCGGCCGCGATCGACAATGTCGAGGAGTTCAAGAAGACGATCGACACTTTCTCGGCGCCCAATCCCTATCTGAAGGGCGATGCCAAGCTGACCTATGTCGGAATGACGTCGTTTGGCCAGAAGCGCCAGCTTTCGGTCCCGATGGTGGTCACGGAATACCGCGACGGCAAGTTCGAGACGCTCTTCGTCGCTCAAGTCGATTGACGCAACTGCACCGAAGCGGATTGCCGCAGAGGCTCGAGCATTCGTCTTCAGCCTCTGAACGGCCGGAACCATCCTGATGGAACAAGTCATCGCCAACGGGCTTTATCTTGGCGCGCAATACGCCTTGATCGCGCTCGGTCTGACCCTGATCTTCGCGCTGATGAACGTGCTTAACTTTGCCCATGGGCAGATGTACGTTCTCGGCGGCTTCGTCACCTACACCGTCTATGGCCAGCTCGGCATGCCATTCGTCGTCGCGCTCGTCGCGTCCGGGATCACGCTGCTGGTCATTGGAGCGCTTGTCGAGAAATTCCTGTTCAGGACGGTGATTAAGCGAAGCGTGCGGGAGGAAAGTACGATGCTTCTCGCGGCGGCGGTCGCATTCTTCCTCGACGCCGTGATCCTCCTCCTGTTCGGCGAAAAGCAGCGCGGCGTGCCGAAGATCGTCAAAGGCGTCTTCGTCTCCGACAGCCTCATAATGCCTTACGACCGGCTGCTGGTCGGCGCACTCGCCATACTGTTCATCGCCTCCTTCGTGCTTTTCATGCAGTACAGCAAGCCGGGACGCGCCATGCGGGCGCTGGCGCAGGACCGGGTCGCGGCGCAGCTGATGGGCGTCGAGGTCGACCGCTATTCGATGATCGGCTTTGCGCTCGGCGCCATGCTTGCCGGCATAGTCGGGGGGCTGCTGGTCGCCATCACCGGCGTCAATTCGGGCATCGGTGGGCCGATCTCGATCAAGGCGTTCTTGATGGTGATGATCGGCGGGGCCGGCGTGGTCAGCGGAGCGATCGCCGGCGGCTTCATCCTCGGGATGATGGAATCGGTCGGCCTGACGGTCCTACGCCAATATGGCGACGTCACTTATCTCGTCATCTTCGCCGCGCTGATGGTGTTCCTGAGCATCCGCCCGAACGGGCTCATGGGCAAGCCGTGGGGATGATGGACATGAAGCGTACACGCAACATCCTCGCCGTCGCTGTCTTCCTGCTGGTCGTACTCGTCGGCGTGCCCTGGCTGATCGAGGCGACCGGTCGGCTCGACCTCTACTACACGCTGACCTCGGTCGCGCTGCTCAGCATCGCCAGCGCCGGGGTGTGGGTGACTTTCTACATCGGCCGCATCAATATCGGCCAGGGGGCCTTCGCGCTTATGGGCGGCTATGTTTCGGCCATTCTTGTCGTCCAGTATGGTGTGTCGTTCTGGCTGACACTGCCGCTGGCTGGGCTATTCTGCGCCGCTGCAAGCGTGCTGATCGGACTGCCCATCCTCCGGCTTCGCGGCGTCTATTTCGCCATGGTCACGCTGGTTTTAACCGAAGTGGCGCGGCTGCTCGCGCTGGCGCTGCCGATCACCAACGGCGCCAAGGGCATGGTCAGCATTCCGCTCCCCGGCGGCATCTCGATCTTCGGGCTGACCATCCTTCCAGATTTCGCGACGCTCGCCAATCCGCGTCCCGCCTTCTATCTGGTGTCGGTTGTGCTGATGGTGCTGTGCTTTGCGGCGCTCTACCGCCTAGTCCATTCGCGCATTGGCAAACTCTGCCAGTCGTTGCAGCAGAACGAGGAACTGGCCTCCTCGATCGGCGTCAACATCGCCTATCTGCGCGTTATCGCCTACGCCTTCTCCTCATTCCTCGGCGGTCTCGGCGGTGCGATGTTCGTCGCCATCTCGCAGTCGATCTATCCGTCGAGCTTCACCGTCACCGACTCGGTGAACTTCATGCTGAACTGCTTCCTCGGCGGGCTCGGCCACGTCTTCGGGCCGATGATCGGCACCTTCGTGCTCTATTTCGGCTGGGATTTCCTGTTCGAGACCGGCGAGTTCCAGTTGCTGATCTTCTCTTCGGTGCTGATCGCGCTGATGCTGTTCCTTCCCAACGGCCTGCTCAGCCTCAGGCTGTTCGGCAAGAAGCAGGGCTAGGACCATGACTGAGCTTCTTCAGATCAAGGCCGTGACCAAACGCTTCGGCGGGCTGGTCGCGGTCAACAATGTTTCCTTCGCGGTCCGCGAACGCGAAATCCTCTCCGTCATCGGCCCCAACGGCGCCGGCAAGTCGACGCTGTTCAAGTTGATTTCCTCTTTCCTCAATCCGACCTCGGGCGAAGTGCTATTCCGGGGAGAGCGGATTTCAGGGCTGGCGCCGCATATCGTCGCCCGGAAGGGCGTGGTGCGCACGTTCCAGGAGACGACGATCTTCAAGGGCATGACGGTGCGCGACAATGTCATCATCGCGCATCACCTGCGTTCCAACGCCAGCCTTGCCGGCTTCTATCTCGGCACGAACACCGCACGGCGCGACGAGGATGAATTCGGCCGCTCGGCCGACGAGATCATCGACTTCCTCGATCTCGGCGCGCAACGGCATGAGATCGCCAGCACGCTGCCGCACGGCCATCTGCGCGCGCTCGGGATTGCCATCGGGCTCGCTACCAACCCGACCGTGCTTCTGCTCGACGAGCCCTTCGCCGGCATGAACCATGACGAAACCGTGCGCGCGGTGGAGATGGTGCGCGACGTGCGGAAGCGCGGCGTGACTGTCCTGCTGGTCGAGCACGATATGCCCGCCGTCATGAACATTTCCGACCGCATCGTCGTCCTGAACTTCGGTGTGAAAATCGCCGAGGGAACGCCGAAGGAAATCCAGGAGAACGAAAAGGTCATCGAGGCCTATCTCGGCGCCGAAGATGAGGCGATCGGATTTTAGCCATGAGCGAATTACTGAAAGTCTCCGACGTCGAACTCTACTACGACCATGTCTATGCACTGAAGGGCGTGTCGCTCAACGTCAACGAGGGCGAGACCGTCGCGCTGATCGGCGCGAACGGCGCGGGCAAATCCTCGATCCTGCGCGCCATCACCGGCCTGAAGAAAGTCCGCAGCGGCGAGATTCATTTCCGGGGCCACCGCATCGACGGAACGCGCCCGGACGAGCTGGTCAGGATGGGCATCGCCATGGTGCCGGAGGGTCGGCGCGTCTTTTCCTACATGACGGTGCGCGACAATCTGATGATGGGTGCCTTCACCCGCACCGACAAGTCCGAAATCGCCAGGACGCTGGACATGGTGCTCGGGCGCTTTCCGCGCCTGAAGGAACGCTATTCCCAGACGGCGGGCACGATGAGCGGCGGCGAACAGCAGATGCTGGTGATCGGGCGGGCGCTGATGGCCAAACCGAAGCTTCTGCTGCTCGATGAACCCTCGCTCGGCGTCGCGCCGAAGCTCGTCCAGGACATCGCCCGCTCCATCGTGGCGATCAATCGCGACGAAAAGGTCAGCGTTCTCTTGGTCGAGCAGAATTCGCGCATGGCGCTGCGCATCTCACAGCGCGCCTACGCACTGACGACCGGAAAGATCGCGCTGGCCGGACATTCGGCCGAGCTGCTTGGCGACGACCGGGTCAAGAAACTCTATCTCGGCGGGGAAATATGAAAGCGCAAATGGACATACTCGTCGTCAATCCCAACACCACCGCGTCCATGACCGAAAAGATCGGCGAGGCGGCGCGCGGCGCGGCTTCGGCCGGCACCAGGATCATCGCCGTCAATCCGAAGGACGGGCCGCCCAGCGTCGAAGGCTATTTCGACGAGGTCTTCGCCATCCCGGGAATGATCGGCGAGATCCAGAGACATCCGGCGGCGAGCGCCTGCGTTATCGCCTGCTTCGACGACACCGGCCTCGACGCAGTACGCTGCGTCGGCGAGATGCCGGTGGTCGGCATCGGCGAAGCGGCGTTTCACATGGCGAGCCTAATTGCCGGCAAGTTCAGCGTGGTGACGACGCTGTCGCGTTCGGTGCCGGCGATCGAGCACAATCTGGTGCGCTACGGCCTCGCCAGCCGCTGCGCCAGGGTGCGGGCAAGCGACGTTCCCGTTCTGGAGCTCGAAGTGCCCGGCTCCAACGCCCGCCATCGAATTTCGGAGGAGATCGAGCGCGCCATCCGCGACGACCGGGCCGAAGCGATTGTGCTGGGATGCGCCGGCATGGCCGACCTCGCCGCCGCGCTCAGCCGCGAACATGGCCTTCCTGTGCTCGACGGCGTCGCCTGCGCCGTACAACTCTGCGAGAGCCTCGTCAGCCTTGGCCTGTCGACCTCGAAGCGCGGCGGCTACCAGGTTCCACTCGAAAAATCCTTCGCCGGAATCTTTGCGCCCTTTTCGCCCTCCGGCCGTGTATCCTGATGCGTGCAAAATTGTTGACACTCCCACACAGGATGTTCGATGTCCGGCCGGAAACGCGGTGTTCGCGCCGCTATGCGATCCGGCCGCCGGGACAATGAGACGATGGACCTGCTTGGACCAAAGACACGGGATGGCGACAAGCCGACGATGCGCTGGTTTCCGGTCTATGCCGGCCTGCGCGACGCCATCGTCAGCCACCGCCTCGCACCGGGCACAAAGCTGCCCGAGGACGAGCTCGCCTCGATCTATTCGGTGAGCCGCGCGGTGATACGCGCGGCGCTGCAGGCGCTGTCGCATGACCGCTTGGCTCGGCTCGAGCCGAACCGCGGCGCGTTCGTCGCTCAGCCGACCAAGCAGGAAGCGCGCGAGGTGTTCGAAGCGCGGGCGCTGATCGAGCCCAAGGTCGCGGCGCTTGCCGCCGAAGTGGCAAAGCCGGCCGAGATCGCGCAACTGCGGCTTCATCTCGAAAAAGAGCACGAGGCCCTGCATGCCGGCCGCGACAGCGACGCCATAATGCTGTCGGCAAAATTCCATGTCGGCATCGCTGAAATCGCCGGCCATTCGATCCTGACCGGCTTCGTCAAGGACCTGTTGTCGCGGTCGTCGCTGATCATCGCGCTCTACTGGCGCCGCCGCGAAACCACCTGCGAAAGCCACGCCCATCACGCCCTCGTTGATTCCATCGAAAAGCACGACGCAAAAAACGCGTCCGACCTGATGCAAGGTCATCTCGTCGACCTTCTGTCGGGCCTTGATCTGTCGCTCGGCGAGAAGAAGCCCGAGAGCCTGTCGGACATCTTGCGCTGATCTCCGCTGTCAAACTCTTCGCCGGAGTTCGCCCATGTCCGCACGTGCTGGGCGTGATCGAAGCAATGCATGGCATGCATCGGTCCATGAGGACTGCTTCTTCGTTCCTGCCGTCATAACAGTAGCGCTCGTTGAGTCCGCGGCGCTGCCCTCGCCGGCGTCGCGACCCCCGACATGCCGCAGCAACCTGTCGGCTGCGGCGAGGCCTCGATGCCAAGCGCCTGCATGAGGCGATTCCAGTCATCGCGAACCCAGGGCCGCATGGCCTGCTCGGTGCAGTGAAGGAAGATCGCCTCGCCGCGGGGCGGCCGAGCCTGTGATCCAGCACTCAGAATTAGCAAATTCATCGATGGGTGAATTGACGGCCTTGGGTGAATCCGAGTCATCAAGGGCTATCCGCCAAATGTCATCTCTATCTGAGGACGGGAAATATACAAAGGCAGGTCAACCCGACGCAATCAGAATGCGCCAAGTTAACGGCCTCAGACAACCATCTCCCCCAAGCAGCCGGCAGTCAGAAGGCCAAAGGCTGGACTCGCGACTGGCGTCAGCGCCTCGATGAAACTTTCCAGCTTCTAGAGACCATTCACAAGAGCACAACGACCACCGACATCTGTACCTGTGTCCTCTCATTTGGTGCCCGCTTCGGTGCGACTAGTCTGCTTACGGGTACCATGCGCGCAACCGTCCGCCTCGCGCTGTGAACAGCTCTCGCATGTGCTTCTGGACGCGTGGCCACATGAGTGGTCTCTGCGCTACTTCTCAAATCAAATGGCGTTCCCTGAACCTATCGCGTGCTACGCGCGGTAACGAAGTGCAAAACGCGGCGAGGGTGGGTGGGGGAAAGGCGGTAGCGCTCTACCGACTCGAACGGCGACCGTTTCTTAGGTCGCGCCTACCGTTTTGCACGCCCTCCCCTGCCCGGCCGTGGCGGAAGGTTGAACCAGTTGGGCGACTGCCAGGTTCCAGACTGGAGTTAAGGTCGGCTCGCTGAAAGCACGGCAGGTGGCATGCGGCACATGCGCGATAACGGCGGCGGAGGGTTTGAGAGGGCCGGAGCCCCGACACCTTTCGGCAGTTCGAACGATATAGTCGAACGGCCGAAATCGGGGCGCAAAGCTGCCATTCGGCACAAAGATAACAAATAGCATCGGCGATCGGCTGAAGCCGCTCCTTGTCAGTCTGCTGGCGAACCGCGTAACCGGGGCAGATTTCCGGGCGAAGGGGTTTGCAGGCGAGCGCGTTCGTGATTCACTCTATGCGTGACGCTACCACCGACTGATTCATTTGAAGGCTGTCGCTCGCGGAACTCCGCGGCTTGGTTACTGCGCTGATCGGCGAAGTGCGCGGTCCAAACATGGTTCGAAGTGGTCGATCGCAGGGCCGCGTCGCACGGTGCAGAAGGCCATGCATCGTTGATTATGCGCAAACTGCTATCGCGCGCCTAGTCGGAACTCGCGCATCGAACAGTACATCACGTCTTCCCGCCCCAGCGCACCGGCGGCCTCCCCGCTCGCAATCCAAATAGACGTCTTTCAGCTGTTTGATTGGCATGTCAGCGTGAGCGAACGTGAGGTCCTGAGCGTCAGAAGCCGACAATGAAGCCGGACTGATTGCGATCAGCACGGTGCCGAGCGTCATAGGCGCGAGGCACTTAACAACTGACATGATCATTTTAAGATCCTCCCCAGCTCCCGTCGGTCAACATTCAGTCCTTGGGGTCGCAGGTGTAGTGCCGTTCAAAGCTCCCGTCCGCGCGCCGCTGCTTGTCGAAGCCGCGATGTAAGGCTCGATCGCGCGCTCGTGAACCAGCCAAAGGGGATCTCGGCCGAGGCGTAGCCACCGCCGGCGGCCAACCGTTTCGGGATCGAGGCCGAAGCGATCCTGGTGCGCTCGATCGTCGTGCCGGCCGCGCCTGCCTCCGCATGACGGATGGCACGGCTTGGCAAAGCGCACATGATTTCGTCACGTGAGATGCCGATGTCGCCAAGAACGTCATCGGGTAAACGGCTCAACTGGTCCGTTGCCGATAAGAGAGCTTTTCGCTCGGCGCGGAGACGTAACCACCTGCGAAATGGACCAATGGCGGCAGCATGAATTATAACCATGATCAGATCGTCCCTTCATTGATCTGAATTGACCGGCACGGAACGGCGCGAACGGCACTCCCGGCGAGAGCGTCAGCCGTCCGCGAGGCAAATTAGGCGTAGTGGTCGATGGATTGGTTTTGCCGCGGCGTGCCCATACGGCGGGCGGTGGCTGGCCCCGGGCCACGCATGTAATAAAGCTCCGGGCGGTAGCGCGGCGCGACGAATTTGCGAAACCCCGCAGCAAGTTTTGTGACGGGAGCCAAGAATTTCATGACTGTTCCCTTTCCCTTCGCCGGCTTGCACACGAGCCGGCGGGCCTGACGTTGCAACAAGGATATGACAGTCGAACCAGGCCCGGCTGTGGGAATTCCCACACCGGGGAAAACATTGGCGAAATCCGCTCCCAGTTTGCATCCCGGAAAACGGGGCCTGCGGCCATCAAATTTCCTTGGATAGGGAGTAAGGTGAAGTACACTTGATTGAACAAGAGACCGTTGTGACAGGCTCTCTGGCCTTCATCTCAAGACTTTGCGATGCCGACCTCGCCGCGCTGACCAAACGGTGGCACGAGCGCAGCTATCGACACAACGAGCTAATCATTTCCCACGGCGACATTGGTCGCGATGTCTTCTTCCTGCTGGAAGGACGGGCTCGCGTGACACTGGTTTCAGCGGACGGTAGGGAGATAGCGTATCGCGATGTCGAACCGGGTGACATTTTCGGGGAGCTCGGAGGCATTGACGGGATTGCACGCTCTGCCAGCGTAGTCGCGCTGGAGGCAACCCGCGCTGCACGGCTGTCCGGCACAGCATTCCGGGATATCGTGATGACCCGCCCGACTTTTGCCTGGATGCTGCTTGAGCATCTGTCTGCCCAGCTCCGGCGCATGACCGAGCGGGTATTCGAATACAGCACTCTGGTCGTGCGAAAACGGCTGATCGTCGAGCTCCTGCATCGGGCGGAGAAAGCCGCACTCGTGGACGGCGAGGTATCCATAAGCCCGGCACCGACGCATTCCGAGCTGGCGGCAACGATGAGCACGCACAGGGAAGCGGTCTCGCGCGAAATGAGCGACCTCGCCAAGAGAGGCCTGATCGAAAAGCGCGGCAGCAGGTTATTGCTGCATGACGTCTCGGCACTACGGGCGCTGGTCGACAAGAAGGAATAGCGAAGGCTGTCGCTGCGGCGGGGGGCACCGCACCTTTCACCGGAATTGAACATATCGAAATAGCGGCGGACGATGGCTTTATTGGCATCAGAATTCGGACATGGGCTGCTGTACCCGGTTCCATTCGCTGGCAGGCTGCATCGTCGGCAGTGACCGTGCTGAGCCGTCTGTGACTCGAAGAGTCGAGTAGATGAACGAGCGCTGGCCGCGCCGAGATGGCGGTCACTTGGAGGGCGGTAGGGTCTGGAAGGTTTGGCTTTTGTCTCGCTGGCCGAGAGGGACTTCATGCACGAGCGCAGCAACGGTTCAGGTGGAAAGCGTTTGGTCGTTGCCAAGACCATCGGCGACTTCTGAAATAGCGAGCGGGCGTGCTGGTCCGGTCAGGGGATAATTCCCCGAGGGCCCCGGCGTAGCTGAATCTGGCGGGTACCGCAGCATTTCTTGAACTTCATACCTGAACCGCAAGGACATTGATCATTGCCGCCGCGTTGCAGCCGGCCGACCAGGGGCAGCAGCGCTGCTGAAGGCAGGAGCGCTGCCGCAAGGGCAGCCAACTTGCCCGAGATTCCCGGTACGACGAGGCGACGACCGGATTTGAACCCTCGCCACGCCCGTTCGGCCACATACTCCGGATCCACCTTGGGCAAGATGTTGAAGAGCACCGTCTGATTGGCGCCTGATCTTGCGAGAAACTCTGTCGACACCGGGCCTGGTGCAACGCATGTGACCGTCACACCGGTTCGGCGCAATTCCTGGTGAAGCGCCTCTGAGAAGAAGCGCACGAAAGCTTTGCTAGCGAAGTACAGAGCCATATAAGGCCCGGGAACGAACCCGGCCACGGAACTGAGATTGAGCACCCCGCCCCGTCGGCGCGCCACCATTCCCGGCAGGAAATGGAGGGTCAGTTCTGTGAGGGAATGTATGTTGAGATCGATGATGCCCAGTTGACCATCAATAGGCAGCGCCGTCGTCGCGCCCCGCAGGCCATAGCCGGCGCTGTTGACCAGGACATCACAGACCAGGCCGTGTGTGGACAGAAAGCCCTCCAGGCGCGTTGGCGCATCGCCTGCCACGAGATCCAACTCGAGCGTGAATGCCTCGCCGCCCGCCTCCCTAACCTCAGACGCCGCGGCGGCCAAACCCTCGGGCGAGCGGGCAACCAGCACAACCGCACCGCGCTCCCTTGCAGCGACGCTCGCAATCGCCCGGCCAATTCCACCCGAGCCGCCAATCACGACGATAGCTGGCCGGAATTCACAGTGCGAAATCACGTCGCGTTCCTCTGTCTTGCAGGAGCGGAAACACCTTGACCGAGCAGCAAGACTTCATTGGCGACAGTGCCGTTCAGAATCTTTTCGAATCTCTCCAGTGCTCGTGCGACGTTCGCTCCATCCATAACCCGGTGATCGTAGTGGATGCGGACATTCACCGATCCGTCTTTGCCGATCGGACCGTAGTTCAGAAGCGTGGTCAGTGGTGTCAGCGGGTTGAGTGATTCCGCACCGAGACCAGAATAGACGGACAGTTGGAAGGTACCGAAGTAATTTGCCCTTTGCCGGGCGATGTTCAACCCTAGCCACATAAGCAGCCACCTGACTGGCGCGGGCGCACCTGCCACCCGCAAGGCACGCCGAAACTCCGGGACCTCCAGGATCGGCCGTGATCGAGCCGCATGGATGGATCCCTCAAGTTCCGTGATGGAGTAGCGCTCCGGGCACTTGATGCAGCTCAGCAGAACGGCCGGCTCGCCATCATATTCGCGCTCGTGGGCAATCGAGGCTACGCTTGCCGGATACTCGTAAAGCTGCGGCCAGGGCAACTTGACATAGGCGCGCCGCAGCTCCGGCATCTCTAGGGCAAGAAGCGCATATCCTTTCAGGAAGATCGCGGTCCAGGAGGGCCTGGTCTGCTGCGCCATTCTAGCCCTTACGAGTGGGCCGAGGTTCATCTGACGCTGCACCGCGACCCGTGGCACGCCGATCGAAAACCTCATCAGATCGCCAACAAGGCGCCGGGGCGCGGAAAGCTTGAGGGCTCGGCCTCGCATCAAACGTACCTCTAATAAAGATAAGGGACTATTCGCTTGGTCTTTTCCATATAGGCACGGTATTGCGGGCCGAAATTCTCCAGCATCATACGCTCTTCCTTATCCACTCTCAGCAGGAAAAGGACTGTGAACCCAATCAAACCCGATATGCCCGCAATCCAGTTCGCCAGCAGAAAGACCTGGCCGAGGCCCATGAGCAGGAACGAGGTATACATCGGGTGGCGGACCAAGGCGTATGGTCCGGCGCAGATGAGTTCATGCCGTTCGCGAATCTCCAGCGTAATCGACCAGTTCCGGCCAAGTTCCTTGTGGGATCTGCGAAAAACCCATAGCGCGGAGCAGAAGATGATTGTGCCGAGAGCCACGGCCCAAACGCTGGCCGGGTGGTCAGCCGCTGCGGGCATGCCGGTGACAACATAGAAGGCAGGCAGGATTGCGAGGCCGAACAGAGCAGATGCAAGCCCGACGATGTCCGAACGTGAGCGGTAGCCAGTTACAATTCGCACGCGCCTCGCCCGGCGCTCGAAAGGATACCGAATCACGTACCAAGCAACGATGCCGATCACCCAAATGACCTCGCCAAGTGAGGCTGCCGCAATGCTCACTTCAGGTCACCGGCGCCCTTTCTGCGATCGCGACTGTAGCCGCTGCCCCTGAGTATGGCCACTTCACCCATTGCCTCGATTTCGTCACCGGCCGACCTTCAGGCGCAGCGATCCTCCCCGAGTTAATCCGCAGACGCGAAAGCCGGAGGGCAGTACCGATCGCATTCGGTCCCATTCATCCCTCGAATTTTGGTTATGTATTCATCTCCCGAAGCTCGGTTATGAATTGTTGCGGCCGGAGCTGAATGGCGGGAGTCTTATATCCCATGGAATGCGCGATGTCCGCCACGAAGCCGTTGCAGTTCAAGACCGTCGCCTGCCAGACATGCGAGCTCGCCTGCAGCTTGCGGATGTAGGCAACGACTTTGTCGTATTCGGCCCGGGTCAATATGATTTGCCAGCTTGCGGATCTGTATGGTTCTTCCAGATCACCGTCGCTCCACCCGGTTTCGGCTGGCACCGGCACGACATGGCCCAGAACATAGGGAACCGCACTGTTCGAAGCCGGGTGAAGGCCCGCGACTTGGGGATCGATCATTCTCCCGGCCCGGTCCAGGCGCCCAAAAACTGCGTAGGTGTGGCCGTAGCTTAGGGCGTAGCGGGAGCGGAACTCGATGAAGTACCGCTCGTCGTTTTTTTGAGGCGCAGCTCCGCCATCGGCATAAGATACGAAATTCGGCTGGGGCGGCAGGTCTTTCGTCTGACATGCCGCTGCCGGGAGGGCCACCAACGCCACAAGCAAGAGACGGCTACTTAGAAGCGTCATCGCCGCGTCCATTCCCGAACTTCACAAAGCACAGACCTAATAACGGCCTATGCCCGCCAACCGCGCCGTACGCTATGAAGCCGGCCAAAGCCCCGGCTGCGTATGTATGGGGAAGGGCTTGGCACCCCTTCCCCATACAAGCCGGTCCTTACTTAATCACTGGTTGCTCTACCGGAGCGGGTGCCGGAGCCTTACCCTTTCCTTTGCCGATCCAGTCGTTCGCGCAGCCGCTCAGGCTGGCAACGGCGAGCACAGCAACCATTGCAATCAATATCCTGTTCATCAAGCAATCCTTTCCCCGGGGGCGGAATAGCCTATAGAATCGCCACAACTAAAACGATATGCAGCCCCACGAAGTTAGCTGCGATCTACACCAACGCCTAGTGCAGAAATGACACAGTTGGTACCCGGTTGCCGGCGGCACCTTTGCGGTGACGTGCTGGCAGGGTTCACCATCCAACGGAGATCAGGCCTGCCCACCATCAAACAACCACCACCGTCGTGCCCAAAGGAGTACGGTCGTAGAGGTCAATGACGTCGTCATTTATCATACGGATGCACCCGTTCGATACCGCTGTGCCTATCGTCCATGGCTCGTTTGTACCATGTATCCGGAAGTGGGTGTCGCGCCCGTCTCGATAGAGATAAAGGGCACGCGCACCAAGCGGGTTGTTTGGTCCGCCAGGGACCCCCCCTGCATACTGCACCAGGCGCGGCTTGCGCTGCATCATGCTGGCGGTGGGTGTCCACGACGGCCAGTCCGCCTTGCGGCCGACGGTCGCTGTACCCTTGAACGAAAGTCCCTGCTCGCCGACGCCAACGCCGTAGCGCGTCGCCCACCCGTCAGACTCGACGGCATAGAGAAAACGGTGCGAAGTATCGACGACGATCGTTCCGGCCGGCTCGTTTCCGTCGTACCGCACATGCTGCCGTCGGTAACGAGGATTCAGGCCACGCCTTGGTCCGAACGCGGATGAAATCGACGTGCATCCGGAGATCATCAGAGCCAGACTACCCAGCACGAGCCCCCGGCGCGCAATGTGGTGTTCTTCCATTTGTACCTGCTAGGAAACTGGTCATCTACCGCCGCCCTCGTCTCTACCATTCCAAGGCCTGCGGGCCAAGTCTCGCTGTGTGGTGGCAAAAATGAATTCACAGGATTAAACAAACGAATTGGAGCGAAACTTCTTGCGATGACCGTCTGCCTCTGTTCGGTTATGTCAGAAATGGCATAGGACAGAGCCGATGAAGCCTGACTTCCATGGTAAAGTCGCGATTGTGACCGGCGCAGGCTCCGGAATAGGTGCGGCTGTTTCACGGCAACTCGCGCAAGAAGGAGCCGAGATTGTTGTCGCCGACCTTGATGCCGAGGCCGCGCGCTGCACAGCCGCCGAAATAAGCTCGCAAGGAGGCAGGGCCTACGACTTTGCGGTAGATGTCACGGATGCGGCAGCAGTGGAAAAGCTGATCGAGTTCACTGTCCAGAAATGCGGCGGACTGGATATGGCGGTAAACAATGCAGGTATCGACGGCATTCGAAAAGCAACGGCAGACTATCCGCTCGACAACTGGCACAAACTGATAAACGTTAATCTCAATGGCGTTTTCTACAGCATGAAGTACGAAATCGCCGCGATGCTGGATCGAGGCGGAGGTGCCATCGTGAACATGTCCTCCGTTCTCGGTTCCGTCGGCTTGCCAACTGCGTCCGCTTACACGGCAGCGAAACACGGGGTCGTTGGATTAACCAAGGTTGCGGCGATTGAATATGCTAGGATGGGCATCCGGATCAATGTCGTCGGCCCCGGCTGGATCGAAACGCCTCTTTTATCGGAGCAAATGGAGGCATTAGCCAGCCGGCGCATGGCGGGTCTTCAGCCGATGGGCAGGCGCGGGAAACCGGAAGAGGTAGCGGCTCTTGTGTGCTTCCTGTTGTCCGACCAGGCCAGCTTTATCACTGGGAGCTACCATCTGGTGGACGGAGCTTACACCGCCCATTAGTGCAGTGGAGACCGGTGACTTCTCTGGGGTGAGCGCGGCCACGATTTGTTAGCGTCGACTGGGCCATCACCATCTCTTTGGTTTCGGAGGTAGTGATGGGAATGGAGTGGACGATTTCGATCGAAGGGACGAACGAATTCGGCGACATCTGTCGCCGAGAGGTCCGGATCGACAAAAGCGATGAGCGTCTGCGTGAAGGAGACCTGGGCCTGTCGATCGACGACGGCAAGAAGATCATGGCCACCCTGCAAACAGCGGTTGTGACCCAGGAGGCGGAAGCCTACACCCTGTTTCGACGGGTCTGTCCGGATTGCCACAATTTTCGGCAACCGACAGCAAGTTCCACGTGCGGCTGTCGGCGGCGTGATGCGGCATCCGTCCGCGGCAGGGTATGAAATCGCGCAAAATCGTAAAGTGGCGCACAGCACGAGATTCGAACCGCCAACAGGCGCAGGGACTCGATTTAGCAAGTGAATTCAGTAGCAGCACTGTATTGGCGGTATCCCTCTCCCGCTACCACCCTAAACCCACTATCGTACGCAATAGTGGGATCTTGCCTGTGGCGCTCCTCGGCCACCGCGCGTTCCCCAGCATCGCGCGCTTGGGGAAATGTGTCGCCGCCGATAAGGGCGGCAAGCTTGCCTTTGACCTCGAGCTCAATACCCTGTCGCGCCCCTTTGGGATGAACCCTCACACTGTGAACGAGCGCGCGGAAGCTCTTCACCAGCGCGCCCTGATCGTCATTCGCCTCGGCGTGATGAGCTAAGACCGAAGCGAGCTCATCGACCGTTTTGACGTACCTCTCTATCTCCGCTGGATGTACGGCAAGGGTTGATGGCGCCTCTTCAAGATTGGCGAGTTCTGCCTCGGCCTCGATGCGTCGACCTTTCAGTTCGGCAATGCGTCCGGGCGTCGTCATCCCCAATGACTCCCTTGACTACTAAGTCAATGTTGCGTTGGCGCTCGGCTTCAATCCCGTGCGATCTTTATCTCAAGGGTGATCCGAGCATTGGTCGCACCAGCTGCCAGCCGTTGGCGCTGCTCATTGTAATTCCGCACGTAGATCTCAAAGTCGCCATACTCGAACGGGTGGTCCTCGACACGCACCGCCAGCCGCTTCTCGCCCGGAACGAGGCTTGGACCCTTTGTGATGGCCTAGCTTTTCAGAACGCCGTTCATCTCCAGCCGGAAATCATAGTGTCGGTGCCGAGCGTCGTGCTTCTGGATAACGAACCTGTTGCCTCGCTTGCGCGCCTTTTTGCCTTTCGGTTCAGGCGTGGCCGTGAAGTTGCGTTTTTGCCGATAGGCTTCGAGCACCATGGCTCAGTTCGCCTGGCGCCGCACTGGTTCGGTTTTCGCCTTGCTCTGCGTGGTGCTAGCCGCGATGTTTTTCGACTAGCGGCTGTCGCCAGCTTGCGCAGGGTCCAGGATCATTGCTGGGAAGTCCCCTTAAACGCTTGATGTCCGTCAGCATTCAACAAGCGCACGATGATCAGAGTAACCCAAAGATAACGGCTGCCGAAGTCCGGACCAAAACTGACTTCCGTCAAGGTTTGTCCATGCGATCCGGCCTAGCCTCATCGGATCGCGCCCGACGGAGTTAGACCGGTGCGGGTGCAGGAAAATGCCGTTTAAAGCGAGCCCATCGGCATACGCCGAGCCGAGCGGATCGGGATTTGATTAGTGCCTTCCCGCTCGATCATGATGGGGACGCGATGGCACAATTCGGCATCTCGACGAATCAAATCCCCATCGTGCAGTGCTATCCGCCCTATGCTCAAGCCGCGGAGCAAAAATGCTTCTCGACATGGCACATCACCACGGTCTCAGCCCCGGTGGCGAAGAGCAACGCGGGGACGGCTACCCGCGTAGTCAGGAACAGCAGCAGAGCCCCGGTCCCGAACAGCGCAGCAGAGCCGCCCAGGCCCAAGCGGAGGAACGATTAGGCTCCGGCCCTTCGCGCCTTTCAAAACCATTGCCTGTCAATGGCCATTCTCCCGCCCGTACGCCGAACGAATAAGTTGAGCCGTGCCACGAAGTGGCATCGGCTTGAACGCATAGTTACCGCTCACAGACATTGCGTGACCAGGCCCACGACAATGAGCATTGAACCGCTTAATGAGAGCAAGGTTAGCAGTGATGATGTACGGACCGCATAATCCGCACATAGTGCCGATCCGAAGGCGGGCATGAGGTTGGGCTACTGATGCCGCGCGAGCCGGTCCATGAGTGCGTCTGCTTCGGCCAACTTGGCCAGCGCTTGCTCGACTTTCTGCGCCGAAGCGTCCGTGCGCTCGATGTGCCTCACCATTTGCCGCCTCAGCTGGGCAAGCCTTGAGGCGCGATATACGTCGCCGTATCTCGCAGTTTCAAGGTGCAGGGTCGCGAGCCTCATGGGCGAACGATTCCAATTATCTAGCAGTAGAATTCGCGAATCCGCCTTTCGTTCCGATGTCCGACCTTACGCTCGCGAAGGGCTGGCCGGAGGGCCGCGACGAAATGAGAGCCGAATCTCGTGAGGTCGGGCCAAAAAGCGCTGCGCAGCGGATCTGGGAGCCAAGAGGGCAAAAGGCAGCAGCCATTGCCGTAGCCTCGCCACTTAGGATTGGGTCAGTTCGGTTTTAGCCGCCACCTTGGGGCCCCCGCGATCAATGTTCTACAGGGGTTGTGGTGGGGCAGCTTTGCGCTGGGTCAAAATGTTGGGTAACTTCGCGGTTGAATATCGGCTCACGACCCTAAGCGGAAGCTCTTTCGCGCTCGCCCAAATTCACGCTAATGACCCGACCCGGACCTTCGCATTCTGATCGTGCAAGGTCCGCCTTGTTCCAATCTGGCGGCTGGAGTCCCACCAACCATCCTCCCAGCATTGCCAAGCGCTCGAGAAATGACCGAAGGCATCGCAGTGTCCTGGAGTTTTTATGCTCGCTCTGCAGCATATTGAGGTAGACTGAAACAACTTGCCGTGACGAATTCCGATGGGGGAGACCCATGGATGTTGGCAGCTGGCTGCGCAGCTTGGGACTTGGTCAATACGCTGCAGCCTTTGAAGACAACGCGGTCGACGCTGAAACCTTGCGCGAGTTGACTGCCGAAGATCTCAAGGAGCTCGGCGTCACCCTCGTCGGCCATCGTCGCAAGCTGCTTGCCGCGATGGCCACGCTCGCGGACAGACCTGTCTCGAGCGGCAACTACACCCAGTCTGAGAATCCCGACCGGGGTAATGGCACCGATGGCGACGTGGCTGAGCGTCGCCAATTGACAGTCATGTTTTGCGATCTGGTCGGATCAACGACGCTTTCGGCGGAGCTCGATCCGGAGGATCTCCGCGAGGTGATTGGCGACTACCAAGCCGCCGTGACTGAGGAAGTCACCAAACTCGGCGGTTTCGTCGCCAAGTACATGGGCGACGGCGTTCTTGTATATTTCGGCTATCCGCACGCGCATGAGGAAGATGCCGAACGGGCACTGCGGGCCGGTCTCGCCCTCGTGGAGCGGATCGGCCGTCTTGAATGGCGAGAGACTAGGCTCTCAGCGCGAGTCGGTATAGCAACCGGTATAGTAGTCGTAGGTGATCTGATCGGCCACGGCAGCGCACAGGAGCGAGGGGTGGTGGGTGAGACGCCCAACCTGTCCGCCCGCCTCCAGGCAATGGCCAGGCCCGGAAACGTCCTGAGCGACGATACGACGCGAAGGCTCGTTGGCGAGCTTTTCGAGTGTCGTGATCTCGGTGCTGTTGAGGTCAAGGGCCTTCCGACCCCTGTACGGGCGTGGGAAGTGGCTGGGCTGAGCATGATCGACAGTCGCTTCGAGGCACTGCATGCGACGCGGCTCACTCCGATGATAGGGCGCGACGAGGAACTTGGCCTATTGCGGCGCCGCTGGGAGCGTGCCAAGACCGGCGAAGGACAGGTCGTGCTTGTCTCCGGCGAAGCGGGTATTGGCAAGTCCCGCCTCATCGCTGCAATACAGGATAACGTCGGGGACGATCCGCTCACGACCTTGCGCTACTTCTGTTCACCGCATCACCGCGACAGCATGCTGTATCCCTTCATCGCCCAGTTGGAGCGTTGGTCAGACTTTGCGCGGGATGACCGTCCGGCGGCCAGGCTCGATAAGCTGAAGAATTCGGTCGGCGCCCTTCCCGCAGCACCGCCTGACACACTCTCCCTCCTGGCCGACCTCCTCGGCATAGCCGATGAGAGCATCGCGCCGGTAACGGCCGATCCGCCGCGCAAGCGCGAGATGATGCTCTCGCTATGGCCTCGGCTGTTCGAGGCGCTTACAAGGGATCGACCGCTGCTCGTCCTCTTCGAGGATGCGCATTGGACTGATGCGACATCGCTTGAGGTGCTCGATCGCGCGGTGTCGCAAATCGCTCGCCTTCCTGCCCTGCTCGTCGTGACATTTCGACCTGATTTTCAGCCCTCGTGGATTGGCCAGCCTGCCGTTTCAGCGCTCTCCCTCTCGAGGCTGCTGCCCCACCACACGAGCGCGCTCATCGCAGGGGTCACACGCGGCAAGCCATTGCCTCCGGAGATTCTGGGCCACATCGTTCACCGTACCGACGGAGTACCGCTGTTCGCTGAGGAACTGACCTCCATGCTTGTCGAGAGCGGGATGCTTCGAGAGGAGGAGGAACAGTTCGTTCTCGATCAGCCGCTCCCGGCGTTGGCGATTCCCGCCAGCCTGCAGGCTTCACTTATGGCCCGTCTCGACCGCCTCGCTCCGGTGAAGGAGATCGCGCAGATTGGCGCCGCGATCGGCCGCGAGTTTTCCTACGAACTGCTTGCCGCAGTTGCGCGCCGTACAGATGCTCAACTGACCGGTGCACTCGACCAGCTCACCGAGGCAGGCCTCGTATTTCGTCGCGGGACGCCCCCGAACGCCAGCTACATCTTCAAGCATGCCCTTGTGCAGGACGCCGCCTACAACACGCTCCTGCGCGCCCGGCGGCGGGATCTGCACGCCAGAATCGGCCATGTGCTCGAGGCAGGCTTCCCTGAAATCGTAACTTCACAGCCCGAACTCCTTGCCCATCACTTCGCAGAGGCAGGCCTCGACGACGCTGCGATAGATTACTGGCGCAAGGGTGGCGAGCGTGCCCTTGAGCGCTCTGCAAATGCAGAAGCGGCCGCGCATCTCGAGCGAGCAATCCGCCAGCTCGTTACGTTGCCGGAAAGTAAAGAGCGCAACCGTCGCGAATTGCCACTACAAATGGCGCTCGGCTCGACGACGAGGGCTCTGAAAGGACACGCGGCTGACGAGACTTTGAAGGTCTACAATCGCGCACGCGCGCTCCTCGACGAGACCGTCCCCGTAAAGCAACAAATGGCAGTGCTGTATGGCGCTTGGACCGTGCCCGCGGTCCGTGGAGACTGGGTGTCCGCGCTGGAGATTGCCAGGCAATCGTTCGCGCTGGCGCAAAGTGATGACGACCCCGAAGCTGCTGCCTTCGCAAGCCGCATGAACGGAATCGCGCTTTGGTTGACAGGATCCTTAGAGGAGGCCGTGCCGCATCTTGAGCGAGCAGTCAGGCTCTATGCGCCAGGATCAGGCAACGTCACGGACCTTCGCTACTCACAGGACCATGCCGTCTGGGCCCTCTCGGTCCTGGCTTTGGTGCTGTGGTCGCTTGGCCATCCCGACCGGGCAACTGAAGCAGCGGTGCGCTCGCTGGAATGGGCGAGAGCGATCAACCATGGAATGACAACCGGGTTCTCCCTCAGCTTTGGCTCTGTGCTTTGGGGTTTCTTCCAGGAGGGGCCGCGGTCGGGCGGCGCCGACGCCGATGAGGCCCTCGAGTTCTGCATGGAGCACGACCTCAGATCATACATCTCATGGGGACAATTCTACTGCGGCCTGGCGCAAGTGCGCCATGGAGAACACCACAACGGACTCGAACTGATGAGTGCCGGGATGGCCGGCATGGACAAGATCAACTTTCGGATCCTTTGGACGGCCCATCTCGGCCACCTCGCCTGGGCGCTTGCGTCGGCGGGTAAAGTCGGGGAGGCGATGGACGTACTCTCGAAGGCACTCCGGGCCGTCGACCAGTACGGCGAGAGAGCGTACGAGGTGGAGCTTCACCGCCTCCGCGGCGACTTGCTCTGGCAAAGGGGCGCAGTCAAGGAAGCTGAGATCGAGTTCTGCAGAGCGGTTGAGATCGCGCGGGCTCAAAAGGCGAAGTCATGGGAGCTCCGCGCCGCCACAAGCCTTGCACGGCTACACGCCGAGCGAGGACATAGTGCTCAGGCCCTTGAAGTCCTCTCGCTGGTCCAATCTTGGTTTGCCGAGGACTTCGACACAGCCGATCTCCGGGCCGCCAGAACACTTCTCCACACTTTGGAGCTGGACGCTGGAGTTGGGTGAGCCAATTGCCGTGCGGTCGCAGCGCCAACTTTGGTCGCTCGGCTTGCCCTTGGCGAATGGCCGGTATCTGAGTGCCGCGCGGTGGGAAAAGGTGTGGTAGAGGTACTCGGCGCACGTGCCCCAATGCCCACACGCCTTGGATAGCACTTTGGCCGTTTCCTCGGGCGTGAGCCTGCCCGCATAGGCCGTTCCGCTTCGGTTCGCCACGAACGCCACGGCGCGAATATGTCCTTTCCACGCCTGTTGTCTTGGCAGTTTTGCACCGGACTCGCTTGCTTCTGTGCCGGACGCTACGATGACGCTGTTCTGTGGACTGAAAGGGCATTGCGGCACCAGCCCAACTACACAAGCTCGATGCAGGTCGCAGCGGCGAGTCATGCCTTTTGCAGGGCGGCCTGAGCAAGCACAGGAAGAGATCGCTCGCCTCTGCGAATTTGCTCCCACTCTGCGGCTTTCGAAGCTCGCTGATGTGCTGCCGCCGTTTCGCCGATTGGACGATCGGAATAGATATATCGAAGGTCTTCGGAGAGCGGGACTTCCGGAATAACGCCGTATCATCCTGAAGCGAGGCGGGCGTATGCCGGCTTCCGGGTCGGATTGCGTCGGCTCGTGTGCTTAATGCTAATGTTAGGAACTGGCGCGACCGAGCCGGCCGCAGGACTTGGCTCTGTCATACAGCCACGGAGCGGTCACTCGTCGAGCCAGTATTGGCGGAAACAGCCGAACTGGCGCGACGGAACAGATTGGCGCCTGGCGACAAATGCCATTGCAAAGAGATTCCGGGGCGAATTGTTCGCTTTCACACTAGGCACGATCGTGTAACCCTGATCGATCAGTTGCAATTTCAGCTCCCTGAGATGCCGTTTGAAGCCGCTCTCGATTTGGCTCCGAGGGTAGCGCCATCCGTTCCTGCACGCTCGAATGAGAATGTCGGAATACAATTCGGCGCTAACTGCCCTCATGGCATCCTCGGAAATCAGCTTGCCACGGGATTGCGTGCCTTCGGACAAGCATGGTCCAGCCGACAAAGGCAATACCAGCATTGCGGCGAAGATAGATGACTTTGTCATGGACGCCTCCTGTTCAGAATGGATCGAGGGTTCTGCGACCGACGAAACCCTGTCCTAGAATTGCTGGCCGTCGGATGGCATCGTGCAAATGCAGTGTTTTCGACACCGCATCTGTAGTATTTTGCCGTGCCGGGTCGGCCACAACTCGTAGCGGATCGGAGACTTGAAGCGATGCTAAGCGCCGTGAGCAATCCTCTGACCAGTCTGTCGGACCGGGAGCGGGTGGTCGCTGCAAAATTCGCCGAGGGGATGACCTACCGTGAAATCGGCGAGACGCTCTTCATAGCGCCGACTACCGTTCGGACCCATCTGTCGGCCATCTATCGGAAACTCGATATTCGCAGCAAAGTGGCGCTTGCAACCTTGCTTGCCGACCAACGCGGGCAAGACACCGGCCATGCACCATCCGGTGGCTTTTCGGTAGAGGACTCTGGGCCAACAGTCGTTGCGGTTCTCCCTTTCGACAATCTGAGCGCGGACGAGCCATGGAACCGCTTGGCCGATGGCTTGTCGGCGGACATCATGGTCGATCTCGCTCGCTACCCCGACCTTGCGGTCATCGCCCGCCAGACCATGCTCTCGTACAAGGGACGGCGCGATGACGTGCGATCCATCGGGCGGGAACTGAAGGCGGATTACCTACTTGAGGGGACTTTGCAGGCGGCAGCGCAGCAGCTGCGGATCTGCGTCCAACTCGTCGACGCGCGCACTGGAGTCGATTTGTGGACGGCCCGCTATGATCGATCAGCGGAAGACCTGTTTGCGATGCAGGACATGGTCACCGAAAACGTCGTCAATGTCCTTGCTAGCTGTTGCGGCAAGCTCGCAAAACTTCGACGCGATGTTGTCCGGCGAAAACACCCCGCCAGCCTACGTGCCTATGACTACTATCTGCTCGGCGTCGAGCAGCACAATTTGTACACGCACGCTTCGAATGCGGAAGCAGTGCGGCTTCTGACGCGTGCCATCGAACTCGACCCTGGTCTTGCCAGAGCCTGGACAGTCTTGGGGCTGGCGCATGCCGTCGCCGCCATCAATGCGTTTGCCAATGACCTTTCCGCCGCAAAGGAGCGCTGGAAACTGTGTCTCGAACGAGCTTTGGCGCTCGACGCGGGTGATACCCATGCGCGCATATGTCTAGCCGAGCTTCGAGCCTTGCAGGGCGATCTCGTTGCCACAGCAAGAGAACATGATCTTGCGTTAGCGGCCGCCCCGCACGATGCCGATACCCTCGCCTTGCTTGCCGGAGGAAAGGCATTCGTGACGGGCGACCCGCAGGAAGGATATGAACTGGCGAAGCGCGCGATCCGTCTCAATCCACATGTTTCCTGGTACTATAGCATGCTGGGCCGATCGAGCTTCGTTGTTGGCCTCCACAGGGAGTGCCTGACCGCGTTCAGCCAAGCTCCGCCGGACTCGCCTGCAACGCTGCTGTTCCAGGCCATGGCGCACGCCATGCTCGGCGAAGCACCTCAGGCAATGAAGATTACCAACCGGTTGGCGAGAGAATTTGCAGACATTTCGGCCGAAGGGTTTATCGGCTCCTATCCAGTCACCAATCCTCCCGCTATTGCCGCGATCCGGGAGGGCGCCCGCCGCGCGGGGCTGGCCTAGCTTCAATTGAGATACCATTGCGGAGTCCTCGGCGCGACCAAGCGAATCTTAGCGACAATGTTGATTGCTTATTGTGTCGTAGACGCTGTCGGCTACGCGCAGGCGCAAAGTCCACTCACCACCACCGCACCAGTCTCTGGCCAGACTGTTGATGGGACGCTCTCCTTTTCCGGGACGGCTTCCGTTAACAGCATTACACGGCGCGGGACTATTAGCGGACAGACCAATACCGGGGTCGAATGCCGAGGGACGGCTACCGTCAATCTCACGTTCTCGCATGGAGAAGGAACGATCGTTTGCGGGCAACTCTCATCCCGGTTCGTGTTCTCGCTGACCAGCAGACAACCCCCAGCCGGGACAGGAACGGGAACCCTTTCCGACGGGCGCAAGGTGATGTTGAGAATAGGACAATGACCACAAATCGACAGCCCTTCTGTCGAGAAGTGGCGAGCTGAAACATTGACGTAGTTGGCTCGATTACTACTCCTGCCAAAGCCGATGCCGAGCCGGTCGAACCCTCGCACGCGGAAAACGGAAGCCTGCGAGGCCCGGTCGTAGCGGATCAACGGTGGGCGACGCTTTCTCACGGCGCCACAGCGGCAGTTCAGGCCGTCGCCGATCAGGCGAGCGGCACTTGTCTTCTAGCCGCTCGACGAAGGGCAGCGGACCGTGAGCATGCCCTTGGCATATCGAGCGCGGCCAATCGAATAGCTGCCGTGACGGCGTCGAAACGACGTGCGCGAATCAGCAGGCCCTGCCTGGAGTTGCCGCTCTCGGCAGGGCCGTTTTGCATGAAAATAGTCGCACAAATGGCGACGTCAAAAAGACAAGCAAATACAAATATTTATCTTGATACATCACCGCCCTATGGTGCGCTCCACAATTCGCAGTCCACTTTTTCACGCGCCACAGACTGATAGAAGCTGCCGACGGATACCTTGCGATACCCCCTCGCTTTTGCTGCCGCTCGCTCCGCTTCGGCTACAGCGGATTTGCCTACGATAACTACCCATGCTGGGTAAGGCGTCGGCGCCTTTGTCCATCGAATTGCTGCCGTGTGGCCTGTTGGCGCATTTGCGGCCGGCCCTGATCGAGGCATGCAGCATGAGATTGATATGGGCATGAGCCCTGAATCAGCCCGCCGCTTCATCCCCAGAAATTGAGGATCGCCTCCGGAGTATGGTCTTCCATCGTTGTTGCCGGACTTCTTGAAGCTTCCGATGGTAGCCATGATAGTTCTCCTTGATCCTGTTTGTTTCGAGCCGCACCATTGCGGTCTCGATGGTGATCGAAAGGTCGAAGGCGATCGCCGGCGCACCCAAGGGGACGAAGCAAAGCGGAGGACGGTGCGGGAGAGACTTTGTTGTAGCGCGAGGAAGGACGGCAAAGCCGGCAGGGGAAGAAAGTCGCGACGTGCCGTTGCGTTACAGGCGATCGAGGCGAAGCCGTCCTTCGAACAAGAAACACCAATCGAAGAGACCGCTCCCGGTGTGCTCGCCACGACAGGATTGGGTCAAGGAGATATGGCTGATCTGGCGCGCCTTCAGACAGCAAGGGGCGTGACGCTCGATGTGCGTCGACCATGGAATGCTTTCACGATTTCCCGTTCGCATTTGCCTGTGACAAGCAACGGCCCAGCCTCTCCCACTGCCGCCCCGTTCGTCGGTGCTGATCGAGGCAGTGGCCGTGGGGCAGGCGGATGTAGGAGATGGCTGCGGACCGCCGCTTGAACGCGGCAGTTAATGAACGTCACCCGGTTAAGCTGGCGCAGACGCAACCGGCCGAAACGGTGGGACTTGCCTGCCGGATATTGCAATTCTCACGCTGCCGGTTGCAGGGCCGCTCGCAGCAACATGCCCGAACAGATCGCGTGGCCCGTCTGGATCGGCGAGCAGGTCGAGTTTCACCCTAGCCGCAGTGAACAAAATGGGAACAAAAATGTCAGGCAGCCATCGACCGGCTAGGAATATGTTCTCTATTCAGGTGTGATTGACGAGGAGAGGATTGCGGCGAAGCGCTATGCGCTGACCGGCGAAGCTATGGCAAAAACCAAAGAGGATCACTTTCGAATTGAGGTGTGGGACCGGCAAGAAGCGGCTCTCATCGAAACAATCTGTCGCTCCCCGGATTCTTTCGTGAGCCAAGCTGCGTGGCAGTCGGCCATCCGCCGCAGGCCTGGGATGCTGCTCATTCATCTCAACGGCCGCCATGTGATGGAAAAGATGGTCGCGCCTGGCGAACCTGCTCTTGCGCCGCAAGCCATGGTGGATGGCAGCGTGCACGCTGGTCTTGACGTGTCGCTTGGCGATCTGCGCGAATGGCACAAACTGCGTGCATGGTGCAAAAACTGCTCACATCACGCAGAGATAAAGCCGGCCGCCCTCGTTCAACGTTACGGCAAGGGCGCGCTTTTCAGTTCCGTTGAAAGAGCACTATTCTGCACAAGTTGCGATAGGGGCGGACCGGTCAGGCTGGAAATTCATAGACTGCCACGCGGTTGACGTCTTCGCCTCACCTATTGGTCAGTGTCTGGCGGGGCTGCCATAATTTGGCCGGCACATCTGGCAATCATCAGGCGCGTCGAAGTTCGACGCCACCTCGCCGGTCTCGGGCAATCCTAAGCCGGTTATTCGGCGTAGGGGTCGATTTCGCCGACGATCTCCGAGAGGTCTCCGTCATACTCGTCTGCCGGCGTGACGACGAGCGTACCGTCACCGGCGCGAAAGATAACAATGCTGACCATCAGGCTGATGGCGAGGCTGAAGGCGAAGGCGTTTGCTTCTACGAGGGACATCTTTCCGGCTCCTGTTTGGAAGCGGGGATCGATCCCCGCGTGACAGGCACCCGATGTGTTCGGCCGAGGGCCGCAATCACCGTGCAGGCGAAGCCGAAGCGGCGGCACGCTTTGCGTAGTCCGACCCTTCATCGGTTGATGGCATCAGACCTCGGACCGGACCAAGGAATTGCGCTGATAAACGCGGGGATCGGTTCGCGCTTTCAATTTCAGGAGCCGGGGAGACCTGAAGCTAGAGGTGTGCTGGCCCGAATCCGTCGCCATCGTGCCGGCAAGCGCCATCACCTGACCGCCGTCCGGGACGAACGCACCAGTAGACGAGCATCGCGCCGTATGGCGTTGGCCTCGTCCGGCCCTCATGCGGCGCCGAACTTCATGACCGGGATGCCAAGTCTGCGGGCCTTATCGGCGAGATTGTCCTGGATGCCCGTGCCGGGGAAATGAATGACGCCGATCGGCAGTGTGTCCAGCATTGCATCGTTGCGCTTGAACGGAGCGGCCTTGGCGTGCCTGGTCCAGTCAGGCTTGAAGGCAATCTGCGGCACCTTGCGATGGTGAGCCCATTTGGCGGCGATTAACTCGGCCCCCCTTGGTGATCCGCCGTGGAGCAGAACCATATCCGGATGCTTGGTATGGACCTGATCGAGCTTGGCCCAGATCAGGCGATGATCATTGAAGTCGATCCCGCCGGTGAACGCGACCTTTGGCCCGGCAGGCACAAGTGCGTGGCTATCGGCGTGCTTCTTGGCGGCGAGGAAATCGCGGCTATCGATCATTGCCGCTGTGAGATTGCGATGGTTGACGACGGAGCCCGAACGCGGTCGCCAGATGGAATGCGTCTGACGCTCGTAGTGCTCGGCGGCCTGGTCGCGCATCAGCTCGAAGGCGCTGCGGCGTTCGAGAAGCGTCTGACCTTGAGCGGTGAGCCGTTCGAGCTCAACGGACTTGACCTCGGATCCGTCCTGTTCGCGCTGCAGGCGCTGCTGGGAGAGTTCGTTTTCGTCGAGTTCACGTTCGATCCGATTGGTTGCCCGATGGAACAAGTTGACCGTGCCCCAGAGAATTTCCTCGAGATCGGCTTCGAGGCGTGTGTCGGCCATCGCCACAATGAGGGCGTCGAAGATGTCGCCGACGCTGGCTGCGATGACATCACCCTCGGGAAGCGGGCGCGGATCGGGTTCGTCTTCGAAGGGACGATAGCCGTAGAGCTGGAGTTCCTGGAGGACATGATCGGTCGGGGATGATGCGGGTTGCGCTTCGAAGTGGGTATCGTCCCAGTTGCTCATGATTGTTCCTTCGCCAGATCGGCCGCGCCAATCGCGGCCTTCATGGCGACGAAGGCGGCGGGCGGCCCGGACTTGCACCCGCAGCGTCAGCGCAGGGCCGAAACGCGAGTGGAGGATGGCGAGCCCGGCTATTTTGTTTCGCGATGGAAAGGCCCGAAGCCGGGGACCCCGCGCGGCCCGCCGCGTGGGGTGGATAGGGCCGCCGGAAAATAGCCGGGCGCAGCCATTGCCGGTCCGGGCCGTCTGCTGCCCGATCGCCCTCTGGAAGGCCGAGGGCCGGTCCCCTCCCAGCGACGGAACGCCATGCGCACCGCGATAGACCGAAATCGGAAAGTGGCCCACGAAAAGGAGATCGCGCTCGATCCCCAGGCCGAACGCCAAGCTGACAGATTTCAACTCCAGGAGGCTGAAGCTGCCGAGTTCGGGACAGCCGAAACCGAGATCGGCCAACCCGAACAGCGTATCGCCATCCTTGTCGAGTTCGGTCGCGAGCCAAGTGCCAGCGCCGACAGGATTGAAGAAGCGGACAACCGGGACATGGTCAGCATCGCGGTCGCGGCCATTGGCAAGAAGACGTTCGCGCAGCTCTGGCGTGAGGAGGATCATGCCGCCCTCCTCTCGTTGCCCGCATTGGCATCAATCGGGACTGTCACGTCCTCGGGTAAGTGACCGAGGAGCCAATCGGCGGCTTTGCTGGCCTGACTGGCGGCGCGTACGATGGCGCGATTGTCTTCCCGCAGCACGTCGAGCCAGGAGCCGACATAGTCGGCATGCCGTACCGTAGGCACGATGCCGAGCGCTGCGCAGCAGAAGGCCGCGCTGATTTCGGCAACTTATCTGAACAGTCAACCTGTCTCAGTGGGCCTTCTTGGCGCTGGACCGGAGAATTCCCCGGATTTTCGATCAGCGGATCGGCATGAGACAGATTCCATGATGAAATCGATGCTCACGAAAAAAACGTCCAGAGCGCCTGGAAGACGTAGCCGATCACCAATGATCCCGAAACTGCGAGCGCCACGAAAAGGGCGATGGTTGACGGCCTAAGGACCAAAGCCACAGCCAAGACGCCCCAAATACTGACGGCGCCGCCTGAAACGAGGAGTGCCATTGCCGCACCGGGTGACATGCCGAGATCAAGTAATCCTCGAACCAAGGGCAGTGCCGCAAGACCATCGAGATACATCGGTGCACCGACCAGCACCGCGAGTGGGATAGCGTATGGAGAATCCTTACCGACATAGGTGGTGAGGAGATGAGACGGTAGAAGGTCACGCAGCAGAAACTCAGCCGAAAAAGCAAATATCAAACAGATCACGACGATCCTTGTTGTGGAAATAAGGTTCGCCCCAAATGCACGCATGCGAGCTGGCTCTCGCCAGATTCGGAAAGAGAAATCCGTTGGCGTGCACGTGCCGCACTGGCCATTACCTATAATTCGCTGTGGCCGTAACGGGTTTTGAACCATCTGCGTGCGCGCGAGGAGAGCCGTTCCCGCGCCGGAAAAGATTCCAAGCGCAAAAGCCGCAAGCATCTTTCCGATGGCGAATCCAGGGCCGAGCAGCGCCCACGTCGCAGCGAACATGGTGGGCCCGGTAACAGGCGAGGAAAGCCAAAATGCCATGATGGGCGCAAGCGGAACGCCGGAGGCAAGGAACCCGGTCGTAAGCGGCAGCACCGTTACGCCGCACACAGGTGTCACAGTGCCGATTGCCGACGCGATGACGACAGTTGAGATAGGGCGGCCCTTAAACCACCGCGCCGTAATGGTCGCCGCTCCGCTGGCTGCGACCCATGCGGAGATGACTAGCCCAATTGCAATCATCAGCGCGACATCCAGGAAGCTCTGCACGACGAAACGAAGCGTCTCCTGCGCCCTTTGCGGCCACGTAAGGGCGACAACGACTGTCAGAACAGCAGCCGTCGCCCAGATGACCTGCATTCTTTGGGGCCTCGGGAGCGTGACAATCATGGCGACATCCTCTTTGCTGACATCATACATTGCCGACTTCCATACGGAAAACGAATAGCGTAGATATCAGCTATGAGCTTGAACGATGGGAAATCGACACAACTGGACAGCGATTTGCTGCGAACGTTTCTCGCGGTGGCTAAAGCAGGGAGTGTCAGCGGCGGCGCTGCGCACCTGCTCCGCACACAGTCGGCCGTTAGCCTGCAAGTGCAGAAACTTGAGGGTACTGTCGGACAACGCATGTTCGAAAGGCATGGCCGTGGGGTTACCATGACTGCTGCCGGCGAGCAGTTGCTGCCCGTCGCTCGCCGTGTTGTCGAAATGCTGGATCAGACAGTCGCCGATCTGCGCGGAACGCAAGCGGAGGAAGAAATCCGCCTCGGGATCCCCGAGGAATATGGTGATACGATCCTGCCGTCTATCCTGGCAGCCTTCACCGAAGAGGAGCCCACAAGCCGTATTTTTGTGCGCTGCAGTTCGAGCATGGAGTTTCCACATGCGTTGGCCGCCGGCGAGTTGGACATCGCTCTCCACTCACCTGAGCGTGTCTCAAAGGACGACGTTGTTGTTCATAGTGAACGCGCCGTGTGGGCCGGCTCGGTATTCCACAATATCGAAACACGACGGCCCCTGCCGGTGGCTCTATTCGACAAAACCTGCTGGTGGAGGGAACGCTGCCTCGATCTTCTTCGAAAATCCGGATTGGAGCATCAGATCGTTTGTACCAGTGAGAGCGTTTCAGGGATTCGAGCTGCGATCGCAGCTGGCATCGCGATTGGCGTCTTGCCGCAAAGCGCATTGACGGACCAAATGCGAACGCTTGCCGATGAGAAACTGCCGCAGCTAGGAGAAACACATCTGATGCTCACCAGCTCCTCGAACGCACCTAAACGGCTAGCTGGCAAATTGACAATGATCATCTCAAGGACATTCGAGGGGAAGTGACGCCGTTTTGCGGCAATACGTCCGGCGATCGACCAAGCTGTCAGGATGTTCGTCGCCGCCGCCGTCGCGGAGATCGCCGGCTGCTTCAGCTTCTGGCTGTGGCTTAGTGAGGCCAAGCCGAGCTGGTGGCTGGCGCATGGGCTGGTCTCGCTCGTCGCGTCGCCTGGCTGCGCGCGCTGGTGGACAGCAGCGCGTCCGGGCGGGCCTACGCGGCTTATGGCAGCGTCTGTATCGCCGCCTCGCTGGCAAGTCTGCGGGACGATCGAGGGGGTGAGGCCGGACCGTTGGGACACTTTGGGCGCCGCGATCAGCCTCGTCGGCGCCGCCATCATCATCTTCGGCCCGCGTTCCGCCTAATGTGACGGCTGCTGGGCGTGCATCCAGTCGGCGATCTCTTGCGCCTTGGCGGCGGCGGTGAAGATGGCGCGCTTGTCGGACCGGAGCACCTCAAGCCACGAGGCGACGTAGCTGGCGTGGTCGGGACGCGGCTCGACGCTGAGGTTCAAGTCGGCGCAGATCATGGCGCTGAGCAACTCGACCGTGCACTCCTCCATGGCGTAGGCGGCCGAGCCGAAGCGTCCGGAGAGATCGCGATCGAGGCGATGGCTGGCGCCCGAAGCGTGCCCGCATTCATGGAGGAGCACTGCGTAGTATGCGAGTGCGTCGCGGAAGCAGGCGAACTCCGGCATCTGCACGTGATCCGTGACAGGGCTGTAACAGGCCTGCGAGCCGCCGTGCCGGATGTCGATGCCGAGCGCCGCGCAGAACCGTTCGGCGTGCCCGATGCGCTCGATCTCGGGCAGTACCGGCATCTCGGGCGGCGTGTAGCCGTCGACCTGCGCGCAATTGAAGACCGTATAGCCGCGTGCGAACATGCGTCGGGCCGGCCCGTCGCGATCCTCGCCGCCGTCCTGACGCTCCGTGTCGCTGTCGCGGTCGGCGATCTTCCAGAATACGACGAGGTGGCCGCGTTCGCCCTTGCGGACCTGGGCGCCGAGCGCCTGCCATTGGCGGTAGGTGCCCCAGATGCCGGCGGGATAGCCCGTCGCATGCGCCGCGGCCCAGAGTGCGATGACGTTGACGCCGCGATAGGTCTTGCGCGAGCTGACGTTGACGGGCGTGGAGATGGCCGAGCCATTGTGATGCCAGGGCATCCGGTAGTCGGCGGCGCCGGCTTCGATGGCGGCGATGATCTGGCTGGTGACGCGCTCGTAGATATCGTTCCGTGTCTCGGTCTGGACGTTGCGATCCGTGGTCATGGGTGCCTCCTGTGCTCGCCCTCTCCGTCGAGGGCGCGGCGGCAGGGGCAGACGCGGATAGCCGGCCCGTCACACCCTGTTCTCGGTGCTGGTGCGGAACAGGGTTGACGGGCCGGCAGCGTCTGCCACAACCCGAGCCCCTGCCTCGACGGGCGAGCGCAGGAGGCACCCATGATCGGCGGGCCCGGCCGGACCGGATCGGTTACGAAGCTGCGCGGCTCTCAGCCAACGCCGTCGTGAGACGGGCGCCGTAGCGGCACGACCCTGGTCGCAGGCGATCGAGCCAGTTCCTCCCGCAGGCCGTCGATCACCGCATCGCGCTCGGCGACCTGCAGCGTCAGCACCTGGATGTGCTGTGCAAGCGTGCGGGCGAACGCCCGCAACTCGGCCATCTCGGCGCCGCGCACGGCGCGGAGCTCGGCTTCGAGGGCGCGGATGCGCTCCTTGAGGACTCTGGGGGAGGATCCCCGGCGGCGCTCTTCGGCGGCACGGAACTCGGCGAGAAGAGCGCCGGCCCGGTTCGCCGTCGCCCGGCTGACGCCGGCCTCGCGCGCCAGGTTGGCGACGGTCAGCGCCCCGTCGGTGCGCTCGGCGCGACCGTCGAGCAGCCGCTGCATGGCCGACCTCAGCGCGGCTTCGCTCTTCGGCCCAAGCGCGGTCATGCATCACCGTCCACGAGAGGAGCGATCAGACGGCGCTTGCGCTCATTGTCCTTCAGGATCGCCGTGCGCTGCAGCGGCGACAGGCGCCGGTCGGCCAGCAGCGCTTCGCCCTCGGCGATCGAAGCCTGCCATGGTTCGCGGTGCCGGGCGGTCAGGCAGGCATTGGGACAACGGTCGGGGCTGCAGCGCGACAGGGCCGGCGCCGTCCGCTCGTCATCCGGCGCATCTTTAAGGCAGAGCGCGGTCGCCGCGTCGAAGAGGCAATCATTGAGGAAGCCGACGTGCAAAGTCCGCCCGAGATGGGCAAGCATGGTGCGCAGCCGCTTGCGGTCCACGATCCGGCCAGGAAAATCGCCGAGTTCGTCCTGCACGCGGGCGAACTCGCGGCGCAGTCGCGTCGCACCCGGTCCCGCCGGCCCGTCATTGCGAAGAAACGCCTCGTAATGGGCGACGATATCGTCGAGCTGGCCGAGCGCACGCTCGCGCTCGACCACGCTTCGGAAGTCGGCCCGGGCCGATCCAGCGTAGCCCTCGAACATGGCTATGGACGCATGCTTGTACTGGATTTTGCCGGCGACGGTGCCGAACGGCCGGTTGGCGATGTACCAGGCGATCGTGCGGCGCAGCTGTCGCGTCGTGAACTTCCAGGGTTCGTCGTCGATGCGTGGGATGACCGGTCCGTCGCTGGCGCGCGCATCGAGCCCGTCGCGGAACAGGTTGAGCGTTGGCGTCGCGCCCATGCCGAGGTGATCGTTGCTCCAGGGCCAGTCCTTCAGCGCCACCCACAAGGATGACAATCCCTTGTCGCGGCGATTGCGCGCCGAGAGAGCTTCCATCACCGCAACGGCGCGGGCGACCGGCTCGATCGTGATCCAGTCGGCCGCCGCGCCGCGCGCCCCATGGCGTTTGTAGACGGTGCTGCGCAGCCGGTAGCGCTCGACCAGGCCGTCGGCGCTGCGCACCGGCGACACGCAGCCCGGCTGCATCGCCTGCACCTCGCTGTCGCGCATGCCGGTCAGATAGGCGCAGACGATATAGCAGGCGCCCTGCAGCATCCGCTCCTCGCGGGCCAGGCTGAGGCCGTCGAAGCGATCGCGCCAGGGCAAGCCGGTGTCCGGATCGGTCGAGATCGGTGTGTCGAGCCCGCCGATCTCGGTGCCAAGTTCTGTCGCTGCCTCGTCGATCAGCCGCGCGGTCGGCTCGGACTGGCTGACGCGGCCGCTCTCGCGCGCGCCGACGTGAAGGCGCATCAGATGAAGATTGTAGGGCGGCGTCTCGTCGCCGGTGAGCGGATCGATGCGGCGGGCGACGTTAGGCGCGCGCTCCCAGATCGGCACGCCTCGGCCCGTGGCCCGGCGCACGTCGAGCCACTTCGCCACACGGGCGCGATAGGTGCTGGCGACGGCCCGGCCGGTCCGCGCGTCCCGCGTCATCAATCGGGCGCAGCGGGCTTCGAGAGAGTCAAGCTCTGCACGGGCGGCAAGGATATCTGGCGCGTAGACCTCGACATACCTGAGTGCCCAGCGCAGCATGGCGCCGATGACCGGCTCGGGAATGCGCGGCGTGGCGTTCTCGGCGGGTGCCGGCGGCCGTCCGGCGACGCGGTGGGCGGCTCGCCCACGCCAGGGGAGCACGCCGATGCCACCACCGGTCAGCCACGGCGCCAGGTGATGCAGATCGATCGGCACCTCGACATACTTCACCGTCTCGTGCGGCGTTCGCTGTCCGCCGTCACGGGCATGCACCAGGTAGGCGTCGAGCAGCGCCTGATCGACGCGGCCGAGATCGACGGCGCCAGTCTGCGCGCGGAGGAACGCAGCGAAATGCTGGACGTAGCGCAGCAGGCGGATCGCCGAGGTCGCGCCGCAGGGCGCTCGATATCCCGGCACATGGATGCGCAGCCGGGCGACCACATATTCCTTTGCCAGCCGTCGCGTGGCGAGATCGGCGATGCGGGCGAAATCGAGCCGGTAATTGCTGTGGCGGGCGTTGACCCGGAAGATGGCGGCGCCCAAATCCCAGAGATCGTCGCCGAAGCGGGGAAGCTCAGCGCGGTCGACATCGTCCCTGACCGCGACACCGGCAAGCACGGGCTCGCCGTCGCGGTAGATGGCCGACGGCAATGACGGCCGCGGCGAGAGCTTGATGGAACCGGGCATTATGGCGCTGCCGCTTCGGGCGGCAGGTAGATGAGCGCCGGGTCCGACGCCGCAATCCGGCGAGCCTCCTCAATCTCCGCGTCGGCAAACCGGGACAGAATCTGATCGGCAATGCGTCCGTGAACGCGGCCGAACTTGGCGATCCAGTCGCCTTCGCTGAGCGCCTGCCGTTGCGCGCGAATGAAGTCGAGGAAGGCCAGAAGCGCAGGCAAATTGCGGGCGGTGATCACCGCATTGCTGCATTCGAGACAGCCCCAGAAGGGCGACGGACAGGCTTCCCCTTCCAGCCCGAACGGGCTCTTGTAGAAGCCGGCGCAACTGGCGAGCCAGACATCCTGCTCGCCGCCGAGCAGCGCGTCGATGGCGGCGGTACCGGCGACGGGAAGACTGGTTGCCTGCTCGGGATCGGCCAGAACGGCCTCCTCCTGCTCCGACGACAGGATGCACGGCCGCAGGGCGGCGTCGAGCGCATCGCTCATGGCGTCGGCAACGGTCGCCTCGTGCAGATGGCGAAGCGCGGGGACATCGGCGTAGTGGTTGGCCGCCACCGCGACGCTGTGGCCGACGGCGAAGCGGTCGAGCTGGCCGCCCGTACGCCGATACCACGCCGCCTTGTGGGTCTTGCGCAGGCGCGTCAGGTTGAGGCGGAGCGGCTGATCCTGTTCGTCGAGGATGCCATGTCGAGCAATCCATGAAGCGACGGGTTCCTTCAGGCTGAGCACCCTCGGGGTCAGACGACCCCAGGCGCGGTGGACCCAGAGCGTGTCGGCGCCAAGCCAGCCTCTCGCCGGACCGGTCCACTGCAGAACCTTGCGGATCAGGCCACCCGGTGTCGAGGAGGCGCCGTCGCGCACGCGCAGCCGCTTCCACTCGGCGCCGCGTGCCCGCCGCTTGCAGTACTCGATCTCGACATAGCCGCCGGACGGGTTCTTCAGGCAGTCCGCCCGCAAGCTCTTGATCGCTTCGATCTCGAGACCCGTGTCGAGCGAAATGAGGACTATGAGCGGCACGAGGTCGGCGGCGATCAGATGCTGGCGGCCATGCAGATCGTGGATCAGGCTATCGTTCGGCAGGTCGCTCTCACGGCGCAGCGTGTAGAGGCGCTTGAAGAGCGGGTGCCGGTGCCCGATGACGCCTTCCCCGTCGATCACCGCCATCACCTGTTCATGCGCCCCCGCCAGAACGCGGCTCCGATCGGCATCCTCGACGGTCGGGATGCGATCTGCCACGGCAAAGCGGCGGATGATGGCGGCGAGATCGGCGCGAGCGGCGATCCGCAATGCCGTGGCGACATCGTCGCCATAGGCATCGCGCGGCCGGGCGCGCACACCCGGCCGGTCGCTCGTATGCATCAGCCGCCGCGAGGCATCGGGTGGCAGAAGGTCGGGCTCCGCCGCCTCGGCGAGGCGGAGCAGGTTGAGCACCTTGCTCATCCGATGCAGCCGGTGATTGGGATGCAGGCCGCTCTCCTCCATCCAGGCGTCGAAGCCGTCGATCAAGGCAGCGCTCATGTCGGAAAGGCACACGATGCGCACTCTGGCGGAATCGAGATAGCGCCAGAATGTCTTGAGCGCGCTGGCATAGGCATAGGCTGTCGAGATTGAGCCGGCCGGACCGCCGACCTGGCAGGCGCGCCAAAGCGCGCCGGCAAACGTCCGGGCCAGTGGCTTGCGGCCAGCGAGCATCGTCAGATCGATCCTCCTGCTGCGGTCCGCCAGCGTGACTGTGAAGCGGAGCGACGCGATCGCGGCGGCTGCCTCGCCCTCGGGATCGGGCAACGCCTCGGGAAAGAGGGCGCGACGACCCGGTCGCCGTACCGAGGCAGTCGTCACGGCGGTCATGCTGCATCACCGGCCGTATCGTCGGCCCAGCGATCCGCGGCCGCTTCGACCAACTCCTGCGCCTCGGCGAGGCAGTCGAGATAGATATAGGTGCTGGTAATGCTCGCGTGCCCCAGGAGCTGCTGGAGCTTCTGCAACGGGTCGCCGAGCATCCGGCGATAGACCGCGCCGTGCCGGTCGTGCGGATCGAACACGGTTCCGATCTGCTCGCGGATCAGCATGGAGAGCATGTTGACGGCGAAGGTGTGCCGCAGAGTGTGCGGCGTCACCTCGATCTCGATGCCGAAGCGGCGACAGCGGACGCAGGCGCGCCGGAAGACCGCTTCCCAGGTCGCCGAGGGCACGGGCCGGCCGCCTTCGGTGAGCCAGAGCAAGCCCTGCTGCGCTCGGCCGGGCGCCCCGATCAGCACGCGGCGTCGTTCGCCCGGCGTCAGGCGGTCAAGCCGGACCCGCTTACCCGACGCATCAGCGACCTTCCCGCTCTCCGGCATCAGCCAGAGCGGATTGGGCACTGAAGGCTTTGAGCGGGCGGCGGAGATGGTGCGCTCGAGATCGACATAGTCGGAGATCAGCGCCAGCACCCGGCGCGGAATGCGGATGCGACGTGGCCGTCCGCCCTTGGCGATCGGACCGGGAAGATCGAATGGAACTGAGCGCGATCCCGGCTCGGTCAGGCGCGGAAGCTCGGCCAGAAGCAGGCTGCCAGCCTCTGTCAGCCGCAAACCGGTCGTGACCAGCAGTTCGGCAAAGAGCGCATTGCGCTCGCCGTTCCGCCCGCGCCACGCCGGATCTTCAGAGCCGTCGGGAAGCCGGCCGCGCAGCCCGACGTCGCGGAACAGGAGATAACGGCCGAGATCGACATAGCGGGTGTCGTGCCGGCGCGCTGCGCGCTCGCGGGCGCGGTTCGCCGTCACGGCGAGTACGGCCCGGCTGCCGGCGGCCCTACGAAGGGTGACGCCGTAGCTGAAGGGCGAAACGGTGATTATCCCTTCCTCTATGGCCCAGCGATAGAGCTTGTCGAGCGCGGCGATGCTTCGGTTCCAGCTTGCCGCCGAGATGCGGTAGGGAGCCGCCGCCAGGCGTCGTGCCCGATGAAAGGCCAGAACATCGTGGCGGTCGGCCTGCCAGACCGTCTTGCCGTCGCGCCGCTCGGCAAGAAAGCGCGCCCAGACCAGGATGTCGCGGGCGTAGGAGCGCCAGGTGTTCGGCGAGCGCGCACCCATGCCAGGACAGGCCCGGAAGAACCGGTTGAGATTGAGATCGTAGCTGCCGTCATCCGTCAGGATGAACGGCATGCCGTCGATCAGCCCGGCGCGCTCGGCCACGTCGAGCGCGCCGGGCGCGGGGTTTGTTGCGGAATCATCGAGAGGAAGCGGGCGCGACAGGGCGCCAAGATCGGTAAAGTACAGCTGCACGCACGTGACCTAAGCGGAGCGCCTGCGGCGCAAGTTATTGTCTTTATGTGCGAGGGGTTCCCCTCGCGCTCTCCCGCTCGCCGCGTGGCAGGGGTGCAGGACTAAGCCTGCACCCCATGAACAAGCTTGTGGTGCCGCCGCCGCGTAAAGCGTTGTCCTCGCTTCGCTGCGGGAACGCTTGACCCGGACGTCTGACGAGCTTCACCGGAACCGTCGGCAAGGTGCTTCCATTGCCTGATTCTGAGACAGGATTACAGAGTCAGGATAAGGCCACAAGTTCCTCGAACGCATACTTCCTGGTGCCGAAAGACCCGGAGAAATCGCGGGCGAGACGTGATCGATGACCAGTCGCATGTCCAAGCTCATGCAAGGCCGTGCGATGCCAGTTGATTGGTTCGAAAAAGGCCTGTGGCGGCGGCACCTGCACGTGGTCGGAGGCTGGCATGTAGTACGCTCTGTTCCCACCGATACGGAATTCGACGCCGGTGGCCTTGATCAATGCTTCGACACGTGGCTCGATCAGGCCCGCGTCCGGCAGCGGAGGCGAAATTGCGATTCCGTCGGGCAAACCTTCACATTGCTCGATGTTGAAGACCGTGAAACGCTTGAGGAATCGAACCGCCCGGGCATCCTCGCCAATCTCGCTGGCGCGCTTTTTCTCCTCGTCCGGAATGAAGCGATCCGCAAACACAACAGTGGTGCCACGCTCGCCTTTCCGAACATTTCCGCCCAGCGCATGCGCCTGTCGAAAGGTCAGCCAGCTCTGCGTTTGAAAACCATGCTCGACGACGGCACCCCAGAGGATAAGTACATTAATCCCGCTATAGGCCCTGCTGGTGCTGGCATTCCTTGGCAGACACAGCGATGCCTTCGCGGCGGCGGTTCCCCATGGCTGGACCCAAGGGAAACGACCGGCTTCCAATTCGGCGATAATCTTCCTGGTTATGTCGTCATAGAGGTTGGTCCGGTCGGCAATGGCGCGGCCTGGATTTTCGTGATTGGACATCGCGGTTCTCCGCGACAGGCGTCGGAGGCCTCTCCTCCGGCTTTCAACCCGTCGCGGAAACCCGCTCCACACTCTCACTCTCTCGCGGGCACTGACCTTCAAGTCACCGCCAGCAAGCAAATTCCGGTCGGGCATTCATCCGATTTGCGCGCCACAGCTTCCTATTGCCGACCGAACCGTTGACAGGACTTCCGCCCCAAGGCCGTGTTCCCTGAATGTGGCAGCACACGCTCGCGCTATAGGCGCAGCTGCGTGAAGTTCGTTGTCGGCAGCAACGCCATTTCGAAGAACTTCCACCTACGGCAGCCGTCGCGCATGCGCCATGCAGTCTCAAGGAGACGCCTATGAGGAGTGACACGATCTCGTACCCGCCGCGAGGCCTCTCTCGTATTGAAGCGACACGCTATGTTGGTGTCGGATCTACGCTGTTCGACGAGATGGTTGCTGACGGACGCATGCCGAGACCTAAACACATCAACAGTCGCGCCGTCTGGGACCGCGTGGCCCTGGATATGGCGTTCACCTCTTTGCCTGACAAAAACCATGGACTGCAGGAACTTCTGGAGCGAAGCAAAAGGGAGCCAAGGAGTTCATAGCGAATTTTCTTGAATATACGCTGATGGCGTAGTAGGATTGATCGCCTGTGCAGATGGTGTGACGTGAACGATAATGAGAAGCTTGCGCAAGAAGTGAAGAAATGGCGGGCCAAGGGAGGATTCACCGCCGAAGCCGCGGCCAAGGTGCTGGGAATTCCGAAGCGCACGTTTGAAGGCATCGAGCAAGCCAGAGGCTTTCCGTACCCAGTGCTTCTGCGCGTCGCCATGGAAAGTATCGCCGCTTCGCATGACCTGGTTCATGAGAAGGTGCTGGGTGGGGAGCAACTCCGGCAGAAGCCTCGAAAGAGAGTTTGATGGCTAAACATCCTGACTACCCTGGGGCTTCGTCCCGCGTCGTCAACGGCAAGGAATACTGGCGCTTTCGTGCCAATCGCCATGCTCGGCAGATAGCCTTGCCTGGACAACCTGGCGACGAAGCGTTTGAGGCCGCTTACCTGCGTGCCATAGAAGGTTGCACAAGCAAGGCGGAAATCATCGACATGCCTGGACGTGTCCTGCCGCGCACATTCGGGCACGCAGCACGGCGTCTTGAAACCACAATGGAGTGGGCTGACTTCGACCCGGCGACCCGAGCCAAGAACAGCAATTTGATTGAGCGCTTCCTCAATATGCCGGTCGAGCCCCAGCATGTGCTGGCATGGCGCGATGTGCCGGTCGAATTCATGGATGCCGACAGGCTTCGCACAATCATAGAAGGCATCTTCAAGACAAACCGGACGGTCGCCAAACACATGCTGGTAGCCGTCAAGAAGCTTCTGTGGGTGGCGATCGAAGTCGAGAAATGGATGAAGCCGCAGGATGATCCGTCGCTGTCAATCCGCGTACGCGTGCCCAAATCGACCAAGAACCCGGCTTGGCCAATTGTGATCCGAGAAAAGTACGAAGAGCGGCATCCGATCGGTACGCCCGCTCGGACGTGCTATGCGCTTGGTTTCTGGCTCGGCAACCGACGAGGCGACATCGCTGACCTTGAATGGGATGATCTCGTGACCGAGGAGATCGAACTGTTCGACGGTTCCTTGGTATTGATCGAGGCGTTCGCCTTCCGGCAAAAGAAGAACCGTAATCGTCATGGCGGACGGGAGATGTTTATCCCTGTGGTGGACAAGCTGGCGGCAGCGCTAGACCCGCTAGACCGCTCGAAGGGGGGAACCGTCTTGAAGAACGGCTATGGCAACCCGTTTTCAGAAAAGAGCCTGACAGGCATGATGCAGCACTGGACGCGGCAAGCAGGTATCGCCGACGGCTATACGCTTCATGGACTACGCCGCACCTTCGGAACCTATTTGGCAGAATGCAATATCCAAGCGCGCGCCATCATGGAGGCTATGGGCCATTCCTCGATGACGGTGACTGATGACTATGTGCGCGATGCTAACAAGAAACGGATAGCCGTCGACATAGCGAGAGCCATCAACCAGCGTGAGGAAAAGCGCGATCAGATGAAGCGGCGGGCGAATTTGCGGATCGTGCGGTGAGATGGAATCTCCAAGCGATTAGTGAAAGCGCCTTTGGTCGCCTTCTTCTTGGCTGAGCGCGCCGTGGGCAAAGCGTGGGCAAGCCGTGGGCAAACGCCAATTTTTATAAATGGAATCAATGGTCATGGTGGGCCCGGAGGATGTTTGGAAAAGAAGCTAAATCAAGCAGTTAGAATCCGGTGGGACCACGCTGCATTCAAATCCGTTCCAATATTTTTCAATGTTTTTGTCCCACCAAACGCGCCTCGCTCAAAGGCGTCTAGGATGGCGGAACGAGAAGCGCCTGCAGTGTGCTACGTGACGCTATTGATAGCGCTAGAAACGGACATTTTACGTCGAGCGTGCAGAGGTCCTGAGTGGGGCCGGAGAACGAAGTCGCCTAACGGTGGATGAGCTGACGTCACGTCGCTGCCTTCAAACGCAGTTCCGGTCTAGTTTGGTGATGTTCGCAATGCCGCCTCGATGGCATCGCCGAGCCGTTCCACGATCGCGTCGATGGCCGGTACGTCGCAAATGAACGGCGGAGCCAGAAGCACGTGGTCGCCATTGATCCCATCGATCGTGCCGCCCATTGGATAGACTAGGAGGCCGCGCGCCATAGCTTCCTTCTTGATCCCCGCGTGCAGCTTCCGTTTGGGGTCGAAGGGCACCTTGGTCGAGCGATCCTCCACCAGTTCCACGCCCATGAACAGGCCGCGCCCGCGAATGTCACCGACATTGGGATGGTTGTCGAAACGCTCGCCAAGCCGACGCGACAGATGCACGCCCATGGCTCTGACATTGTCGAGAAGCTTGTCGCGGGTGATGACGTCCTGAACGGCAAGTGCTGCCGCGCAGGCCATCGGGTGACAGACATAGGTGTGACCGTGCTGGAAGAGACCCGAGCCGCTTGAAAACGCGTCGAATATTTTCTGGCTGAGCAGAACCGCGCCGATTGGCTGGTAGCCGCCGCCCAGCCCTTTGGCGATCGTCATCAGATCGGGGGCAATGCCTTCCTGCTCGCAGGCATGAAGCGTTCCGGTGCGGCCCATGCCGCACATCACCTCATCGAGGATCAGAAGAACACCGTGGCGGTCGCAGATGTCGCGGACCCGACGGAAGTAGTCGGCCACCGGCGGCACCGCGCCCGCCGTCGCGCCGACCACAGTCTCGGCAACGAAGGCCATCACCGTTTCGGGGCCGAGCTCGAGGATCTTGTCCTCCAGCGCCTGCGCGGCGCGGCTGGCATAGTCTTCGTCCGTCTCGCCGGCTTCCTGGAAGCGATAGGCGAAGCATGGATCGATGTGGTGTGTGTCGATGAGCAGTGGCCGGAACTGCGCGCGCCGCCATTCGTTGCCGCCAGTCGCCAGGGCGCCGAGCGTGTTGCCGTGATAGCTTTGCCTGCGCGCGATGATATTGCGTCGCTGCGGCGCACCGGTCTCGACGAAATATTGTCGCGCCATCTTGAGCGCTGCCTCGACCGCTTCCGAGCCGCCGGAGACGAAATAGGCGCGGCTGATGCCGGCCGGAGCGTTGGTGACAAGCCGGTCAGCCAGGGCCTCCGCCGCCTCGCTGGTGAAGAAGCTGGTATGCGCATATGCCAGCGTGTCGGCTTGCCGGTGCATGGCGGCGAGGATGTCAGGATGGCCGTGACCGAGGCACGAAACGGCGGCTCCGCCAGAGGCGTCGATATAGGCGCGGCCATCGGTATCGAACAGTTCAATGCCCTTGCCGCCGCTGGCGACGGGGAGCGTGGCGTGTATCTGGCGGTGCAGAATATGAGTCATGCTTTTCTCCAGCCACGCGGTGGCAATAGGTGGATGTCGAGCTGCGACAGCTGGTCTTCGGTGCGGCGAATGGCGGCGAGCGATTTTTCCCCACCCTTGCCGGCGATCAGTGCGGCGAGAATCTCGCCGATGATGAAGGCTGGCGACATGGTGTGGAAGAAGGACGGGCTGTCTGTCGAAACCAGAACCGACAGCCCGGCCAGAGTTGCAAGCGGTGACACGACGCTGTCGGTGACTGCGATCAGCGGAACGCCGTTGGCCGCGGCACGGCGGGCAAGATCGACCGTGAGCCTGGTGTAGGGGGCGACGCCGACGACGAACAGAACATCCTTGGCGGTGGCCAGGCGGATGGCGTCGGTGCCGGCTCCTGCTGCGGCGTCCAGCATCACTGCCTTTTCACCGAGGAAGGACATGACATAGGCGAAGTGGGCGGCAACCGGGTGGCTCGACCGCAGTCCAAGGCAGAATATCCGGCGCGCCGCGTGAAGCTGTCCAGCCGCGGCAGCCAGCGAATCGAGCACGTCTGGGTCGCCGAGACCAGCAACCTGCGCTGACAGCGACGCGATCATCTCGGCGGCCAATGCCCGGTCGCCGACTTGTTTTTGTCGGGAAAGCTGCGTGCCGGCCTTGCCGGCAAAGCCGAGTTCCCCCTGCCGCATGGCGTTGGCATAGAGCGAGCGCAGCGGCTCGTAGCCGTCAAAGCCCAGCCGTTTTGCCAGACGTGTCATCGTCCAGGGTTGCAGACCGGCGCGGCGCGCCTGTTCGCGCATCGACAGCAGCGCGATGTCTTCGGGATTGTCGAGAAGATAGCGGGCCGCGCCCTGAAGCTGCGTAGGCAACGTGTCGAAGACCTCGACAATGGCATCGGTGAGCGGCGCACGGATCATGGCGCAAGCATAGACGCGATCGCAAGACTATGCAACATACGTAGCATCAATTTTGCATATGCAACAAACGGAGCAGGCGGTGAGCGATACGTCAAATCAACCGGGGGCGCCCGTGCAGGCAGACCCCGTCACCATCGCCGTCGCCCCGAATGGCGGCAGACGCACCAAGGCGGATCATCCCGCCCTGCCGATCACCTCCGACGAGTTGGCGAGGGTTGCCGCGGCCTCGCTCGATGCCGGGGCGGCCATGATCCATGTCCATGTCCGCGACCGCGACGGACGCCACCTCTTGGACGCGGAGGCCTATCGGGCCTCGATCGCGGCGATCAGGGCTCGCATTGGCGAAAGGCTCGTCATCCAGATCACCAGCGAGGCCGTGGGCGTCTACGCGCCCGAGCAGCAGATGCGGGTGGTGCGCGAGGTGCGTCCCGAAGCCGTCTCGCTGGCATTGCGCGAATTCGTGCCTGACGAAACGCATGAGGCGGGTTTCTCATCGTTCCTCGAATGGCTGCGCGCAGAGAGGATCGTGCCGCAGATCATCCTCTATTCTGCCGGCGAGGCGTCATATCTGCAGGCGCTCGCGAGGCGAGGCATGATTCCTTTCCAGAACCTGCCGGTGCTCTATGTGCTCGGTCGCTACACGGTCGGGCAAACGTCCCGGCCCGCCGATCTGCTGCCGTTCCTCGCGGCCGACATTGCGGCATTCAGGCATTGGATGGTCTGTGCCTTCGGCCGGCAGGAGACAGCGTGCGTGACGTCAGGCGCGCTGCTTGGCGGGCATGCGCGTGTTGGATTCGAGAACAATCTGTTCCTGCCGGATGGAGCGCTGGCCTCAGGCAATCACGATCTGGTAGCGGCCACGAAACAGGCAATCGAGGCCTGCGGGCTGGCGATCGCCGACGCAGACACATTGCGTGTCCATTGGGCGGGCATCTAGACCATCGGATTCCCTAGACGGTTTTTCACCCGGGTCCGATGCAAATATTTGATGCATACGGTTTGACAATGCATTTTGCATTTGCGAGACGATTGTGACGGTGTTACGGTTCTCAACGCAAATTCCAACAAAAAGGGGAACCCGGACATGAAGTTCGCATTTGCAAGTCTCACCGCCGCCGCCGTTGCGGCAACGCTTATCCTTGGCCAGCCAGCCCGTGCCGACGACCTGATCGTTGCGACAGACACCGCCTTCGTCCCGTTCGAATTCAAGGAGGGCGACAAATATGTCGGCTTCGACATCGATCTGTGGGACGCCGTCGCCAAGGATATCGGCGTCACCTACACGCTCCAGCCGATGGACTTCAACGGCATCATCCCTGCGCTCCAGACCAAGCAGGTCGACGTCGGACTTGCCGGCATCACCATCAAGGACGAGCGCAAGAAGGTCATCGACTTTTCGGATGGCTACTACGACAGCGGCTTCCTGCTGATGGTGCCGATCGATAGCCAGATCAAAGGTCCGGAGGATCTCGTCGGCAAGACGCTGGCCGTCAAGACCGGCACGTCGGCGACCGACTACGCCAAGGAGAATTTCAAGGGAACGGAACTCCGCTTGTTCCCGAACAGCGACAACGCCTATCTCGAAGTCGCGACCGGCCGCGCCGACGCCGCCATGCATGACACCCCAAACGTCCTTTACTACATCAAGACCAACGGTCAGGGAAAAGTGAAAACCGTCGGTCCGCAGATGATGGCCCAGCAATACGGCATTGCCTTTCCGAAGGGCAGTGAACTTGTCGCCAAGGTCAACGCTTCGCTGGTCAAGCTGAAGGGCGACGGCACCTATACCAGCATCTACAAGAAGTGGTTCGGCGCCGAGCCGCCGAAGAGCTGATCCCCAGGGTTTCCCAGCGCGCCGGCATTCCGGCGCGCCTTCCTCGAAGGAAAAGCTTCTCATGGATTTTGATTGGTCCGTCATCTGGCAAGCCCTGCCGGAACTTTTGAAAGGGGCTCGCCTCACCGTGCTGATCGCGCTGGCCGGGCTCGCCGGTGGGCTGGTGATCGGCTTCGCCGCCGGCCTGGCGCGCGCCTACGGCAATGTCGTCTTCAACGCCATGGCCTTCGTCTATGTCGAGATCATACGAGGCACCCCCATCATTGTGCAGGTGATGTTCATCTATTTCGCCTTGCCGATGCTCGCCGATATCCGGATCAATCCTCTGGCAGCCGCCATCATCGCGATCATCGTCAATGCCGGCGCTTACATCGCTGAAATCGTGCGCGGCACATTTCTGTCCATTCACCGGGGATTGCGGGAAGCCGGTCTGGCGCTTGGACTGCCGTTCTGGAAGGTGCTTGTCTACATCATCGGCCCGCTCGCCTTCCGTCGCATGATCCCGGCGCTCGGCAACCAGTTCATCGTCAGCCTGAAGGATACGTCGCTCTTCATCGTCATCGGCGTCGGCGAACTCACGCGGCAAGGCCAGGAAATCATGGCAGCCAACTTCCGCGCCGTCGAAATCTGGTCCGCCGTGGCGTTGCTCTATCTGATCATGACCGGCGCGCTGACGCTGATCCTGAGAGTGACCGAAAAGAGGATGCGCATCCTGTGAGCATCGTGGAGTTCAGGAAAGTCACAAAGCGCTTCGGTCAGGTAACGATCCTTGACGAAGTCGACCTGTCGATAGAGCCCGGCGAGAAGGTCGTTCTTATCGGCCCTTCCGGATCCGGCAAGTCGACGCTGCTTCGCTGCATCAATGCGCTGGAGGAGATCAATGGCGGCGATCTCATCGTCGACGGCATCAGCGTCAAGGGCAGCGGCCGCTTGGTCCGGCTGATCCGCCAGGAAGCCGGCATGGTCTTCCAGCAGTTCAACCTCTTTCCGCAGATGACGGCGCTTCAGAACGTTGCCTTTGGCCCGCACCGCGTGCGCGGCGAGTCGCGCCACGAGGCGCGCAAGCAGGCCATGGCGATGCTGGCCAAGGTCGGGCTCTCCGACCGCGCCCACCACTATCCGAGCGAGCTTTCCGGTGGCCAGCAACAACGCGTCGCCATCGCTCGCGCGCTGGCCGTCAAGCCGAAGCTGATGCTGTTCGACGAGCCGACGTCGGCGCTTGACCCCGAACTCAGGCATGAAGTACTGCGTGTCATGCAGGCGCTGGCCGAGGAAGGCATGACCATGATCGTGGTCACCCACGAGATGGCCTTCGCCCGCAAGGTCGGAACCAGGCTGATTTTCATGGAAGGCGGCAAGATCGCCGTCGACGGCGAGCCGCAGCAGTTGCTCGAAAACCCGCAAAACCCGCGCTTGAAAGAGTTTCTGCAGCATGTCGCCTGACGCCGGCCGCCGGCTTTCCTTTATCGCTGTCGCAGGTTCGCCCTATGATGTCGGAGCGGCTCTCGGTCGCTTCGGTCGCGCCGCCCTGCATGGCCATTTGCGCCATTCTGCTGCATGGCGCGAACTGACCGTACGCCGCGCCGATCCGCGCATCGGCCTGATGGCAACGATCGTTCGCGAGCGGTTTCCACGCTGCTGGGCCGAGTTGGAAGGTCTTGCCGTCGGCCTGGAACTGCCTTTCGACGATGTCTTCCTGTGGAACTGTCGCGGCGACATCTGGGCGATGGCGCCGGATGGCTGCACGACCGTGCAATTGCCCGGCTCCCCGCATGTTGTCGGGCACAATGAGGATGGCGACCCGGACTTTGCCGGCCACTGTGCCCTGGCCCATGTGGCTTGCGAAGGCGGCAGCACGTTCACGGCTTTCGTTTATCCCGGCTCGCTGCCTGGGCACACATTTGCCGCGACGTCGGCCGGACTGGTTCAGACCGTCAACAACCTCAGGCCGCTGGCTGGCGGCTCCGGCACGCCGCGCATGGTCCTGACCCGGGCGATACTCGACGCGCCAAGCCTGGACGCGGCGGCGGCGCTGCTCAAATCGGCGCCGCGCGCCGGCGCATTTCACCTGACCTTGGCCCAGGCCGGGGACGAGCGGCTTCTCAGCGTTGAATTCACCGCTCAGGCGCTTTCCGTCGACCGGGTCGAAGCGGCGCGCGTCCATTCCAACCATCTCATCCATGCCGACACCGGACGCATATCGCAGGTCGTCACCGGATCATCCGGCGCGCGCCAGCGGCGAGGCGAGATGCTGCTTGGTCAAGCGTCGGAGCCGGATCCGCAAAGGCGCGCCGTTGGCATATTGTGGGACGCGGTCGACCCGGAATTGCCGATCTACCGCACTGACCCGGACGACGGCGACATCGAGAACACGCTGGCCAGCGCGGTGTTCCGCATCGGGGCTGACAAGGTCGAGTGGTCTGTCTACGATAGACCGCATGAAGCAGCTCGCTTCGAAATGCGGGATGGGCTGGTACCTGTCGCGACGTGAACAGGAGCGGTGCGATGCCAGAGGAACCCGTTGCCGAGCCGCCGCGCACCATCGAGGATCTGAGGGCGCTCGCGCTCTCGGTCGGCCGTGACCAGGCGGGCTTTTCACTCGGCTCGAAGGCGCACGACGTCTTCGCCAAGCTGGTGGAAGCACCGGAGCAGTCGGCGGTCCGTTCGATTTCGGAACTTGCAAATCAGTTCGGCATCAATCCGTCGACCCTGACCAGGCTGGCGAAGCGTCTCGGCTTCGAAGGCTTCAGCGATTTCCAGGCCGTCTTCCGCAAGGCCATCGCCAATGACCAGCAGTATTTCTACAGTCGCCAGGCCGGACGACTTCTAGCGACGCGGTCCGTCGGTAATGCGGAGATCGAGGTCTTCGAGCGGCTGGCGCGGGAAACGGCGGCAAATGTCGACGGCTTCCTCGGCCAGTTGGATGGCGTTTCGCTGCAGGGGGCGACCAGGCTGCTGGCCAGCGCTCGCCGCGTGCGCGTTCACGGCGTGCGTCAATTCCATTCCCTGGCCAGTTTTCTCACCTATTGCCTCGGCATGGTGCGCTCCGACGTGGCACTGCTGGACGCGCCACGGCTCGGCGTCGCCGAAGCACTGTCGCAGCTTGATCGGGGCGACATTGTCATCGTCGCAAGTTGTGCGCCCTATACGCGCAGCGTTGCAGAGGTTGCTCGAATCGCGGCGGCGAATGGCCAGGCCGTGATCGCGATCACGGATTCCCGATCCTCGCCGCTCGTTCCTCCTGCCGAGCATGCCTTTTTCATCCCTCACGCCAGCAGCTTCTATTCGAACAGCATGGGCGCTTATGTCGTTTTTTGCGAAGCGCTGCTCAACCTTGTCGCCCGGGAACTCGGCGACAAGGCGCTGAACTCGCTAGCCGGGCGTGAACGTCTGATCGCCGAGATGAACATCGAGGTCGGCTGATCCACGGCTTGCGACGGTCCGTTCTTGGCGCGAGCGCGACCTTCAAAGGCTGGTCAGCCGCGATGTCTTCTGTGGATGGCTCCCGCGATGCAAGAGGTAATTCGACATTATGGCGCGTTGGTCGGGTGCAGTCTTCTGTCCGGCCTGTTGATG